>JBEKBU010000304.1:0-4513 GCA_050015235.1 Methylomonas sp. | reverse complement strand
GCCGTCGACGGTAATGTCCAAATGCCCCTTACCGACGATAGGCAGTTCAAACTGGCTGATCTGATAACCTTTCGGCAAATCCGGGTAAAAATAGTTTTTCCGGGCGAACACCGATTGCGGCGCGATTTCCGCATCTATGGCCAAACCGAACGTCACAGCCATGCGCACCGCTTCCCGGTTCAGCACCGGCAGGACGCCGGGCAGCCCCAGATCGACCGCGCAGGCTTGGACATTTGGCTCCGCGCCGTACGCGGTGGCCGCCGCCGAAAAGATTTTCGACGCCGTGGCGAGTTGAGTATGTATTTCCAGGCCGATAACGGCTTCCCATTGTGATGACATAGTCTACCCCCCCTTAAGCAAAGCCTTGCGGTATTTGTTGATGATGATCGGTCGCTTGCTGATAACGGTGCGCGATGTTCAACAGCCGCGCTTCGCCGAAATAATCGCCGATAATCTGCAAGCCGACCGGTTTGCCGCCGCTAAATCCGGCCGGGATGGACATCGCCGGCAAACCGGCCAGATTGATGGCGATAGTATAAATATCCGACAGATACATTTGTACCGGGTCGCCGGTTTTTTCGCCGATGCGGAACGCCGCGCCGGGCGTCACCGGCCCCATGATTACGTCGACATCGGCGAGCACGCGTTTAAAATCTTCGCTGATCAGACGCCGTATTTGCTGGGCTTTCAGATAATAGGCGTCGTAATAGCCGGCGGACAGCGCATAGGCGCCCATTAAAATCCGGCGTTTCACTTCCGCGCCGAACGCTTCGCCCCGCGAACGCGTATATAAATCCGCCAGATCGGCCGGATTTTTGCACCGGTAACCGAAGCGCACGCCGTCGAAACGGGACAGATTGGACGAACATTCCGCCGGGGCGATCACGTAATAAGCCGGGATAGCCAGTTGCAAATTAGGCATGGAGACTTCCACCACTTCGGCGCCGAGTTTCCGGTATTCGTCTATAGCCGTATGCAGAACGGCGGCAATCGCGTTATCCAGCTCCGCGCTGAAAAATTCCTTGGGCAGCCCGATTTTCAAGCCTTGCAGACCGCCGTTCAGAGTAGCCTCGTAATCCGGAACCGGAACATTGGCGCTGGTTGAGTCTTTAGGGTCGAATCCGGCCATGACCTGCAGCAACAGCGCCGCGTCCTCGGCGCTACGCGTCATCGGCCCGCCCTGATCGAGGCTGGAGGCGTAAGCGATCATGCCGTAGCGCGAGACCCTTCCATAGGTCGGTTTCAGGCCGGTGACGCCGCAAAACGCCGCCGGCTGGCGGATGGAGCCGCCGGTATCGGTGCCGGTGCCCGCCGCCGCCAGCCGCGCCGCAATCGCCGCCGCCGTGCCGCCGGACGAACCGCCCGGCACACAATCCTGATCCCAGGGATTGCGCACCGGACCGTAATAACTGGTTTCGTTGGAGGAGCCCATGGCGAATTCATCCATATTCAGCTTACCGAGCATCACCGCGCCGGCCTGATTGAAGCGGCTAATAACGGTAGCGTCGTAAGGCGAGATAAAATTATCCAGCATTTTCGAGCCGCAACTGGTTTTAACGCCGAGGGTGCAAAAAATGTCTTTTTGGGCGATAGGAATACCGGTCAGTGCGGTAGCGCCGCCAAGAGCGATCAATTGATCGGCCTGCCTGGCCTGTTTCAGCGCCAGCTCATCGCAAACCGTAATAAAAGCGTTCAAGCTATCGTAGCGGCGGATACGCGCCAGAAACAGTTCCGTCAGCTCCACGCTGGAAATTTGTTTACCGTGCAGCGCCGCGCTGAGTTCCTTAAGAGTTTTAATATGCATAACCGTCCTTATTCAATCACTTTAGGCACCAGATATAATCCGGCCTCGGTCTGCGGAGCGATGCTTTGATACAGACCGCGCCGGTCGGTTTCCGTTACTTCGTCTTCCCGCAAACGTTGGGTTTGATCCAGCGGATGCGCCATCGGTTTGACCCCTTGGGTTGGAAATGCGCTCATTTGCCGCATCAAATCCAGTATGCCGGACAAATCTTTAGCATAATGTTCAATATCTTGCTCCGCAATGCCCAGCCTGGCCAAGTGCGCGATTTTCTTTACGTCATCAGTCGTTAACGACATTTCTAAGCTCCGAAGTTATTTTCGTTCGATAAGGATTTTTATACATTAATTTCCGGCATCCGTGGCATACTATGTAATTCTAAACACAGCAAACACAGCGGATAGTCCGGGCGGCGCGCATGCCGCAAGAAAACAGCGCGCTAAAGCAGTTGCGAGAAAACCGGACACGTCTTAACACGCCTTAAATATAAATATAATACTTTAAATCTTGCTCAACTGCCCGCATGATTGATAAAGTATATAAATTTTCTGTATGTTCTGGGGTAATCATGTTTAAACGAATTCGTGGCCTTTTTTCCAACGATTTATCTATCGATTTGGGAACGGCGAACACTCTTATATATGTGCCGGGCCAGGGAATAGTTCTAAACGAACCATCGGTAGTAGCTATCAAGGAAGATAAGATCAGAGGCCAAAAAACCATCGCCGCCATCGGCGCCGACGCTAAAAACATGCTGGGGCGCACGCCCGGCAATATCACCGCCATCCGGCCGTTAAAGGACGGCGTGATAGCCGATTTCGCGGTCACCGAGCGTATGCTGAGGCATTTTATTAAAAAAGTGCACGAAAACAAATTATTGAGGCCAAGTCCGCGCATTTTGATCTGCGTGCCGTGCGGCTCCACTCAGGTTGAGCGCCGGGCTATCCGCGAATCGGCGGCCATGGCGGGCGCCAGGGAAGTCTATCTGATCGAGGAACCCATGTCGGCCGCGGTCGGCGCCGGTTTACCCGTGGATACCGCGCACGGCTCCATGGTGCTGGATATCGGCGGCGGCACTTCGGAAGTGGCGGTTATTTCCCTGAACGGCATAGTCTATTCGGCTTCCGTACGTATCGGCGGCGACCGCTTCGACGAATCCATCATCAGCTATGTGCGCCGCAATTACGGCACGCTGATCGGCGAAGCGACCGCCGAAAAAATCAAGCATGAAATCGGCGCCGCTTATCCGGGCAGCGCGGTAAAGGAAATGCAGGTCACGGGCCGCAATCTTGCCGAAGGCGTGCCGCGCAGTTTTACGCTGAACAGCAACGAAATTCTGGAAGCCTTGCAAGAACCTCTATCCGGCATCATCAGCGCGGTGCGCGTGGCTCTGGAGCAAACCCCGCCGGAACTCGGCGCGGACGTCGCCAGCCGGGGCATCGTGCTGACCGGCGGCGGCGCTTTATTGAAGGACATCGATCGCCTGGTATCGGAAGAAACCGGCCTGCCGGTCTACATCGCCGACGATCCGCTCACCTGCGTGGCGCGCGGCGGCGGCATGGTGCTGGAAATGCTGGATTCCAAAGGCGCATCGGCGTTTTCATTGGAATAAACGGTGGGTGCGCCCATGGCCTGGGAGCGCCTTTGATGAGGTTTTTTGCGTTAAATACTCTGCTATGGACAAGTTTAAGCGTAATATATTAAAAATTTTTTAACGAAAACTTGAAATGTTTTTACAGCATGGTAACTTTAGCCTTCACGCATAATAATAATTAGTTTTTAAGAGGACCAAAACATGAGTATTGAAAATCCAAACGAAACCGAGCCAACCTCCGGCGAAAACGCGGAACCCGCGGCCAGCCCCACGCCGGCCGGCGGCGCGCCTAATTCCAGAGTCAACGCCGCCGCAAACGCGCTGGCGAGTTTTCTGGCGCTTAAAGACTCCAACCCGAAAGTATTTTTCGGCGCTATCGGCGGCGTCGTTGTGGTCTTGATCTGGCTGTTCGCAAGCGGCGGCTCGGAGAATAAATTACCGGCGCATCAGTTTAAACCGGTCGTCATCGGCCAAAATTATGTTTTAAAAAGCCCTAACGCTTATGATCCGAAGGCTACGATACGCTTGGTCGCCGTGCCAGGCTCCATGGCCGCCTATGACGATACCGAAGAAGCCGACCGCGAAGGCGGTTGCAAACATATTCCGGAAGCCACCCCTGTGAAAGTTACACAATCTCAGGACGCCTACGGTAAAAAAGACGTATTCGTCGAAGTGGAAATGCTGAGCGGCGAGTGTGAAGGCAAAAAAGGCTGGACGCTAGGCGTAAACTTACAATAAACTGTTGACACGCAATTTTTTCTCATTATAATACGCTGGATAGATAGCAACGCGGGAATAGCTCAGTGGTAGAGCACAACCTTGCCAAGGTTGGGGTCGCGAGTTCGAGTCTCGTTTCCCGCTCCAAGTTTGGATTTACTGTCCAACGTCAATCGCTGATTTTCCTGGATTTCTGAATTCATCTATTGAGGCCCTGCCTAAGTGCCCAGGGTGTTTGCTGTTGAGAGAAGATGAATTCTAGTGAATATGGCTGGGTGGCAGAATGGTTATGCAGCGGCCTGCAAAGCCGTGGATGCCGGTTCGATTCCGACCCCAGCCTCCAATTGCCCGGGTGGCGAAATAGGTAGACGCAAGGGACTTAAAATCCCTCGGGAACAAAA
>JBEKBU010000303.1:0-4525 GCA_050015235.1 Methylomonas sp. | reverse complement strand
TCAAGCGGGAACGCCTACTATTATGATTAATTCCGTCGAAGTTGACGGAATACCCGGTCATGCCAATTATTATTATCTCACGACCATATTACGCGGTGAATTAGGCTTCACCGGTTTTACGGTTTCAGATTGGCAAGACATCATTCGTCTTCATGATCGGGATAAAATGGCGGCTACTCCCAAAGAGGCCGTTAAAATCGCGGTTATGGCCGGAGTGGATATGAGCATGGTTCCATTTGACTATTCATTCTACGATCTGTTGCTGGACTTGGTAAAATCGGGCGAAGTGCCGATAAGCCGCATTGATGAGGCGGTAACGCGAATTTTACGCGTTAAATATCAGGCGGGCTTGTTTGAGCAGCGCCCGCTGCCCGGCGTTGCCGAAAACTTTAATACGGACGCGGCTAACGCCATAAATCGGCAAGCCGCGCAAGAATCCATTATTCTCGCCAAAAACGATACGCAAGTTTTACCTTTAGCCAAAGAAGCCAGTATTTTAGTGACAGGCCCTACCGCCGATTTATTAAGCGTGTTGAACGGCGGTTGGACTATTACTTGGCAAGGGGACAATGAAGCGCTGTATCCCGCGGATAAATTAACTTTACTGCGCGCTATTCAACAAAAGGCTAAAGGACGGGTCACTTATGTTGGCGGACAAGCTTACACTGATGAAATCAATATCGAACAAGCTGTTGCCGAAGCGCGTAACCATGATTATGTTGTCTTGGCTCTGGGCGAAAAACCCTATACGGAAACACCGGGCAATATCGATTCTTTAATCCTGGATGAAAACCAGTTGCGGCTAGCAAAAAACGTGCTGGCGACCGGGAAACCGGTGATCCTGGTTTATTTGGGCGGGCGCCCGCGTATTATTACCGAACTGGTTGAAAAAGCCGCGGCCGTATTATTGGGTTTTTTACCCGGCATGGAGGGTGGCAAGGCGTTGGCGGATATTTTGTACGGCGACGCCAACCCCAGCGGAAAACTGCCGATTTCCTATCCGCGCAATACAAATGACATTGTTCCTTACGATCATAAGCCGATGGAGGCATTTGAATTTAATCAATACCGGCCGTTGTTTCCTTTTGGGCATGGACTAAGCTATACCCGCTTTGAAAGCAGTGATTTAACCTTGGATAAAACCTCGATTCGCCCCGGCGAAAATATCGATGTGCGGGTTAAAGTCAAAAATACCGGTCAATTTACAGGCAAGGAGGCCGTGTTACTTTATTTGCACGATAAAGCCGCTTCGGTGACCCGGCCGGTTAAACAACTAAAAGCTTTTAAAAAAATCGAATTAAAACCCGGTGAACTGCAAACCGTGCGTTTCTCGCTTACCCCGGCTGATTTGTCTTTTATCGGCGTCGATATGAAACGTATTATTGAGCCGGGAGAATTCAGCATTATGATCGGAAATCAAACGGTTGATTTCAATTTGCTTGGCCGGGAATAAATCTATTGAGCGAAGCCCATGGACTTATCTCCATGGATATTTCTAAAGAGCGCTTAATGCGCTGTTTATTAAAGTTATTGAGTATGACGCCAATATGTAGCCGGCAAACTTGGCGGAGGAGAGCGCTGTAAACTCACATCCTTGTAAGGCTTCACTTCTCCGCCAAGGCTTCCGGATTGAATATTTATTTCAAAATTACAAAAAACCCTTCACCGTCGCGCTGTAAATTTATCAACAACGGTTGATGCGCGTTAACGACTTGTTTAAATTCCTCCAAGTTTCTAATCCGGTAGCGGTTTGCGGAAATAATGATATCTCCGGCGCGCAAGCCGTTATTCCAGGCGTTTGAATTGGGCTCGACTTTTTCGATAAGAACCCCTTCAATTTGATCTTTCGGCGTTGCGGTAAGGATAGCGCCTTTCAGGGCCGGATGAAATTGCTCGCCCGCAATATCAGGACGCTTAGGCTTGCCTATGACGGCTTGTATGGTTTTGTGTTCTTCGCCGCGCATAATATCAATAGTGGCGGAATCGCCAATCTGCAATAAACTGATCACGGTTCGTATTTGACTGCTGCCGTTTTTGATTACCTGCCCATTGATGGCCAAAATAATATCACCCGGCTCCATGCCCGCCTTTTCCGCCGCGGAACCGGCCTCAACCCGGCTGACAACCGCGCCGTGCTGGCTTTTTAGCGCGAACGCCTTGATCAGATCCGGATTTAAATCTTGTGTGGAGATTCCTAACATACCGCGCCTGACTTCACCGTGTTGCACCAAAGATTCCATTAACCGGATAGCCATGTTCGAAGGTATGGCGAATCCGATACCGACATTACCGCCGCTAGGAGCAAGTATCGCCGTATTCATGCCCACAAATTCGCCCCGCAGATTGACTAAGGCGCCTCCGGAATTTCCCGGATTAATGGACGCATCAGTCTGAATAAAGTCTTCGAAACCTTCGATACCTAAGCCGGAACGCCCTAAGGCGCTTACTATGCCTGAAGTAACGGTTTGTCCCAGTCCGAATGGATTGCCGATAGCGACAACATAATCACCGACTTTAAGCTGGCTGGAGTCGGCGACTTTTAATGCCGTCAGATTATCGGCGGGAATTTGAATAACCGCTACATCGGCTTCCGGATCCGTACCGAGTAATTTGGCGTTAAGCTGTCTGCCATCGCTTAGCGTTACGGTAATTTTGTCTGCTTTATCAATTACATGGTTATTAGTTAAAATATAGCCCTCATCTTTGTCTATAATTACGCCCGAGCCGAGGCTGTTTCTTTGTTGTTGCCGTTGATTTCGCGGCGCGTTAAAAAAACGCCGGAATATTGGATCATTCATTAACGGGTTTTCCTGCACTTTGATATTAGTGGATGTCGAAATATTCACAACCGCGGGCATGCTGTTTTCCAGCATGGGCGCAAGTGAAGGCAACGGTGTACCGTCCGATTGCAACGGCATGACAGCCTGGGCGGAGGAAATTAACAGACTGAAGATTATGAAAAATAAAATTCTAAATTTTTTGATCATGGTTGAACGCTTCCTGACTATTTTGTTGGCAACATGGACAAACTCAAGTTACAAATGTTTCATTTAGTGACTACAATTTTAACTTATTTCCCAATATGATTTAAAAGAATGGCTGTCGACGCCTGCTCTGAAGAAGGCCGTATTATTCGGCAATTCATACCACTTTCAACCATTCCGAGCAAATGGTTTGCTGAATTATGCCAACAATTAGCGGTTGAGGAGGCGGAGGATGGTCAATTTTTATTTAAACGGGGCGATGCCGACCCCGATTTATATTTTTTGATAAGAGGCGCTGTATTATTACACATTGATGGACTTAAAATTGAGACTATTCATGCCGGTAGCGATTCCGCGCGATTTTCGCTTGCGCATCAAATACCAAGAAAAGTTAATGTTGTGGCTAAGGGTAAAATTCAGTATTTACGCTTGCAGTCTGATATGATGAGGTTTGTGCCAGACATAAAAAATGAAGACATTGGTAGCGATATGATAGACATTGAATCAACTGATAATAATGACTGGATGACAACATTATTGATGTCGCCTATTTTCAGGATGCTTCCGCCCGCCAATTTACAAAAAGTCTTGATGAGTGTACGTGAGGTTAGCTATAAGGCTGGAGATAAAATTTTCTCTCAGGGCGAAGAAGGCGACTATTTTTATATTATCAAAAAAGGACAATGCATCATTACGAGGCGACCCTCGGCTAATGCAAAAGAAGTCAAACTAGCGACTTTTTCCGAACAGGATGTATTCGGAGAAGACGCTTTAATCTCCGGAGAGCCCAGAAACAAATCCGTTAGCGCCTTAACCGATGTTTATTTGTTAAGGCTTGATAAAAATCAGTTTCTTACGCTTATAAAAGAACCGGTATTAAAATACATCAGTTACCCGGACGCCACGGATTTGCAAGCCAAGGGCGGCATTTTAATCGATGTAAGAGAGCCTGAAGAATTTAAAAAATACCATCTTCCGCGTAGCGTGAATATACCTTTATTTTCCTTGCGCATGCATTTGCGAACAATGAATCGCCAGCATCCGGTAATATTGGTCTGTAAAAATGGAGCTACTAGCGAAACCGCCGCCTTTCTGTTTATACGTCACAAATTTAATGCTTTTGTATTGCTTGGGGGCATTGATAAATTAAGCGCCGATCTGTTAAATCCGTCAAGCGATAGCGTTGCTCAGACCGAAATCCCCGAACCTAGCAACATTAAACCCGTTTCCGAAGATACGGAGCTTGAACATTTAAGGCGTTATTTGCATAAATTAAAAATACAATATACGGCCTTATTCGCCGAAAAAAAAGCGTTGGAAGAGAAATGCGCCATGCTGGCCGAGCAAGTGAATAAATTGACCGCGCAATTAATTTCGAATAAAAAACGCGGTGAGTAATGGCTAATTAACGGTCGGGAAGGCCATGCGGACGGACATAAAACTTACCCGCCACACTTCAAATTTCGGCTGATCGGATTCGGCGCCGGAATTTGATGCGGGAAAAGCTGCATGATGCCGGCGATTATTTAATTTTAGCTTCT
>JBEKBU010000302.1:0-4543 GCA_050015235.1 Methylomonas sp. | reverse complement strand
ATAATAAAGGCTTGCAATACGCCAATACCATTGATGATATTGTCGAAGTCGGCGAAAAAGTGCACGGTACGATCAAGGCGCTGGCTAAAACCGTGCAAGCAGCATTGGCCGAGGCTAATCCGAACGAATGGTCGCTGGAAATCAATCTCGGTTTTAAAGGCAAGGCCGGTATTCCGTTTATCACGGAGGGCGAAGCAAACGGCGCGGTGAAAGTAGTGGCTAAATGGTCTAAGTGATCAAGCCGTAAGGGAAAGCGATGAACAATAAAAATGCTATAGCCGATAGCGTGGTCAGCGTTTGGTCTAACGATAGGGATTTAGTAGGCTCTGCTTTCGCCATAAGCCCCAATCTGATTTTAACCGCTAAGCATGTGGTTAAAGACTTAAAGACGGATCAAGAATATCCGAATTTAAGTTTGAAATTGTTAAATGGGATTAATGATCTGCCGTTGTCCACAGCGGCAACGATACACTGTAATCCTAAATGTGATATTGCCCTTATTGAATTGAAAGACAAAATTTTTGATAAACGATATTACAGTACACTGGAATTAAGCAATTCCAATTGGAAAGATAAAAGTATTCAAGTGTTTGGAATAGACAGGGATACAAAGAATCGTTATTGCTCAAGTGATTATAGGGTTGGTGCTTTACAGGGAGGTGCTGGCTATCTTTTTGACCATAAGGTTAAAAAAGGTTTTAGCGGTGGCGCGGTGGCGCTCTATACACAAGATAAGGTAATCGGTGTTATTTCCATGCGCCATGAGGATGATCAGCAAACATTATTTGTACCAGTATATTACTTTAAGGACTGGTTGCAAGAATTTGGTTATCAGCCAAACCAACATGAAGTCCTGTGTCAATTAGGCATTTCAGATAATAAAATTGTTCCAAATCCTGAAAATGATGCCGACGAACAGCATAAAAAATATTTGGCGGAGCTACCGGAGCGCATCAAAAAGCTACTGTTTGAAATAGATAAAAGCGCACTTTTTCAGAAGCTGGCGAGTGTATTTATGCCAAGAGGGGTGGAGCAAACGCCGGGTAATTTGTGGAAAGGTTTCGAGAACGAAATTATCAAAGACCCGATCAACCTGTTGGAACAATACCGCAACATTGTGGGCGCGGTTTTGAAAAATGAAGTTAAACAAATCAACGCGGCGCAAAGCTTGTTCCTACTGTTTTTAGGTTTTTTTTCCAAGCCGGGCGACATTCCCGTGGTGAATCTAGTCTACCGGTTGCCGGTAAGGACGCGTCTGGCGGTAGAAATTTATCTGGCGGCACGATTTGGCTTAACCCCTGATTTATTCTATGATCTTAAAGAAGGTGTCATTGTCCATCAAGCGGCAAGAGGCCAATATGCGATAGACGGCGAAGATATGTTCCGCGAAGTTGGCTGGGATCCGAAAGCAAACGCTAATGAGATTGCCTATGCAACCGATATTGCCGTAAATAAAGTCCATGAGTCGATGTATGGGCAAAAACCTGTGGAAAAACTGGATGAATTTGCTTGGGATGTGCTTAATGAAACAATCTACACGCGTCGACAAGGAGACAGTCCGCAGTTAATCCGAGTGGAATTTCCACAAAAATCATCTTCCGAACATCACCCGTTGCACAATAACAAGGTATGCGCCGCCTTGCGGGAAATATTACCCAACTTACCCTTAGTCAGCTACGGTACGGATTCCGCCAAAATAGAACCTAAACTATGCGCCCAAGTCAATGAATTTTTCAGCATGTTAAAACAATACAACTAAAACCCATGAGCTTAACTCATTTCACCGCCAACGAAACCATCCATTTTCCAGCCTGCGGCGCCTGGCCGGAAAGCAATTACCTGCTAGACGAAAGATCGGCCTATGCGCTGGAAATGGCTCTGGCGACGCAACGCCCGCTGTTGGTCAAAGGCGAGCCCGGCATGGGCAAGAGCTTTCTGGCGCGGGCGGCGGCGGCTAAATTAAATCGCCAGTTTATCGCCGAAGTCATAAACATCAATACCGAAGGCCAGGATTTGCTATGGCGCTTCGATCCGGTGGCGCGGTTGAATGACGCGCATGCCGGTATGAAAGGCGATGAACTTAATCCGAAAAACTATCTGAATCCGGGCGTTTTATGGTGGGCGTTTTGCTCGAAAACCGCTCAAGAACAATACGATGTTTGCCGGCACAAGGTCTACAAGCCGCAAACCGTGAACGAAGATGCGCGCGGCAACGGCGCGGTGCTTTTAATCGATGAAATCGACAAAGCGGAGCCGTCGTTGCCGAATAGCTTGTTGGAAGTGTTGGGCAATCGGGGTTTTGAAGTGCCGTTGCTGGAAGATAGTGTCGGGTATGCCGGTCACACGGCGCCGCTGGTTATCATCACCACCAATGACGAACGGGAATTGCCGCCGGCTTTCATGCGCCGCTGTTTGGTATTGCATTTGACCGTGGCCGATAACGACTACGAAAATTGGCTGCTGGAGCGCGCCAATGTCCATTATAACGACAGCGCCTGCGGCAAGGAAATCAAACGCCTGGCCGCGCAACAGTTAATCCAAGACCGGGAAGCGGCGGCCAAGCAAGGCTTGATTAAACCCGGCCTTGCGGAGTACCTGGATTTATTTCAGGCGCTGAACGAAATGACGCCGGCAAACATAATAGGCGATGCGCGCATGGAGCGGCAAGAACAATTGCTGGAAAAAATAGCCGCGTTCGTGCTGAAAAAGGCCGTGTAAATGCGCCACCGCAGCCAGACCAGCCGCGCGGATTTGCTGCGTTTGTTGGAATCTAACCCGACTGACTCCGCCCAAGCGCTGGCCGCTCCACTCTTCGGTTACGCCTTGCCTGCGCCTATGCCGCAACCGCTTACCGATCAATCCGGGCAAACGACGGAAACAAGCGCTACGGAATCGACGCCCGTACCGGCAATACCAGAATCAGCCGCCGGCAAACCGGCCCCTGAATTTTTTTATGTTTTGCAAACCCGGCGTGAATACGCGACGCTAGAATCCTTGAACAGCGATTTGCCCCCCGCCTTGCAGGGCGTGGATGCGTTAGGGGACGACGAATTGCAACCGTTCGAGCCCGGCGCCCCCATTCCTTGGCAGCCTATCTTGCCGGCTCACCGGCAGGCGGAATTTTTGCGGCAAACCTTAACGGATAGCACTGGACTGCGCTTGGATATCCCCAAGCTGATCAAACAGGCGGCGCGCCTGAAAATGCCGGCGCGGATGCCGAAGAAACCCAGAGTTTCGCCGGCCGGGCGGGTCGTGGTGTTGTTGGACTTAAACCGGCGTATGCGGCCTTTTTGGCAAGACGCCCAACATCTATGCGAAGCGATAGAACGTAAACACGGCCATACCGGCCTCGAAATCCGCGTAATGGACGATAACCCGCAGGGCGAATATTGGGATTGGTTCGACGGAAAAAGGCGCATGCAACCTTGGCGGCCCCTGCATGCGCAAAGCGTGGTGTTCATTATCAGCGATTTGGGCCAGTTGACCGGCGAGGAGAGTCTGATAAGCAGCCATTGGCTAAGGCTGCTCCGGCAATGCCGGCGGCAAGGCATAAGCCCGGTCGTGTTGGCGCCGATCGCCGCCGCCCAGCAAGACCCGGCCCTGCAAAGCGCAGTCAGGCAATGCCTGTGGAGCAAGCATGGCCGCATGCGGCCGCAACGCCGGGCCGCCGATTGGGATGCGCATAAACAGGCGGTACGCCGCGTGTTGGGCTTATTGTCCGTGGCGACGCATGTCGAACCGGAACTGCTGAGGGCTATCCTGGCCTGTTTACCCGCCGAACAAGCGGATAGCGGCATCGAAGCGGCGGTGTGGCTGCATGAAGACGTCGACTGGGGTTATACCGCGTTAAGGCTGAAAGCGGACAAGCGAACCGGTTATCAGCAAGATTATTTCAAAAACGAGCCCGCCGAGTTACAACAGCAAGTGTTAACATTGCTAAAAGCGCATCATATCGGTCAATTTCCGGCGGTCTGGGCGGAAGAACTACTTAACGCCAAACCTTTGGTTAATTTTGATTTGACCTCGTTAGAAGAAGTAGGGCGGGCGGAAGATTTCATGCGGCGCTTAACCCGGCGATTACACGCCAACGAAGCGGATAACGGTATTCGTCTATACGCCAGAAGGCATTTAGAACGTTTGGGGGAGGAAAGCAGGCGCGCTAGCGATTACGCGAGCGCCTTGTTTGGCTTGGTTAACAAGGCCGAAATCCGGCAAGGCGCGAAAATTCCTCGGGATTATGACGCCGACATCGTGCACATAGTGACCGGCGAAAGAATCAGCCCGCAACGCTATTATCTTTTGCAACAAGGCGAACAGTTGATAATCACGCCACAACACGGTAGCCATAACGGCTTGCAAACAGGCGTGTTACTGGCGGAATTTACCGCTAGCCTGGATAACGTTACTATAGAAGGCGAGGACACTAACCAATTATCGTTAAACGGCAGCGCGGCGCCGGCGTTGAGTATCCCTTTAACAGGCAAAGATTTAACCATTGTTACCGGCCTGGAGAAATTATACATCGCCGCGATTCCCAAACCCA
>JBEKBU010000301.1:0-4555 GCA_050015235.1 Methylomonas sp. | reverse complement strand
GTTAGCCAGTCGCGAGCTTCTTGGCCGGTGAGGTGTTTTCCGGTTTCCTTATAAGTCTTCCATGCAGCTAGCGCTTCTTGCTTGAAGTTTTCCTTGGCTTCTTCACGATTTACATATTCATTAATCGCTTCGCGCATAATCCAATGCGGCGAACGGTTTCTCAAGTTAGCCAAATTTTGTATGCGAATTTTTAATCCTTCATCGATCTTGATTGATGTCGCCATAGCAAAAGCCTCATATTAAAAGGTAGTACCTTTAAATACTATATCAGAATTAGCTTTATTACGAAGACTAAATAATTGTCAATGCCTATAATGATTTTTGATATTCCTGATATTCCTGATATTCCTGATATTCCTGATATTCCTGATGGTCTGAGGTTAAATTCCAATTGTAGGATAATGCATTATAATCATTGCAAAAGCTAACCTGTCCAGGCAAAAAATTAGACAAGGGCCTTTAAAATTTGAAAGTGTTTATAAATAAAGTGGTGTCAATATGCCGCCAGGTAAGTTAAACTATCATCTTCCAAATTATGGAGAAATTAAATGACTTCTTCATCTATTGAGCGCGGGCGCATCACTACGCGCGTTCCGGCTCAAGTTCAAGAGACGTTAGAGATGGCCGCAAGTATTGTAGGCGCTACGGTTAACCAATTTGTCGTGCAAACCGCATTGCGAGAAGCTGAACGGATTATCGAACAAGAACGCGTCATTCGTCTAAGTACTGGTGATGCCGAAGCTTTTGTTAGGGCTATCGATAATCCGCCGGCGCCTAATGACAAATTATTAGCCACCCTAAAAGATTACTCGGCGCATCGAAATGATCAAACTGGAAGCATTGACTGGACGCCACAACCGAAACGAATTTGATTGTGGCGTAGACATTTTAAATAGTTGGTTGAGGCAGATAGCGCTCCAGCATCAAAATAAAGGCATTTCCCGAACATTTGTCGCAGTTCCATTCGATAATCAAGTTGCCGAAAAATATCAAAGTTTGGGCTATGATGAGATTGGAGAAGCCAGCATACTTGGCTTTTATGCATTGGCTTCAGCATTTGTTTTTCTTGAAGATTTGCCGTCTGACTTAGCAAAACGCTATCCCCGTCAGGTCCCTGTCACGCGACTGGGCCGCTTGGCGATACGTTCGGATATGCAAGGTCAAGGCTTGGGGCGTATGTTGTTGGCCGACGCGGTAAACCGAGCCCATTCCGCCGCTCAGTCTGTAGGGAGCGCCGGAATATTTGTCGATGCTAAAGACGGAAAAATTGCGCAATTTTACCAAAGCTTTGGTTTTCGACTTTGTGACGATCAACCGCTAAAGCTCTATTTGCCGATGTGGTGATTTAGTGTTTTGCTAGGTAGCAGATTTTCCACTTTAGCCGGTGTTCAATTTATCGGAGCCGCTTCTCTTTGCCAGATTACCAGTAACCCATACGCTGATCCCTGGGCGGTTGAGTTGACTCAGAACGCGTTTGTTACTGGCGGGTTGCAAAGGACTAGTTATGCCCGCCCCAATAAATTATTTGCCGCGCATGATTCGTTGTTCGATGGCATAGCCGGTAGGCTCAGTCCGATCATGCGCATCGTATTGTCGTTGAAGCCCTGGTTGAAATAGTTAGGCTAGGATAGATTCTAATTCTTTTAGGGTAGGGCGCGCCAATTGTCAGAATGCTTAGTAGGAATAGAAAGTTAGAACCATCCCGATTTTCATGATAATGCGATACAATTATCGCAAATACCAAAGGAGGTTATATGTCGCTCTCAATCCGTCTACCCGAAGACATTGAAGATAGATTAAAAAACTTGGCCGCCAGAACCGGTAGAAGCATAACGTTTTACGTGATTGAAGCAATTCGCGACCACCTTGACGATCTTGAAGATTTATACCTGGCGGAACGCGAGCTTGAGGCTATCCGTGCCGGTCAATCCAGAGCTACTCCTCTAGCCGAAGTCATGAAACGCTATGGCGTGGAAGGTTGAACTTTCGACGCTGGCGCAAAAAAACCTTGATCAACTTGACCCGCGGATTGCGCGGCGCATCTTGTTATTTCTGAAAGATCGTATAGATGCCGGTTAATTGTTAAAATAAATCTATTTACTGAATGTTTCCAATTTTAGTGTCTTATTTAACTATATAGATCAACGTGCTATGACAATTCCGCATCAGCTTAAGTTATAAGAAGCCTATACAATTTCGTTATTTATTGGGAAGATTAATGGAGGCTGCGACCGGAATCGAACCGGTATAGACGGCTTTGCAGGCCGTCGTGTTTATAGGTATTTCAATAACTTATGGATTTAACCACGCGAATTAATTACTCTGGAAGTTGGAAAAAATGGTTTTGACGAATTGATCATTAAAATCATGCTCTTAGAGCCATCTTTATCAAGATCGTAAATATACAATACAAATTCAACATCCATCTTAGATATACCTGGATGAGCATGGATTGCGAGTCAGGTTAAATAATGTGTTCCTTTATGTAGGTAGTTATTGACAATTACCGACTATTTGGAACAAAATATCTACATGAAAAGAAACAATCAAAAAGTCCTGGAACTTGCCGGCGCTTATTCGCTGCTTCGATCCAGCGATTTAGAAGCACAAGGTTTACCGAGAGTCGCGCTCACAAGGTTGGTGCGGCAAGGGCTGCTTACGAGGATAGGACGCGGACTTTATTCCATTTCTGATCGATCGGTTCATGAATATGGCGCGTTTGCAGAAGTAGCGCAAAAGTATCCTAAGGCTATCGTTTGCTTACTTTCAGCGTTGCGCTTCCACGATCTTACGACACAGTCCCCATTCGAAGTCTGGCTCGCGATTCCAAATAAATCCCGCGTACCTCGAATAGAATATCCGCCGCTGCGTATCGTCCGGTTTTCCGGCGCCGGACTAACCGAAGGCGTCGTAGAGCACATAATAGAAGGTGTGCCGGTGCGGATAACCAATGTTGCCAGAACCGTGGCTGACTGCTTTAAATATCGCAACAAGATCGGCTTGGAGGTAGCGCTTGAAGCGCTGCGTGAGTCCTGGCGGGAAAAGCGGGTTAGCATGGACGATCTTTGGCATTTCGCTTCAATTTGCCGGGTTGCTAACGTGATGCGTCCCTACCTGGAGAGCCTGCCTTGAGCAATGGAAACTTGGCGGCCTCGGTCCGTGGCCGATTGCTCAATTATGCCCGCGCAAAAAATCAGGATTTCAATCTAGTGCTAACCCGTTACGCGATAGAGCGTATGCTTTACCGCATCAGCATTTCTAAATATGCGGAACAGTTTCTGCTAAAAGGCGCGCTTCTATTCGATATCTGGTTTGACATACCTCATCGTTCGACGAGGGACGCGGATTTTTTGGGTTTCGGATCGAGTGCGCTACCGGACATTGAGCAAATCTTCACGGAAATATGTAAAATCGATACGATGGATGGTGTCGCATTTCAATCCGATACCGTACGGGCTAGCGAGATTCGCAAGGAAGCCAATTATTCGGGTGCGCGCGTTATTTTGCTTGGACTCATTGATGGCGCGCGTTGTCAGGTTCAGGTGGATATCGGTTTTGGAGATGCTGTTACACCTGAGCCTGAAAACGCTGAATACCCCATCATTCTGCGAGAGTTCGCACCACCAAAGCTGAGAGTTTATCCGCGTTACACAGTTGTGGCGGAGAAATTCGAAGCACTTACGTCTTTGGGGATAGCAAACAGCCGTATGAAGGACTACTTCGATCTCTGGGTGCTTGCCAGCTATAGCGAATTCGACGGTGAAATCCTCCGTCAAGCGATTCAGGCAACATTTGCTCGCCGTAAAACGAACTTCTCTGATAATGCGCCATTTGGTCTCACCCTTGCGTTTGTAAATGACCGGCAAAAACAAATACAATGGCTGGGATTCCTTAGAAAAAACAAACTTGAGGCGCTGACGCTGAATGAGGTGGTGTCTACGCTAACGGTTTTCATAATGCCGGTGGTTCATGCAGCCAAAACAAATGACTCCTTTCCATTTTGGTGGCAAGCTGGCGGTTCCTGGTTGCCGGAAAATATGAATTGAAAGTTTAATGATTTTTACTAATTCTTTTAGGGTAGGGCGCGCCAATTATCTGAACGCCTCAAGAACTGATGGAGGGTTAAACCAATGTGGGAAGATCCGATAGTAAAAGAAACGCGTGAGCTTAGAGAGGAATATGCGAATCAATTCAATCACGATCCTGACGCTATTTTCGAAAATATCCGTGAACGTCAAGATCAAAATACGAGGGAGCGGGTGTCATTTCCTGCCCAGAAGCCATCATTTAGAGGTTATCGAACAACTTCTGTCCTGCACGTTCGATAAGTACAAATGTTAAAGTAACGTGGAAAAGCAAATAGATATGTTTTTTAAGTGGTTATTGTTTTTGATTGGTTTTAACCATTCGGTACTGTTACTTTTAGACGTTTTTGCAAGAAAAAAATTGACAGGAACAAAAAGAGTTAAGACATTGAATTCAATGGAGGCTGCGACCGGAATCGAACCGGTATAGACGGCTTTGCAGGCCGCTGCATAACCATTTTGCTACGCAG
>JBEKBU010000300.1:0-8157 GCA_050015235.1 Methylomonas sp. | reverse complement strand
CGTTGCCGGTGAAGTCGAAGTAGATGGGGTTGGTAGTGCTGATGCCGGTGGTGTTTAGGCTGCTGCCCTTGAGTTCGAAGACCAGGGGGTCGAGGCGGATGGCTTGGGTGGCGGCGGTGAAGTCGCTATTAACTGATGAATTGATTGAAGTGGGAGTGAATAAGTTCCAACTGGCTGGGGATGGAAAGAGTTTTTGAAGACTTGCAGTTAATCGGCTTTGACGTGCTGTTGTACCCACAGGATCTTGTTTGCCTTGACCAGTGCCAGATATGAAGCTATATATATCATTTTCGGTCAAAAGATGACTTGATGTGAGTAGAATATTTGTTTGATTAACAGGTTGGCCGGATAGCCAACTAACCATCGGTCCAGTTATGCTCATATTAAATTGATTTGCATAATCCATAAGACTTAACTGCAAAGCTTGACTTTGATATATTTGGTTTGCAATATTAGGATTGACTTGATAAATAACATTTAAGGCATTTTGAAGCTGGTTTACTAATCCAGCAGCCCATTGATTATTCAATTGCTGTAACAGAGATGCATTATTTGAATTTTGAAGTGTTGCTTGTAATTGAGCGCTGTATGGAGCGAGTTGACTGTTTGTAAGACCCGTCTGAGAAAGAAAACTAATTTGTGACTGCGTGAAACCAACAGAGGAAAGAAAAGAACTAGCATTTGGATTGGAGCCAACATTAAATTGAAACAAGCCAAATGATGCGCTACTTTGACCACCAGCATTAGAGAAGGTGGTTAGATAGGTTGAAATATTTGAATCTTCAGTGTTAAATGCGACTGTCTCATAGTTGGGAATTAAAGTATTGTTAATATAGTTCTGATTTAACAAAACTGGCGAATTAATAGTCATACATTATATCCTATCTGAACGAAATTAAGGTGAGTTTGTATTTTTCTATTGGTATAACTTTAATTATTGCGACCATGGCACAGAATTTTTTGATATTGAACCAGACCACAATGGTTTAATAGTAACCAAGTGGGCACTTCCACGTGATCGATCCAGCTTGAATAGTAAACCATAAGCGCCATAACTATAACTATCCATATTACGACTTAAATCTGAAACCAGAATGCTCTCTGCGTAAACTAAGGCTTCGTCAAGATAAAAACCAATTTTTGAAAATTTAACAACGTCTAACCTATAATTATTTTTCTGTTCGATAGTTTTCAATTGAAGATTAAGCGATTCAAGACTCATAATGCCCATATAACTAGTATTTTTATCTAAATCTGATGGCTTTAGCTCTAATCGTTCTATTCGACCTGGGCGATTTATCCCCACAATGTAGCCGTTCTGATCCTGTAAATTAAAATACATCAGAGACAATTCGAGTTGAGAAGTTACCCCAGGTATATTACGCGTGAATTGAAGAAATGGTTGATGTCTAGGTACTCTTATGCGAACCATATCTTGAGCTGAAACTGTTGAGTCTAATACCGCAATTTGAGATGCTTTCTCTAATGAAGAATATGCAATTAGAGATTGCCGGTATATCTCATTCTCCAGCGCATCTGCATGTGCAAGATTTGTGGAGAATTTGTATATTACCAATAGTAAAATATACTTTTGGCATTTCAACTTTGTATGATTCAAACAAGCAAAATGCAAATAAAAAATCTTATGGAGCATAAGTTTAAGGGTGAATTCGTGCGCCATCTTTATCTCTCTTGAACATTACAAGAATTATAGTCTAAAGTAAGGGTCGAAGAATAAATTATCTCTAACCCTATTGACTCTATTAATTTAGAAAATAGACTAATTAATATTCCTAACTAAATATAGTTTAAAATACTTATATGAAATCCAGTTTAAAAGCCTAATGGGATGCGCTAAATAATTACGCCGGATCATTCGCGAACGAACATCTTTATGGATCACATCCTCTATTAAGAAAACATCAAGAGTAGGTAAACGCTATTCGTAAATAAATATTCCTGATTACCCATGAAATTCAGCAACTATAGCCGATTTCTATTGTCGAAAGGTCATTGATTCAATTGGAGAAGTGCTATGAGCAAGAATAAAGTGCAATTCCAAAAAGGCTACAGCCTTGCCGATTTTATCAAGGATTACGGCACAGAAGAACAATGCATCCAAGCCCTTTTTAAATGGCGTTGGCCGGACGGATTCCGTTGTCCTGACTGTGGATCAGCCCATTATACGGTCATCAAGACCCGCAACCTGTATCAATGTTCAAAGTGTCATCACCAGACCTCAGTGATCAGCGGTACGATTTTTGAGAGCACCAAACTGCCGCTGACAACTTGGTTTATGGCTATCCATTTGATTACTCAGGCGAAAACAGGGCTTTCGGCTTTGGCTCTCAAGCGGCAGATTGGCGTATCGTACAACACGGCTTGGAGCATAAAACAAAAAATCATGCAGGTCATGAAAGAGCGCGATGACAGCAAACCACTAGGCGGTATCATTCAACTGGATGACGTTTACTGGGGTGGTGAGCGCCGTGGCGGCAAAAGAGGCCGGGGATCAGAAAACAAAACACCTTTTGTAGCGGCTATCGCGCTGAATGCTAACGGTCATCCCATTTCAATGAACATGAATGTAGTCAAGAGCTTTCAGTCCACAGAAATTGCCCGATGGGCAAAACATCATTTAGTGCCTGGAAGCTTTGTTTATTCAGATGGCTTGGCCTGTTTCTCGACGGTGCTATCTGCTGGCTGTCATCATTACACCATTGTTACGGGTGGCGGGCCTAAGAGTGTGACCCGTGAAGAATTTGCTTGGGTTAACACCATGATAGGCAACGTAAAAAGAGCTATCAATGGCACTTACCATGCTATCAACCCCAATCATCTTCCACGCTATCTGGCTGAATTTTGTTATCGCTTCAATCGCAGGTTTCAATTAGGCGATCTATTGCCTCGGTTTGCTTATGTCGCCGTTAGAACGCCGCCTATGCCGGGTAGGCTTCTTAAATTAGCTGAGGTTTATGGGTAATCAGGAATCACAGTAGAGAATGATACTCCACCTGTGTAAGGAACCCAGCAAGCATCACTGACAAGGTTGGCAAACGCTATTTGAAATAAATATCTGCAATTCGGCACAACTGAATAAGCCTCTTCCATAAACCGCTTAGAAAGGAGCATGCATCCTTCTTGCTATATGTGAACTTGTGCGCAACGTTAACAAATTCATTTGTTTTAGTCAATCGAGATTCTAATCGCTATTGGGTGCAAATAAACTTTTAGAAAAATTAGCAACTCAGTTATCATGCTGCCTGTAAATAGATGAAATTATTGTTATATAAAATTTTGAAAAAGCCATTTGCTAACTTATACAAAGGGCGTCTTGAAGCGACTGTAAATAAAGTTTGAGATATCTCACTAATTAATAGTTATTAAGATTGCTGGAATTAATATATTATTAAAGTCTGGGCTGCTCAAGCCAAGCTTGAACAGTTAGATATATTTGCCATGCTAATTGAATAATCATTATTATTCCGCAATAACCATTCTCTTCAATCATAGTTAAACGACAGGATAGTCTTCCATGAATAACCCTCAATCCGCTGCATCGGACACAGATTCCGGGTTGACCGCTTTGTTAATGATGGGCAATTCCGCTTTAATGCGCGCACGTTGAAGTTGGCGGCGCAAAGTTTGGGTTTTAGCGCCAAGCTGCTCAAACAGCCTGTCGAGCGGCTGCCGCTGGCGCCATTGCCGGCGATAGCCCAGGATAAGGACGGGCAGTTTTTTATATTGGCCAAATACGTTACGGCGCCGGCGGGCGAAACGGCCTCCGCTAACGCTACGCGGCCTTCCGCGGCGAAACTATTGATACAGCGGGTTAATCAGCCGCCGCAATTGATTTCATTGTCCGAACTACTCGATCTGTGGAACGGCGAATTGATTTTTTTAACGTCAAAAGCCAGTTATGCCGGCGACGCCGCCCGCTTCGATTTTACCTGGTTTATTCCGGCGCTGATCAAATACCGCAAATTGTTTGCCGAGGTTCTGCTGGTGTCGTTTGTTTTGCAGATTATCGGCCTGGTGACGCCGTTGTTTTTTCAGGTGGTGATGGATAAGGTGCTGGTGAACCACGCCATGAAAACCCTAAATGTCGTCGCCATCGGCCTGATTATCGCCATTACCTTCGAGACGCTGCTGACCGGCATCCGCACCTGGGTGTTCGCGCATACCAGCAGCAAAATCGATGTGGAGCTGGGCGCACGGCTGTTCCGGCATTTGCTGGATTTGCCGATGGCGTATTTTCAGGCGCGCCGGGTTGGCGATTCGGTAGCCAGAATCCGCGAACTGGAGAATATCCGTTCGTTTTTAACCGGCAATGCCGTCACCTTGCTGATGGACTTGCTGTTTTCCTTTGTGTTTTTTGCCATTATGCTCTGGTATAGCCCGTGGTTAACCTTGATTGTCGCCCTATCCATACCGCTTTATATAGGCCTGTCGCTGCTTTTGACGCCGTTACTGCGCAACCGCCTTGAAAACAAGTTTAACCGCAATGCCGAGAATCAGGCGTTTCTGGTGGAAACCATCACCGGCATCGACACTGTGAAAGCCTTGGCCGTGGAGCCGCACTGGATACACCACTGGGAGAAACAGTTGGCGGCTTACGTGACGGCCGGCCTTGGCGCGGCTAACCTGGCTAATTTCGCCAATTGCGGCGTTACGCTGATCAGCAAGCTGGTGAAAGCGGCTATTATGTGGCTGGGTGCTTTGCAGGTCATCGACAACCAGCTGACAGTAGGCGAACTGGTGGCGTTTACCATGTTTGCCGATCAGGTTTCGACGCCGATTCTGCGTCTGGCGCAGCTGTGGAACGATTTTCAGCAGGTGGGCGTATCCATGAGCCGCTTGGGGGATATTCTCAATACCCGCACCGAAATCGTCGGCCAGAAAACGCGCATCCCGCAAATTGCCGGCGCGGTCAAATTCGACCAGGTATCGTTCCGCTACCGTCCGGATAGCGCGGATGTGCTGCGCGACATCAATCTGTCGATCGCTCCGGGCGAAATCATCGGCATCGTCGGCCGTTCCGGCTCTGGCAAAAGCACATTGACCAAGCTGGTGCAGCGTTTGTTTGTGCCGGACCGGGGTCGGGTGTTGATAGACGGCCAGGATATCGGCGTGATCGACACCGCCTCGTTACGGCATCAAATCGGCGTGGTGTTGCAGGAAAATACGCTGTTCTCGCGCTCGATCCGCGATAATATCGCGCTCGCCAATCCGGCCTTGCCGATCGAAGCCATTATCGCCGCCGCCAAACTGGCGGGCGCGCACGAATTCATCTGCGAACTGCCGGAAGCATACGAATCCTTGGTCGGCGAGCACGGCGTGGGTTTGTCCGGCGGACAGCGGCAGCGCATCGCCATCGCCAGAGCCTTGATTAGCAATCCCAGAATCCTGATTTTCGACGAAGCCACCAGCGCGCTGGATTACGAATCGGAGAAAGTGATACAAGACAATATGCGTATGATTTGCCAGGGGCGGACGGTGTTGATCATCGCCCATCGCTTATCGGCCGTGCGCGACGCGCACCGGATTATCGTCATGGAGCGCGGTCAACTGGCCGAAAGCGGGACGCATGCCGAGTTAATGAATCAACCCGAAGGGATTTATGCGCATTTGTACAGTTTGCAAACGGCGAATGATGCGGGCGATCAGGCTGAAGACCATTCGCTCCAATAATTGGCCGTTCCTATGAGCATAAAACATCGAGCTGCGGTTTATTCGGAACTTTTGCGGCGCTACAGGGACGTGTTTACGTATTTCTGGCGGCAGCGGCTGTCATTGGATGCGCCGGAACTGCGAGCGCGGGAAGCGGAGTTTTTGCCAGCCGCCTTGGCGTTGCAGTCCAGGCCGGTATCGCCGCTAGGCCGGGGCGTCGCTAAAATATTGATGCTGCTGGTGGCTGTGGCGATTGCCTGGTCGGTGCTGGGCGAAATCGATATTATCGTGCATGCCGAAGGCAAAATCATCCCCAGCGCGCGCACCAAGACTATCGCTTCGGTGGACGTAGCCAGCGTCAGGTCGATTGCGGTGCAGGAAGGCCAGTTCGTTCAAGCCGGCGATGTGTTGATCGAATTGGACGCCAGCGCGTTCGACGCCGAACACGCCAAAGCCTCCGGCGATTATTTGGAAGCCTTGCTGCAAATCGCGCGTGCCGAAGCTTTAATTGCCGGTATCGATAGTGGCAAATTATCTAAACCGCGCAAAAGCGCGGTTATTCCGGATGATAAATGGCTGGACTCTCTATTGCAATTGGACGGGGAATACCGGGATTTTCGCGCCAAACTACAGCGCATAGACGGCGATATCAGCCATTATAGCCAAGCTTTACCGTTGCTGACGCAACAGGCTGATGATTACCGGGCGCTAGCCGAGTCGCACGATGTGCCGGCGCATGCTTATCTGGAGAAAGAACAAGCGCGCCTGGAAATGCAGGGGCGCTGGAGCGATGCGAAAAATCAGCGGGCGGCCTTGATCGCCGAAACGCGCAAAACCGCGTTCGACGCCCTGACTGCGGGCAGGAAAAAGGCGGGCGAAGCGCGGCAGGATGCGGTTCGCGCCGGCGCTCACAGCCAGCTGCTGAAACTGAAGGCGCCGGTGGCGGGCACCGTGCAGCAACTAACTGTTCATACGGTAGGCGGCGTAGTGCCGGCCGCCCAACCCTTGATGCAAATCGTGCCGGAAGACAGCCGGATTGAAGTGGAAGCCTTGCTCGAAAACAAGGATATCGGTTTCGTGGCGGAAGGCCAGACCACGCAGATCAAAATCGACGCCTTTCCCTATACCAAGTACGGAACGGTCGGCGGCGTGGTCTCGCACGTTTCCCGAGACGCGATAGAAGACGAAAAGCGCGGCCTGTTGTATCGGGTAAAGGTGGTGTTGGACGCCGCTACGTTAGACGTGGACGGGCAAGCAATGCCGCTGACCGCCGGATTGTCGGTGCAGGCGGATATAAAAACCGGCACGCGCCGGGTCATCGAGTATGTGCTGAGCCCTATTCTGCAACATAGCCGGGAAAGTTTGCGTGAGCGCTAAGCTTGTATACGCGCTGCTGCCGGTTCTTTTAAATGCGGCTCACGTAGCGGCGGACGGCTTGCCCGCCTTGCCGGATGCGCTGCAAGACCCGCTGCAAACGCTGCCGGAACAGCGCGGCGCCGTGGCGGTGTTGCCGGGCGATCAAGCGCCGGTCTATTGCCCGGCGGAGAAAGATTTCAATACCCCTCTGTTACTGAGCGAGGCTATCGATATCGCCTTGTGCAATAATGCGCAAGTGCGGGCCGCCTGGGCGAACATTAAAGGACAGGCGGCGACGCTGGGGCTGGCCCGCGCCGCCTATTTGCCTAGTTTGAAAGCGTCGGCCAGCCCCTTAAACAGCCATTATCAATATCCCGGAACCGGTTTGCATAATGTTGACACGAATGCGGTGACGTTATATGGCAATCTGACCTGGCGATTGTTCGATTTCGGCGGCCGCGCCGCCAACATGGAAGCGGCCAATTGGTCGATGGCCCAGGCGCTGGCGGCCCAGGACGCGCAATTGCAAAAGACCTTGAATGCGGTGATACAGGCGTATTTCGACGCGCAAACCGCATCCGCCGTCGTCCAGACGAAAACCGACGCCGAACGGCTGGCGGGAGCCATTCTAGATACCGCCACGCAACGCGAAAACAGAGGCGTCAGCGGCAGGAATGAGCGCTTGCAAGCCGCTACGGCGTTAGCCAAGGCCACGCTGGGTAAAAACCGTGCGGCGGGCGATTTCCATAAAGCCGTGTCGGTTCTCGTTTACGCTTTAGGTTTAGCCGCCGATACCCCAATCCGCTTAGCCGAAGCGGATTTGGCGCAACTGCAAACCACCGAGCTGTCGGAGCAACGCAAGGATTTGCGGGATTGGCTGGAAGACACCCAAAAACAGCATCCGGCGATTATCGCCGCCATGGCGCAAGTGGAGGCGGCGCGCCAAAAAATTGCCACGGCGCGGGCCGAAGGCCTGCCCACCTTGGATTTGGTAG
Organism: Methylomonas sp.; assembly: GCA_050015235.1. Classification (GTDB taxonomy): domain Bacteria; phylum Pseudomonadota; class Gammaproteobacteria; order Methylococcales; family Methylomonadaceae; genus Methylomonas. Next base: position 136 of record JBEKBU010000300.1, on the reverse strand, counting down.
TGAACGCCTACCAGAACGGCTATCCCGGACAAGGCGTATCGCTTACGCAAACCCGCGTGGAAACCGTTGGCGTGACGCTGACCGTGCCGATATTCGAAGGGTTTGCAACCACTTATAAAATCCGTAGCGCTCAGGC
>JBEKBU010000299.1:0-4576 GCA_050015235.1 Methylomonas sp. | reverse complement strand
AACGATACCGCGCGATAGTTGGCAGGGATTTAAAATAAGTGGTTAACATGCTAACCTCCTTCAAAAGGGTGCCCTGAAGGATGGCGGCATTATTATGGAAAGCAAATCAGAGCATTGATATGGGGGGGAACCAAGTCAAACAGAGTCCGCCGTCACCCTGTGCTTAATATACTTCACATAACAATTTGCTTTCCATAAGTACGATTATGCGAAGCTCAGCATAATCGTTCCATTGGACTTCAAACCCCTTGTTCAACCGAGCGTTCATTGTTCAACCGCGCTTTCAGCCATTGCAGCCATCTCCCGGAAACCCGGTAACGCTGGGTTGGGCTGCGCGGCGAATCAGGCTGGGTACGCTCTATCCAGCCGGCGTCCAGCGCCGGATTCAGATAATTTTCCCGTAATGTGGGCCAGTGGTTAAGGCTCAGGGCCGCCATCAATTCGCTGCTTCCCAGTTCGCGATTGGCAAGCGCCTTAATCATTAAAGCTACTTGGTCGGTGCTTACCGCTTCCAAAATCGCATCAAGCAAGGCTTGCAGCATGAATTCGACAAACGGCGTTGTGGGGGCAGAGTTTCGACAAACCATCGTTTTATCGAACCGATTGCTTTGGCTGGCAAAAAGGCGTATAAACACCTATGGACTTAAACACTGGAGAATGCCATGAGCACAGTTCGTTGGAACATTGCCGTATCCCCGGATGTTGATCAGTCCGTGCGTATGTTCATCGCCGCGCAGGGGGGTGGCCGCAAGGGAGACCTGTCGCGTTTCATTGAGGAGGCCGTGCGCGCCTATCTCTTGGAGCAGGCCGTCGAACAGGCCAAGATCGCCGCTGCCGGCATGAACGAGACGGAATTAACCGATCTCATCGACGAAGCGGTGCAATGGGCGCGTAAGCGCTGATGCGCATTATATTGGACACCAATGTGCTGCTAGCCGCGCTGATCTCGCCGCACGGCCCGCCAGACGCGATTTATCGTGCTTGGCGCGCGTCCCGCTTCGAACTGGTGACATCTGTAGCGCAAATTGACGAACTGCGCCGCGTGAGCCGCTACCCGAAACTCAAAGCCATATTGCCCGCCCACCGCATCGGAGCGATGGTCAATAACTTGCAGCGCGCCATCATGCTGGACGAGTTGCCACCTCTGCCGACAGGCGTGAAAGCGGACAACCCGGACGACTCATTTCTGCTGGCGATGGCCATTGCGGGACAAGCCGACTATCTTGTGACTGGCGACCGCTACGCCGGACTGCTGAAACGCGGCAGCATCGGCCGCACGCGCATCATCACTCCGGCCGCCTTCCGCACCGAAGTGCTTTAACGCCATGCCGGTCAGTTTTCTGACGAATTTGCAACAAGCGCAAAAGCGACCGGAAAAAAGGCCGGGAAGTATTGTTTTATCAGGTCGTCCATTTACGATTTCCAACCTCTCGAAAAACAAGTCTAGATTTAAGGGTTCAGTTATTTCGCTAACAATCTAACATTGATGATTGTTGACGACTTGTAGCAAATGGATTGTATCTTTACGGACTCAGCCTGCTACCAATATTTGTTGTGTTTCCATTTGCGTATTCCGCTCCTTAAAAGATATCAATGGATAATTTCTGTTAACAATTTAAAAATCCCTTGTAAATTTTGATCATGAAGTTTATTTGTCACGAATTCTCTAAATTAGCCAAATAAATTGTTTTATATGCCATTAAAAATAATTTGCGCGACACATTAAGTGGCGCGATAATGGTTGTGCGTCATATAAATCTTAATAAAATGCCAAAAGTAGTAAGCAAACAAGAACTTGATCAGATCGTCGACTTAATCGCGCAAAATCCGAACGGCATTGGGCTGGATCTGATTGCAAAGTCTATGAACATCACTAAGCGGCGCACGCTACAGCGCCGTTTAGCCTCTTTGGTGTCTCAGCAACGCGTTCAACTGATTGGCGAAGGGAAAGCAGCGAAATACATTCTGCCCAGAAAAGAAGATGTCCAGACAGAACTTGAGGCAAAAGGAGTTGCCAGCGATGAGGAAATCTATCTACCCATTTCGGTTGAAGCTAAGGAAATCAAAACCTATGTCAAGCAGCCTCGCCAGTCGCGTAAGCCGGTCGGTTATCAGATTGGGTTTTTGGAGCAGTATCATCCGAATCAAACCTTTTACTTGCCTGTCGGGATTCGAGATCAGCTGCATAGTCTAGGTCGCTCACCGGCGGAAAATACGCCGGCGGGCACGTTTGCCCGCGATATTTTAAATCGCCTGTTGATTGATTTGTCTTGGGCATCGTCGCGTCTGGAAGGAAACACTTATACCCGGCTTGACACGGAGCGCTTAATTGAATTTGGACAAGCAGCTGAAGGCAAGGATGCGATGGAAACGCAAATGATTTTAAATCATAAAGCTGCAATCGAATATTTGGTGATGAATATTGATCAAGCTGATGTGTCTCAGGAGACAATCATTGCTTTACATGCTTTTTTATCCGATGGCTTGATGGCGGATCCCTTCATGTGCGGCCGTATTCGAAATCGGGCTGTCGATATTGGCGGGAGCGTTTACCTGCCCATCGGTTTACCGCAGAGGCTTGAGGAACTCTTCGGCATTATTTTAGTTATGGCGGCGGAAATCCAAGATCCTTTTGAACAGGCATTTTTTTTGATGGTTCACTTGCCCTACCTGCAACCTTTTGAGGATGTCAATAAGCGCGTATCAAGGTTAGCGGCCAATATTCCCTTGATACGCCGAAATTTATGTCCTCTCTCTTTTATTGATGTACCACAACAAACTTACGTTGACGCGATGATCGGGGTTTATGAACTGAACCGGATTGAATTGCTTAGGGATGTTTTTATCTGGGCTTACGAAAGATCCTGCCAACAATATGTGGCTGTTCAACAACATTTAGTGCCCCCCGATACATTTAGATTACGCTATCGATTACAGTTAAGCGAGGTTGTTGCAACGATTGTCCGAAACGGCTTATCGGTTGAAAAATCAGTCATCCAGCCTTTGATTCCGGATGGCGTGCCTGAATCAGACAACGAACATTTTGTAGAATTGGTTAATTCCGAATTCAAAACGTTACATGCCGGCAATGCGGTGCGTTTTGGCTTAAGACCGTTGGAATTTGATGCTTGGCAGGAAAAAGCTAAAACAATTAATGCTTTCAAATGCTAATATTTATGGCGTATTTACTATCACTTTATGTTTAAGGAATTGTCCGTATGAATAAATCTGAATTAATTAATGCAATTGCCGAAAGTTCTGGATTAACCAAAGCAGATTCTGGTAAATCGACGGCGACAGCAATGAAAAAGTGATATTTGTGCGAACTGGCGCGCATGCTGAATTATTTGGGTGAGAAAGGTGTTTTAAGAACAGTTAAACGCTTAACGTCCACCATTTTAGCTTTATGAGGATTGCGGTAATTATATAATAGACGCTATTGGCCATAAGCCGACGTTGGGATTGCAAATGTTGCCTGAGTTGACTGGTAATGAAACCCAGCTTCGAAGCCATCAAGTTTTTCGTAAATCAAAGGCTGGCTTGAATGCGAATGTATTCGTTGCTTTCATGGTTTTTGCTGGGTTTCGCGTTGCTCTACCCAGCCTACGCCCTTAATATTTAACATGCCCTTAAAGTTATTTCACCCGGTAGTCGCCGGCTGGTTCAATAGCCGGTTTTCGGCCCCGTCCGATGTGCAAACCCTTGCCTGGCCGGCTATCCATGCGGGCAACTCCACGCTGATCGCGGCGCCGACTGGTTCCGGAAAAACCTTGGCGGCGTTTCTGGCGGCCATCGATCGACTGATACAACAGGGATTGAAACAGCCGCTGGCCGATGCCACGCAAGTGCTTTATGTTTCGCCGTTAAAAGCGCTCTCCAACGATATTAATAAAAATCTGGACATACCGCTGAGCGAAATCCGCTTTGCGTTACTGGAGGCTGGACTGCCCGACGTGGCGATTCGGGCGCAGACCCGCACCGGCGATACTCCGGCGCTTGAACGCGCGGCGATGAAACGCAGCCCGCCGCATATTCTGGTCACTACCCCCGAGTCGCTGTATATCCTGCTCTGCTCCGAATCCGGCCGGGAGATGCTGGCGCCGGTGCGCACCGTGATCGTCGATGAAATCCACGCCTTGGCCGGCAACAAACGCGGCGCGCATTTGGCCTTGTCCCTGGAGCGTTTGACGCAACTTTGCGCCGAGCCGCCGGTGCGTATCGGTTTATCGGCCACGCAAAAACCCGTAGCCCTAATGGCCGATTTCCTGATCGGCAACCGGCCTCAGCCCTGCACGATCATCGATACCGGCCATATCCGGGAGCGCGATTTGCAAATCGAAGTGACCGGTTCGCCTCTGGAAGCGGTGATGGCGCACGAAGTGTGGGGGGAAATCTACGACCGCCTGGAATCCTTAATCGCCCATCACCGCACCACGCTGATTTTCGTCAATACCCGCCGTCTGGCCGAACGCGCGGCGGCGGCGTTGGCGGACAGAGTGGGGGAAAACCTGGTGACCGCCCATCACGGCAGTCTGGCGAAAGAGCATAGACTGGCCGCAGAACAACGTTTAAAACA
>JBEKBU010000298.1:0-4604 GCA_050015235.1 Methylomonas sp. | reverse complement strand
AGCGCCGCGTATCTTCAGATATAGGATCGGGGTTGCGGAATTGGTCTAATGAATTATTTCGGATAACGATTACACTATACAAATTTATATGGTTAACGGTAATTGTACTAAAGGGCATTGGTGATGAGAGGGTAAAACAGGGCGGTTTTTCCAAGGCGTCTTTCAAGAAGTTTACCAGTTTTGGGAAGATAGTGTGTAAGGCTACGGAAGAAATATACGGTTATTGATTAGAATTCAACAGTGGAGGATAATACAAAAAACGATCCAGTTGCTAGTTAGCGCATCTCTCAAATTAATATTTCTCGTGGCGATTATCATAAACAATGAAGATACGCTTTCCCTAAAAAATGCTGTAATTCTTCTTGAAAATCCAAGCCTCGGAGCAAAAGTCGCTAATGTCATCGGAACGCCAATCGAGAAAGCAATAGCCATATTACCTAACAAGGCTACGGAATCGATTGGTTCGGCGGCTCAAAAGGCTATTCATGGGGCGTTAAAACTGGCGTTTAAAACCCTCGATCATTACGAGCCGACTTTTAGCGGCAAACCTCCGGAAGCGTCCAATTTGTGGCACATGGCGGCAACGGCGACAACCGGAGCGGCGGGAGGCGCATTTGGTATTTTGGCGTTAACTATTGAACTGCCAATCTCAACGACGATTATTATGCGTTCGATCGCGGACGTAGCGAGAAGCGAAGGCGCAAATCTTAAAGATATTCAAACCCAGCTCGAGTGCGTGCAAATCTTGGCTTTCGGCGGCCCGTCAAGCAGCGACAACGGCGCCGAGATTGGCTATTTCGTCGCCAGGGAGACCATGACAAAAACCGTCGCCGAAGCGGCCGCCTACATAGCAAAAAATGGGCTGGAAAAAGACGCCGCCCCGGCCATTGTCCGCTTGATAATTCAAATAGCAAAGCGCTACTCCATAGCCGTCACCGAGAAGGCGGCGGCGCAACTTGTACCGGTAATTGGGGCCATTGGCGGGGCCTTGATCAATACTTTGTTCATTGATCATTTCCAAAATATAGCACGCGGCCATTTTACCGTGCGGCGCTTGGAAAATAAATATGGTAAGGAAATCGTTCGTTTGAAATATGACGAGTTTAAAGGAATCAAAAGGCTAACTAATCGTTGAGCCTATGAATTATCCAGTTACCGTCCAGTCCATTTCGAGCGGTAAGTTTTCTTTATTAACGACATAAGGATGAGCGTCAATGGCCTTTAGCCGCCGTTTTAAAGTTTGCTTGACCCGCGGCCGGGTCTATTGCCCGTGGAAAAAGCTTGGAATGTTTTTGCGGTTGTTCCAAATGCAATACCACTTTTATAGATTTGCTCTGCAATGCCAGCTTGGCGAATTGCTTTTCATTAGGATCGGCGGCATTCATTTTAGCCGCCACCAATCCTGCTAACGTATCCCTAACTTTAATAGCGACCTCATCGCCTATCTCCAGCGGTTTGGTGCGTTTATGCCGGCGATAATCCTTAACCTCGATTAACCAACTGGTTTTATTCGATACGCAAACCATGTCAATTGCTTTTGCGCCGTCGCAGGTTTTTTGGAATTGATTGCGGAAAAACCGCCATTCGTCGTATTTTTCGACGCGGCAGGAAACGCCAAAAGAAAATTTGAGACTACCTTCCGATAAAACCGGCATCAAGCGTTACCCATATTGATAAACCGGTCGGATTGCGCCAATTCCTCATCCAACATGATCAAAGGATTGATTTCGTCAACCGAATTACCTTGCTGAATATTGGTGAAATCTTCCTGTTTACTTAATGCGAAATAACGTTGCGGAATATCTAGATACGGCTTCTGACTCGCCAGAATTTCCAGTTCACGCAATAAAAATAAGCTGTGCGTGCCGATAATAACTTGAAATCCATTCTTGCATAATGACAAGATATCGGCCGCGACAGCCTTAATCAATTTAGGATTGAAATTAACTTCCGGCTCATCCCAAAAAAGCGTGTCCCCTACTTCCAGACTACCGTTTTCTATCAAGCGCATTAAAGTAGCCAATTTTATTATTCCTTCCGCAACCAGCGTCATTTCCCTATGGACAGAATTGCCGGATACCAAGTAGAATTTTCCGCCTTTTAATTCCAAGCCTCCGCCTACATCGCAAGATAAATCAGCCAACGTCTTTTTTAGTATGGGTGGTATGGTTTTAAGCTTGGGTGTTTCTAAATGAAGCGCTAAATCCTTATAAGTTTCGTCAATCGAAATTTCGCGTTTTTCATAGAGTGCTGAAAACCCCTCAAAGAAGGAGAGCATTTCCTTGCTTGGCAAGTAAACGCCTTTTCCGTATTTGGCGTTGCTGGTTAATTTCTCCTGTAAATCGATATGGTCTATCGAGCGGTTTGAAAAACTGAATTGCCAAGTTATCTCATCAGTCATTCCGGGCATATTAGACGGCAATCCAATTTGCACCGTGGGGATCGTTCCTAGTAACGAGGCGGACACCATGCTTTTGCCATCGCCGCCGGTTGACGATAAGTTACCGACTTTATCGGGTTTGAAGATATTAACAAGCCGTTCAGAAAAATACTGTTCGACTTTATGCTCGGAAATATAATTCTGGTTGTTTACCAAAGCATGCCAAGCATTGGAAAACATGTAGCCCAACTTTAATAAATGGGTTTTACCGGCGCCGTTCTCGCCGATGATGACATTTAGCCCCCGTGAAAACTCCAGCTCGGCGTCTTTAAAAACCGTAAAATTCTGTAATCGTAAATGCTTAATCATTTTTTAGTCTTCAAGGGTTAGCGGTCTCCCCAATCGATACCGCGCCGGGATTCAATCAAGGCGGAGGCCTCGGCTGCCGGATGTTGGCCCCAAGCGCCAAAACTTTCTGCTAATAATTCCTCAGCATCTTGTTCATTGGCGTTTGGCTCTGTCTGTTCGATAACCACCAGCATTTTAAAGCGTCCCAATTTGGGTGGTTCGGTTAACAATTCAATAATTCCGTGGTTATAAATCGCTTCGTAAGTTTTTAGCATCAAATTCCCCCTTTAGAAAAAATTGAGTAGTGTAACCGGTTAGCTTCCAACATTGCGTCGGTATCAATTTGGCCGTAAGCTAACCGCCATAATAAGTAATTACCAAGCTTTGTACAAACAATGAACTTGTTGCTTGATGAAAACCTGACAAGGCGGATTGGACTATTCATTTAACCCTGCTCTCGAAATTAAGATAATAACGCGTATGCTTTCTCTCACCGCTTCTAAGCAATGCGCCTTTAACGACCAAATCCTGTAAGTCCCTGGTTACCGTGGCCTTTGGCGCGCCGGTAACGCCATGATATTTTTCCGCGCTCAAACCGCCGCTGAAACCTTCCGGTCCCTCGCGGAACATGCGCAGCAACACTTTTTCCTGGCGAGGATTTAACTTGCTGCCAAAGCGGCCAAACATGCGGGATTTTTGGATAAGAAACTCGATCCATTTTTGGGTGAAATCTTGAGCGGCCAGTAGGGTTTCCGAGAAATAGACCAGCCATTCGGTGATGTCGTTGCTCCGGTTAGCCTGTTCCAAAGCCGCATAATACGCATTCTTGCCGCGTTCGATGGTATAGGCAATGGCGATCAGCGTAGGTTGACCCAGAGATTGCGCCAGAGCTTTTTCGACGATAGCCCGGCCGATGCGGCCATTGCCGTCCTCGAACGGATGGATGGACTCAAAATAAAGATGAGCAACGCCGGCGCGGGTTAACGCTGCTAAAGGCCTATTTCCATTGGGGGCGCTGTTATTAAACCAAGCGATGAATCTGTCCATTTCATCCGGTACGTCCGCCGCTGGCGGTGCTTCGAAGTGGATTTTAGGAGCGTAAACCGGTCCGGATACGATCTGCATCGGTTCGGCGTCCGTCCGGTACCGGCCACTATCCCGGAGATCGGTACGGCCCTTGGTGAGCATCGTATGCCAGGCGAACAGCCGGTCATGGCTTAGCGCCGAATCAAAACTCCGATATAAATCCACCATGACTTCGGCGATGCCTTGTTCCGCCGGCGGGATTTTACGCTGATCGGCGGTCGGTATGCCAAATTGCCTGCAAATGGATGATTGCAGGCTGTCGCGATTCAGATATTCGCCCTCGATTTCCGATGTTTTTAAGGCTTCGTTGCTGATCAATTCAACGGTTAGCTGCCGTTTGTCGTCTTCACCGACATGCTTGAATGCGCCGAAGGACAGTCCGGCATTAAACAACAAACGCTTTTCAAGCGCGTCGATTTGGAGACTGTGAAAACTAAAGTTGGGCCAATCGGGCTGTTGCCAGTTCCATTTCATGAGTTATAAACATAATTTATATAGCTCATATTATAATCATAATTGATTTATACAGTGTTGTTTTATCAATCACTCCACATCGAACGAGCATTAAAGCCAATGCCCCAGATTTTGGAACCAATTTGGGTGAGGCGCCGCCGGCATGGAGGCCGGCGTCACTCCCATGAAGGCGCCCACAGCGTCCTCTGACAGGCTTACCGGCTCCAAAATCGTGAATAGCTGAGAACTTTAATTAATGACGCCGTCTATCAATCCGTTTGTCGTAAGCGGCAATTTAAAATCAAAGCCTATTTATACTCAATCAAACGCCCGCCTT
>JBEKBU010000297.1:0-4630 GCA_050015235.1 Methylomonas sp. | reverse complement strand
GTATGCGGTTGGTATTCGGTTTGTACGAACAAATTGGAGAACGCCGGATGGGCAATATCGGCTTGCATGGTCGCCAGCACGATTTCAGCGTAGGAAGTAATTTCGATTTCCCGGGTTCGGAAACCGTTATTAGTCAAACTCAAGCGGCGGATTTCCGCATCGTCCTCCGGCGAGATAACGATCTCCAGGGTGCTAAGCATGTCATGGTCGCTACGGGTGATGCGGACGCGATCTTCCACAAACAAGACTTCATAGCGGTCCGGAACCACCGTGGTCGGCTGGTAACCGGCCGACCATACCTCGCCGCTGGCGACATCCCGCAGATAAATATAACTGCCCCAGGCATCCCTCGTCACATCTTCGCGCCAACGCGTAACCGCCATGTTGCGCCACTGGCTGTAACCTGAACCGGAGCCGGTAATCATCACCGCGTAACGGCCGTTGGACAGCAATTGCGTAGACGGAATCGCGGACATCGGCGACGGCGCGCGCCGCACCGGCGCATGCACGGTTTCCTTGGTTTCGGCCTGAGTCTGCAGCAATGGAAAACTGCCGGTATCGGCGCCTTGCGGCACGCGTTCCTGTAGCAACAAGTCGGCGGCCTGGATTAAGGTAGCGCTATGAAAGCGATGGCGCATGGAGCCGTCATGCACCGCATTGGCGAAAGCAACCAGCGACATGCCCTGATGATGAGCCATGTAACAACGAACGATCGCCACCTTCTGCCCTTCTTCCAAACGGATAGGCGTATAATCCAAAGCTTCGTAAAAACCGAAGCGGCCCAAGGCCCCCTGTTTTTCCATGCGCTCGAAATTTTCCACGGCGGCATGCGGAAAATACATCGCGGCCAAGGCGGTGGCGTAAGGGGCGATCACCCGTTCTTCGCCGAGTCCGCGTTTCATGCCCAAACCGGGTACGCCAAAAGCCGAATATTGATAGGTCAAGGCGATATCCCGGCCGTTGAAAGCCGACTCTGAAACCCCCCAGGCGATACCGCATTCCTTGCCGTATTCGATCTGGCGTTTTATCACCAGCCGGCAGGTCTGATCCAGCAAGCTGTAACGCGGCGTAAACATCACCAGGGAAGGCATCAAATATTCGAACATAGACCCGGACCAGGACAGCAACACCGTACCCCGCGCGGCGCGCGTCACTCGCCGGCCAAGATGGAACCAGTGGCTGCCGGGCGCCTCGCGCTTGGCTATGGCGATGAAACTGGCGAGCCGCGCCTCCGACGCCAGCAGATCGTAATAACTTTTATCGACCGCGCCTTCCATAACCTGATAGCCTATAGAGAACATATGCCGTTCTTCGTCATAGAGAAAACGGAAATCCATTTCCTGAAACAATTTGTCCACCAGCGCAATCATATCCTCCAGCCGCTCCGTCAGCGCCGCGGCTTGTTCGCCGGCGCGGCGCAGCTTAACCAGCGCTTTCAGATCCGCGACAGGTAAGGGTTGTTCCGTCGCCGTCTGCAATGGCGCCACCGCCCGGGCATAGAAGCCGGCCAGCTCGCTAAGCGGAATGTCGAGGTTCGGTTGTCTCCACCACGGCGCGACAGGCTGGTTGGGGACCGATAACAGGTTAATATCGTCAAACTGCTGAGTCAGATTAATCCAGGGCAGCAGATTTTCGACGTCGCGGGCATGAGAGCGGATGTCGCCGCAGAGTAATCGAGCCCAGGCCAGAACTTCGCTGTCGTCGGCGTCGGCGCGTTCGGCGGCATAGGCGCTAGCCAAATCTTCCAGGGTTTCGGCGCATTGCGGTAATTGCCGCCATACATCGCTCCAGCCTTGCGTATCGGCGGGATTGCTTTGCAACATGGCGCCGAGTAGCGCCGTTTTTTGCCGCAACTCTTTTAGCGTAACGGTTTGGGTGCGTTTATCGTCGCTGATTTTAGCCAGTTCGGCGCTTAGCAGGCTATGGGCGCTAGCCAATCCCGGCAAAATGAGCGTCAGCAACAAGGGTTTACGCAGGGTTTCCCGGCAGCTTTCGGCCAGGGTCAAAAGATGCCCGGCCAGATTACCGCTATCCACGGTCGAAACATACGCGGGTTCGAGAATATGCAAATCCCGGGTATCGTACCAGTTATAAAAATGCCCTTTTAACCGCGGCAGGCCGCTGAGGGTGTTTAAGGTCGCCTCCAGCCGGTCCACGCTCTCCAGCAAACCGATCCAGCCGAAATCGCGCGCGGCGACCACCGATAACAGATAAAGCCCGAAATTAGTCGGCGAACTACGCTGGGCGATAACCGCTTGCGGGTCTTCCTGAAAATTATCCGGCGGCAGAAAATGTTCTTCCGCCGTCACGAAAGTCGTGAAAAACCGCCAGATGCGTCTGCCTATCAAGCGTAGCTTTGCCGCGTCGCTTTCTTGCAGGGATTCCGCGATATCCAATCCGGGCGGCAAACTCAGGCTACGCGCGACTATCGGCGCCAGCAGCCATAACAGCAAAAACGGCGCGGCGTTTATAATGGCGGCGGGATTGAAAATCAACACGATGCCGGCGGCGCCAAACACCACTAAGGAAGACCGGCCTAAAGGCTTAATCAGGTTTTTGAGGGCGTGATCGGATAAGCTTTTAGCCTGTAAGGCGGTGACCCATATCAATAATCGCCGCCGGGTAATCAATAGCCTGATCAAGGTGCTGCTTATCGCATCCGTCATTAACCAGGCTTGCTGGGCCAGAAAAGTCAACGCCACCAGACTATTACCGATAGCCCAGAGCAAATTCTCGGTGGCGCTCCGCAAATGCGTCTTCAGCGAGACGCCGCGGCGCGGCAAACTGACGCCTTCGCCGGAAGCCATGATGGCTGGAATCGCCAGGGCCGTCAGCACCAAGCCTATGAGCAGCGCCTGCGGCGCGTCCGGAATCGCCCAACTGAGAACCAGCGCCGAAAAAGCCGCCGGAGCCGAAAGGGAGCGGCGTAAATTGTCAAGCATTTTCCAGCGGCCGATCAAGGGCATGTTCCGGCCTGAAACGCCCAATATCCAGGGTAATAATTGCCAGTCGCCCCTGGCCCAGCGATGCTGGCGGGAAGCCGCGACTTCCGTGTGGGAGGGAAACTCCTCGAAAAACTCAATATCGCTTACCAAAGCGCAGCGCACATAAATGCTTTCGAATAAATCGTGGCTCAGTTGGGTGTTATCGGGCACCCGTCCGGCCAGCGCGGCCTCGAAACTATCGACGTGATATAAACCCTTGCCATTGTAAGTGGCTTGCGCGAATAAATCCTGATACAGTTCGGAAACCGAACTGGCGTAGGCGTCGGTTCCGGAAGCCCCGGCAAACAGCCGGTGAAACAGCGAATGTTCCCCGCGTAACGGCAAAGTCGGCGTGACCCGCGGCTGGAGCAACCCGTAGCCCTCGACGATACTTTGAGTGCGCGGATCGAATACCGGCCGGTTCAGCGGGTGCGCCGCCACGCCGACTAATTGCGCTACCGCGCCCATCGGCAGCTTGGTATCGGCGTCCAGCGTAATGACGTAACAGACGCCGGGCGGCGCGGCGGCCGGCCTGCCGTTAATCGGCAGAAAGGAAGTGTCGGTTGCGCCGCGCAACAAGCGGTTGAATTCCTGAAGTTTGCCGCGTTTACGCTCCCAGCCCATCCACTTGGCTTCGCTCGCATTCCATTGCCGCTTGCGGTGAAACACAAAAAACCGCTCCGCGCCGTATTGGCTATTCAACTCGGCGACGCCGGCCACGGCCGTCTGCAACAGGCTTGCATCGTTGGGCAGGGTTTCCTGATCCGCGTCCAGCCAATCCGACAACAACGCAAAACGCACGGCGCCGTCGGGATTGGACAGATAACGGATTTCCATCTGTTTAACCTGAGCCAGCACCTCGGTTTCTCTAGCGAACATGGTCGGAGTGACGACAAAGGCGCTCATAGCCTCCGGCACGCCCTGTTTTAGCTCAAGACGCGGCAAATGGCGCGGCGGCAATAGGGCTATGATCAATTGGTTAAAAAAGCCGATGGCGATATCCGATACCGGAAATAGCATGCAGACGCCAATCAGGAAAATTTGCGCGCCGTTCAATTCGGCGCGTATGCTTGCCGTCAAGGGCAGCGCCAGCAATACCAGCGTCAACGCGGTCAGACTGGCCAGATAGGCAAGTCCGGCGTGTGCGATATAAACGCGCAGCAGCCGTTGTTTTATGGTCGGCCGGAACCCGGCTTCCCGTTCGAAACCGATGCGCCCGGCGCCGATTAGAAAGTAACCCGGTTCCCGAGCCCTATCTTTGTTGTCGGCTTGTTTTCCGTCGGGCGGAATTTTTTTCATGACCCGCCGCGCAATCTCCAGTTCCGAATGGGTCGAACGCTTGGCGAGTTCTTCGATGGCGTGACGGTAACGGTCGCGGGTAAGAAAATCCATGTCCGCATAACCGGCATGGGCGCGCAAACAGGCGTCGACATGGCTGACGTCTTCGACAAATTGCGACCAATCGAAGGCCGAGATGGCGCGCATGCTGATAATGATGTTACGCACCGTCTGGTTATCGGCGATTTGCGCGGCATGTTCGCGGTGCACAAGTTCTTCCAGGCTAAGCCCCTGCTCTTGCAACCACTCGTTCAGGAAATCCAGCGACAATATGACGGATGGATGCAGGTTGTGCGAGCGCAACAGAA
>JBEKBU010000296.1:0-4694 GCA_050015235.1 Methylomonas sp. | reverse complement strand
GCGCGCCGCGCCACCTCGCGGATAGATAACGCCCCAACGCCGGTCATAACCTTTAAAATACGCCAGCGCTTTAAGGTAAGGGTTTTCCAGAGTAGTTCCGCCGTTTCAAAACCGATAAACGCATCTTGAGACTGGCCCTGTTCCCACGCGTCTAAAAAACGCCGATTAACAGCCTCGCGACTGGAGCTAAGACCCAAGGTTACTTTCTTCATGACTTGACCTCCATTGATCTACGACCAGTCAAAAACCGCAAGTATAAGCGATCTCCGGCTTCCTTAAGCCGTATTTCCGGGACTAAAGAATGCCTGATAGGATGTGCTGAACGAAGTGAAGCGCATCGGTCGCGACCGATTTGCCGCCTACGTTGGCGTAGGCTTGATGCGACAAAAAGGAATCGCGGGCGCCGGCTGACATCCCGGCATGCAAAACTTTCCGTATCTACGGCTGTCCGGCCGCACCCTGTTAACCGGCTTGGCCTTCTGCGGATGCCTTTTTTTGACCTAGGGCGAGTCGGAATCCGACGTCGGATTCCCGCACAAAGGGCCAGTAGTGGCTACGGGAAGCCGATCGGCAATAACTTCCTTGGGCGCCCCAGCCGCCGCCGCGCAACACACGGCACATTCCTTCAGGCGGTCCAATTGGATCAACAACCGCTTGTTCTCCATATTCGCCATTCCAATCCGCGCACCATTCCCAAACATTGCCGTGCATCTGGTACAAACCCCAAGGATTGGCGGGCATTGACTTAACTGGCACTGTTTTTTCTCTATATAATCCATGATCTCCACCAGCGTAAGGAAAGCCGCCATCAAAGTTTAACTGCTCGGGAGAGATATTTTCACCAAAGGAAAATGATGTTTCCGTCCCGGCGCGGCAGGCATATTCCCATTCCGCTTCGGTCGGCAGTCTGGCGTGCAAATTAGAAAACATACCATTCAAACGCTCGATAAAGCTTTGGGCTTCATCCCAATTTATTTTTTCCACCGGATTGTTAGAGTCATCATGAAAGCGGCTGGGATTATTCTCCATGACAGCTATCCACAAAGCCTGACTACAGGCCGTATCAGCCAACCAAAAACCTTGCGTCAAGGTAACATCATGCAGTTGTTCATCGCTTCGACGATCCACTTCACCTTCCGGCGAACCCATTTTAAAACTGCCCGGCGCTATCCAGCGGAAACATTGCCTGACGCCCTTCACGTCCAACACCATGTACAAACCGTACTCTCTATCTTCACCCCATTCGGCAGCCCAGGGCGCCGGAAAATCGCGGGGTAAGCGCGGATTTCGCCAGGTTTCCTCCGGCCATTTGGCGGGTATGTTAAAAAATTGCCGCTTCAATTTTTCCGGCCTTTTTTCTTCCCGGCCGGCGAGCCGCGCCCGGCCTGACCGCCGCCGCTCCGCCGCGGCAGTCTGTCCGGACGCTGCCCGCCTCCTTTGCCTTTTCCTGCCGAGCCTTTTTGACCTAGGGCGAGGCGGAAACCCAGATAGAAGTCGCGGAAACCCGGCGAGAACCTGAAACGGATGGCGGAACGCACGTACCCGCCGACACTGCTCCAGGAGCCGCCGCGCACAACGCGGGCCGAGCCTGACACCGGCCCTAGCGGGTCGACAATCGCATGTACATCATAAGCATAACTCTGATCCCAATAACTTACTTCTACGTAGTCGACAACCGCTTGTTGTTCATAATCACCAAACCAATCCGCACACCATTCCCAAACATTGCCGTGCATTTCGTGCAACCCCCAATCATTGGCCGGCAATGATTTAACCGGCACGGTTTTTCCTCTAAACTGGCCTTTTGCGCCATCCGCATAGGGATAATTGCAATGATAATTTACCAACTCGGTCGAGATATTTTCGCCACAGGAAAAAGCGGTGTTTGTTCCCGCCCGGCAAGCGTACTCCCATTCCGCTTCAGTCGGCATTCTGGCCTGCAATTCATGAAACATACCATTCAAATGTTCGATAAAGTTTTGGGCATCATCCCAACTAATTCTTTCAACCGGATTACCTGCTTCATCCTGAAATCGGCTGGGATTTTCGCGCATAACCGCCATCCACAATGCTTGACTACAAGCTGAATCCGCCAACCAATAACCTTGCGTTAAAGTCACTTGATGTTGTGTTTCATTATCGTATCGTTCCAGCTCCGAACTAGGCGAGCCCATTTGAAACACGCCAGGCGCTATCCAACGGAAGCGTTGGATGACATTGTTTACATTCAAATCGGCATAAAGGCCATACCGATCTTGCCCCCAGGCGCTTGCCCATTCCGGCGGCTGGAAACGCTCGAAATTAAACCGCAGAAACCCGGTATGTAAAATCAATTTTGGGCTGGACTGGGCCTGCTCCGGCCCCTTTGTCAGTAATCCTGGCAAGACCATACTGTTGTTTCGCCAATAATAGGGCTGGTAATCTTCTAAGCCGTCCTTGGTTTCATTGGCGCAAAGCAAAGCCGGCCTGTCTAACACAAGATCGGCTAACCGAGTAACGCCCTGTTTAGTCACCGCCCCTATTTTAGTCAAACGCATCCATTCAGCAAATGATTTCTTTTCACCTTGTTTGCTTGGTTGTTGAAGCGTAAAACTCTCAAAAAGCATACGATTCGCACTTGAATGATACTTCGCATCGGCTTTGATGAATCTCATAAATTCATCTAAAGGTATCATTTCGCCAGTTTTGGCCGATTCCAGAGGCGTATAACTTTCAAAACTTAGCCGTTTATCCTGGTGCTGCCGCAAACAAACCTTTTTCGGTTCCTGTACCGGCAGGGATTGCAACCAAGCGACAGGATCGACACCGGGCGGTAAACCAAGGCTGACCCGTTCCGGCGCGGTCTGGGAAAACGCTTCAAGTAATTTGCTGAAACAAGGTTCGGTTTTATTCAGCACCGGCGCGGCCCATTCCAGATAACGGTCGGCGAGTTGTTTTCTCAATTCCGTTACCGCTTCGGGGATCGGTTGATTATCCGTCAAACTGTTCGCCAGCTTGTAGAAATAATCCCGCGCCCGCCCGGCGTTGCCCTCTTCGCCGGCGGCGATGTCTTCCTTAGCCAAATGCCGCCAGATCAAGGTTTCCTCGTGATGGATGGCTTGCGGCAGCCGGGCGTGGTAGTCGCGCAAACATGCCAGCGTCCGCTGTTGCAAGGCTTCGGGCAGCTTTTTGAATTTTTCCCGCCAAGGTTGCACCGCCCAAGATGCTAACGCGCAGGCCGTAGCGGCAGTGTCCAGCTCCGGGAAACACCAGATTTCCGCTTCCAAACCGGCGTCCATCCCGTCCACCGGCAAACAGGCGCGCAGTTCGCGCAGCAAGGCCGGTTCGATCCGGGTGGCGACCGACATCATGCTTAACAGCGTTTCCCAATCCTGCGCTTGAACAATATCGCCGCCGTGCGGCATTAGCCTGGGCAAGGGGCGCAACGCGCTATCCGGGCTTAAGCGCACGGCAGATACGTTATTCAGCAAATCGGCGCGCTGATGGCGGCCGGAAATCGGCGCTAACACGCTGACCTTAATACCCTGCAGACGCAATTCGGCCAGCTTGGCCCGCCAACAGCTGCTGGGCCAGGGATGCGCTTGATAATCGGCCAACCCTAAGTCGCTGACCAGTAATAGCTGCTGGCCGGCCGCCAGTCCGGGCCATTCGGTAAATTCCGCCGGCCTGCCGGCCCTTATGGCTTGCAAGCGTTGTTGCGGCACACCCTTCAGCCGGTAAAAACGCACCTGCCGATGCAGGCTGTCTTCCAACCGCCGCCTTAACAAAAACCAATCGTCCCAATACGGCGTCAAGCGGTCGGAAAAATCCAGCACCACCGTCAACGGCGCCGGCCAGACCAAACGGCGGCGGCGCGGCAGACTACGTATCGGCCGGCCGTTGGCGATGTCGGCCGTCAACCGGGCTACATCGACGCCGGCGGCATGGCTGGCCGCCACCAATTGCCTGAGGCGCGGCCACAGCCGCGTCCAGGGGACTATCGGCCTGGGCGCGGGCGGGGGGTAGTCGGCTTGCCATGCGCCGCGTTCTTTTTCGGTTAACACGCCGTAAGAGGCGGTATCCTGCGCTTCGGCCCGCCATGCCGGCGAGGCTTCCACAATGTCTAAACTCACCAAGCGATAGGGATGAAAATGGCTTTGACCGGTGCGTTCGGGCTTAGACGTTTCCTGTTGTTGAACGGATTCCGCATGTACAGTTAGAGATAAATCGTTCTTTTCCGGCGGTTCTTCCGGTTTGCGTTGAAAACCAAGCAGCGCCGCCAAACGGTTTTCGCGCCCGGCGTCGCCGTCCGCCATAGCCAAGGCCGCCAATAAATCCGCCCAACCGCATGCACTACGGGGCGTTTCGGAATTTGGCGCGGCAAGCGTCGGCATGGTTATGATTAGTGCTTAGGAGCGGCATTTTTGTTATAGGCAAAACCGCTGACGCGCGCCAACCATCCTAATTGTATGGCTTCATCGTTTTCCGCAAGCTTATGCAAACCGCGTAATAAATCCAGGTATTCGGCTAAACCGGGTTTGTGGTTGTCTGCTGCGCTAGCCTGCGGATTATCCTGCAACAGTTCCGCCGCCCTATCCAGCACGGCGTTACTAATAGCCGGGCGGGTATCCTCCTCATCTGCAGCCGGCTGATCCGGATCGCGAAAATGCACTCTGGCCCGTTCTTTAATCCAAGCTTTAAATTCGCCTTCCGCT
>JBEKBU010000295.1:0-4696 GCA_050015235.1 Methylomonas sp. | reverse complement strand
AGGTTCGACCGGCATGGAGGCCGGGCGAAAGCTACACGGATGTATTCACGGCGTCCTCCGTCAGGCGCTCCGGCCCCAAAAGCCAAGGCGGTCAGCTATCGGCAAGCTTTTGAAAGGAGAACGCACCATGTCTGACAATAAAGCCAGTGTTTCTTTCGATGAAACCAGTAGAGAGCTGCTTTCAGATCCTGAAACGGCTGCTTTGTACCTTGAAGAATGCTTGGAAGACGGCGATACCGAGCTGTTTATGCTTGCCTTGAAAAATGTGGCCGATGCGCGGACGGGCGGCATGACGCAGCTATCAAAAACTACAGACTTGGCTCGTGAAGCTCTTTACCGTTCCTTGTCTAGGGAAGGAAACCCGCGCCTTGATACGCTCACAAAGGTTTTAGACGCTTGCGGTTTGCGGATGAGCGTTGCCGTCAAAAGCAGGGTTGCTGACGCTAACTTAAAATCGCTGAATAGTTACGATTATTTAACGGAATTGATAACCCATCGGAAATTTTCTATCAACCTAGTTGCGTAAAAAAAAACTTCATCGTATACTTTCTAATAGCTTTTCGATCAAGCTAGCTTATAACAAAACCTGTGGAGGGTGCACAATGAAATGGGAAACACCAGCTTATAATGACATGCGTTTCGGTTTTGAAGTAACCATGTACATTTACAACCGTTAATCCGTATCGATTAGCAAGAAAAAGGGGCGAGTTTTGCCCCTTTTTTTTGCCTGGCGGATTTCAATCGCGTATTATTCCGCACTCATTATGGCAGCGTAAAAATCGATCATGAAAATCAGAGTTCTCGGCGCCGGCGCCGGCGGCGGTTTCCCGCAATGGAATTGCAATTGCGATAATTGCCGGCGTTTGCGCAACAAACAATTGAACGGTAAGGCCCGCACTCAATCGTCGATAGCGGTCAGCACCAATAATCGCAACTGGTTATTGTTCAATACCTCGCCCGATATCCGCGGCCAGCTGGAGGCGTTTCCCGCCATTCAGCCCCGGCAAGGCGTCAGAGACACCGGCATAACCGCGATAGTGCTGATCGACAGTCAAATCGATCATACCACCGGCATGCTGATGTTGCGCGAAGGTAAGCCGCTGGAAGTGTATTGCACCGAAATGGTAAAACAGGATTTGTCCAGCGGTTTTCCGATATTTAATATGTTGCGGGACTATTGCACGGTCAATTATCATCCGATAACTTGCGACGGCGGCGCGTTCGGCATCGCCGGCATCGATGATATCCGCCTCTACGCCCACGCCTTGCAAAGCAAGGCGCCGCCTTATTCGCCGCATAGGAACAATCCGCATGCCGGCGACAATATCGGCGTGATTGTCGAACAAATATCGACCGGCAAAAAATTTTATTATGCGCCGGGGCTAGGCGAAATAGAAACGCATGTGCTGGCGGCCATGCAATCGGTCGATTGTTTGCTGGTGGACGGTACATTCTGGACTGACGATGAAATGTGTTTGCAAAATATCAGCCACAAGAAGGCTAGAGAGATTGGGCATTTGCCGCAATCCGGCCCAGGCGGCATGATAGAAGTATTAAACGGCGTCGCCAAGGCGCGCAAGATTTTGATTCATATCAATAACACCAATCCGATTTTGGACGAAGATACTCCGCAGCGTAAGGAGCTCGATGCCGTCGGCATTGAAGTCGCTTACGATGGTTTGGAAATCGATTTATAAAAGGCGCCCTATGAACAGCAGCGATAATCAACCCTGGAGCCGCGCGGAATTTGAAACCAAGTTGCGCGCCATGGAAAAATACTACCACATTCATCATCCCATGCATGTCTTGATGAACGAAGGCAAGCTTAACCGCCAACAATTGCAGGGCTGGGTAGCGAACCGTTTTTATTATCAGGTGATGATACCGATTAAGGACGCCAATATTCTGGCCAATTGCCCGGATCGGGAAACACGGGCGAAATGGGTGCAGCGCATTTTGGATCACGACGGCCATCCCGGCGATCCGGGCGGCATAGAAGCCTGGATACAATTAGGCATGGCGGTCGGTCTCGGCCGTGAAGAAATTACTTCTCTGCAACATGTGCTGCCGGGCGTGCGGTTCGCGGTGGACGCCTATGTGACTTTCGCCCGCCGCGCCGAGTGGCATGAGGCGGCCAGTTCCTCGTTGACGGAATTGTTTGCGCCGAAAATCCATCAACAACGTCTGGACAACTGGCCGGAAATGTATCCCTGGGTGCAGCAGGAAGGCTATATCTATTTCCGGAAACGCCTGACCGAAGCGCGCCGCGATGTTGAACACGGTTTGCAGTTGACGCTGGATTGGTATCAAAGCCGCGAGCAACAGGAGCGTATGCTGACTATACTGAAATTCAAGCTGGATGTGCTGTGGAGTATGGCGGACGCCATGTATATGGCGTATGTAGCGGACATGCCGCCGTATTTCAATATTTCCTAGGGTGCGTCATGAGCATAGCCCCCGAACAAAGCCTGCGTTTTTCCACCCTGCATCGTCTGCAATGGGAGGAGGTTCAACAAAAATACGTCATTCTTTATCCGGAAGGCATGGTAGAGTTGAACCAAAGCTCGGCGGAAATTCTCAAACTCTGCGATGGCGAGCGTAAGCTGCCGGAAATCGTCGCGATTCTCGAAGAGAAATTCGAAACCGCAAATTTGACGGCCGACATTACTAATTTTCTGAATATTGCATTAAAAAATGGCTGGATCGTACAACCCTGATATTACTCCACCGCGTTGGCTGCTGGCCGAACTGACCTATAAATGCCCTCTGCAATGCCCTTATTGCTCCAATCCGCTGGACTATATTAACTATCCGCGGGAATTGTCCACCGAAGAGTGGATGCGCGTGCTTAGCGAAGCCCGGAAGATGGGCGCCGTACAACTCGGGTTTTCCGGCGGCGAACCTTTAACCCGCCAGGATTTAACGGATTTAGTGCGATATGCGCGGGAGTTGGGATATTACTCCAACCTGATTACTTCCGGCTATGGTTTGAGCGAAGCTAAAATCGTGGAATTAAAACAGGCCGGCTTGGACCATATTCAAGTCAGCATACAGTCCAGCAGTCAGGAGCTTAACGACTTTTTGGCCGGCACGCCCTCTTTTCAGCATAAACTGGACGTAGCGCGGTGGGTAAAAAAGAGCGGCTACCCGATGGTGTTGTGCGTGGTCATTCACCGGCAAAACATACATCAAATGCCGCAAATCCTGGAAATGGCTGAGAATTTGGGGGCCGATTATCTGGAATTGGCCAATACCCAATACTATGGCTGGGCGCATATTAACCGTAACGCCTTATTGCCGACTCGCGAGCAATTTGCTAAAGCTGAAAAACTGGCTCAGGCGTTTAAGGAAAAAGTTGCCGGTAAAATGAAAATTTATTACGTGGTGCCGGACTTTTACGAGGACAGGCCTAAAGCCTGCATGAATGGCTGGGGAACCACTTTTTTGACGATTGCGCCCGACGGCGTGGCCTTGCCTTGCCACTCGGCCCGCGAACTTCCAGGTCTGGATTGCCCTAATGTCAAGGATTTCAGTATTGAACAAATCTGGAACGAATCGAAAACCTTTAATTTTTTCCGTGGCGACGGCTGGATGCGGGAGCCTTGCCGCAGCTGCGATGAAAAACATAAGGATTTCGGCGGCTGCCGCTGCCAAGCCTATCTGTTTACCGGCGACATGTATAGTACCGACCCGGTGTGCGGCAAATCCCCGCAACGCGGCCTTATTGACGCCGCCATAGAAGACGCTCGGCGACACACTTTAACCGTTCCGGATAAACCGCTGATTTTCCGGAATAGCAAAAACTCGCGGCTTTTTTAGTTATACTTAGAGAGCTTGGCGGGCGTATTCAATCAATCCCGGTAATGCCTTCCATATTCCAGTTATCGATATTAGCGGCCCCGGATAGGTCGTCGCCGTTTTCGTATTGGATGCGGCATACATAATGATGCATGGCGCCCGGCGCATCCTTGGGGGTGATTTCCACATCGGCATTGACAATATACTCATAATTGCCCAGCGTCCAGACATTGGTCGGCTTTTCGCCAAACATCAGTGTACTGTCTTCGCCGACTTTGTTTTTGATATAGGCGTTACAATTGGAAAACGCGATAGCCGTCATATCGTTGGAAATCGGTAACGGATTGGCGAGATCTTTACTCTCGGCAAGAAATAAATCGGATGCGGCAATCCGGTTCATCATGGGTAAAATAAATTTAATCTGTAAGGCCAACAAAAGAACCAAACAGAGCGCGAAAAAAATGACATTCTTTTTATTCATAGGACGCAGCTTTTTTATAATAATTATTAGAGCAGAGAATTTTAACAAAGTTTAAGCGTAGATAATATTTCTGTTTTCTCCGCTGGTTAAGATGGCTGTAAAGGTTTTGGCATTGATTAACGTCACGAGCCTAGATTTTGGCGCCGGTAAGTCTGGCGGAGGTTTGCGCGGCATGGACGCCGGGCTAAAGCCTGCAGGGAGGTATTCACGGCGTCCTCCGCCAGACTTGCCGGCGTCAAAATCGTGAATATTAGATAACTTAATTAACCGCCACAACCTCAACCTATAAGGTTGTTAACAGTCGTATTAATTTATGGCCTCTAAACAAGTTGTCGAGCCGCGTTACGTTAATTCATCTGTCCGGCATGCAAAATTGTGGTTAGAATACTCCGCTAATGAATTGATAGCCCATAATAA
>JBEKBU010000294.1:0-4732 GCA_050015235.1 Methylomonas sp. | reverse complement strand
CCGGAACCGGATTGCCGGGATTGATGCCGTTGTACTGATCGGAAGACGCCTCGTAGGTAATCAGCTTGATGTTTTCGGTTCCTGACAAAGCCGCCAGCGCCGCCGCGTCGCCCGCCATCACCTGGTACATATTGATTTGGTCGGCGAAGCGGCGGCTGTTGATCTGTTCGTCGACGGTCGGGAAAAAATAAGCCGGCGACGCGCTGGCCAGCGTAAACGTCATCGACGCCACCTGCGTGCGGGCGGCGTAGCCGTAAAAACAATACGTCATCCAGGCGTACAGCGTATAGGTGACGCCGGCGGACAGATTGTTCATTATGGTCAACGGCGTCCCGCTCGGACTGGCCGTCGCCAGCCATGCCGTCCCGTTGCTTTGATAAGCGCCGAAACTCGCCGCCGGCTGCGGCACCACCGGGCTGGCCAGCGACGCCGGACTGCCGACATACGCGTAATAGCCGGCATTCGCCGCCGCCGGATAAGCCGCCTGCAGCGCCGCCTCGGTCGGATAAAACAACACTCCGTCCGCGTAACTCTCGCTCGGCGTCAGCCACAACGCCCCATGCACGGCTCCCGCCAGCGTCGTGTACGTATAATAATTGGTGTTATCGCCGCCGTCCGCGTACAGCGCCATGACGATCGGGAAATAATCGCCGTTCAGATTCGGCCAGCTGGCCGGGGCCGGGTTATAACAAGCCTGCGGCGTGATCTGGTTCGCGCCGATGACGGCGGAACCGGCGATGGCGAAATTCGACCCGTACGGCGCCGTGGCCACGCCCCAAATCTTGCTGAAATTAGCGCTGCCTATCGTGTTCAGACGCGTCGTGATGGTGCCGGCGTCGGAGGATTGCGCCTCGACGATATTCAAAATCTTGCCGGCGTTGGCCCCGGCCCCGGCCGCCAGCCAATTCCAGATATTCGGCGCGATCAGCCCGTAAGAGACGTTCGGGTCTTGCGAGCCGCTGTAACCGGTAATATTGTTAAAATAAACCAAATCCTGCATCACGTACGGCAGCTGCTGCATGGTGTACGGATAATCCGTGTACAAGCCGTTCGGGTCGTAAAAATTACCCGTGCCGGTATACGCCTTCTGTATCTGAAAATTATTCGCATCGACCACCACCACCGTCGACAACCCGCCCAGCTCGGCGGTTTCCAGACTGGCCTGCGTGGCGCTGTCCGGCGGCTGGATGAAAGACAACGTATCGCCGTTGCTCAAACCGTGCGGAACCACCGCGCCGCTGGCGTTCAAGGCCTGGAAGGTATACTGGGTGCAATCGCCGATATAGCAGCGGCCGCCATAAACGGACGTCAGATTAACCGGCGTACCGCCGGCCGTTTTCGCCAGGCTAAAGGTATTCGTCCCAAAATTCTCGGCGACCACGTAAAAGCGCTGCACCAACCCGTACCAGCCGTTTTGCGCGAACAAACCGGCGATCGGCGTGCTGCCGGAACTGGACGCGCTCCTGTCGTTGGAGAACTGCAGATTCGGATCGACGTAAAACATGACCTGCTGGCCGACGCTAAACGGATGCGCGCTAGCGGTCTGGATGTAACCCGGATTCGAGCCGGCGGCGTTGACCACGTTGCCGCCGTTGGCGACCGTGGCGGCGTCGATGGTAATGTAACTGCCGGCCGGTTTATGCACCTGCGCCTTCACCCAGCTGCCCGGCGTCTGGAAATAAACGCCCCACAGCCACTCGTACAAAAAGCCGCTGCTGTTCCAGGTCTCGTTGCCGATCGCCGAATAACACTCGCCCGTCAACAGCGCGCCCAGCAAAGCGCCGACGAACTCGCAATAAGCCTGCGTCGCCGTCACCGGCATGCTGAACCAAAACTTAACGCCGGCAACGTTGCTCAGATTGATATAGGTTTTAACCAGCACCTCGGTCAACGTCGACGGCAACGACGCCAGGCCGCCGTAATCCAGCGTCACGCCGCTCTGCGCCGCCGATCCGGAGCCCGTGCCGTTCAAACCCAGCTGCAAATCCAGCACCGACCGGCAGCTGCTCAAACCGCCTTTCGCCATCGCCGCCAGATAAGCCGGATTCCACAACGCCGCCGGATTGGTCGGCCAGTTCTGCCACTCGCTATACAGGCTGACGCTCGGATTAGCCGGATTCGGCATCAACACGTGCAGCGTGTCGATATGCGTGCCGCCCGAGAAGTAAAGCACGATGCCGATGTAATAAGCCGAAGGATTGCGCGTATCG
Source organism: Methylomonas sp. (assembly GCA_050015235.1). Classification (GTDB taxonomy): domain Bacteria; phylum Pseudomonadota; class Gammaproteobacteria; order Methylococcales; family Methylomonadaceae; genus Methylomonas. Next base: position 2,522 of record JBEKBU010000294.1, on the reverse strand, counting down.
TAAGCGACGTTAAAATTATACGTCCCCGGCGGCACGCCGGCGTTGCCGGAATAAGTATCGCCCACCACGGCCGAGGAGCCACTGGGCGAAGCGATGCAAGTCAGCTCATAATTCTGGTTGCCCGGATCGCCGCCGACCACCATCACCCCGTTCGCATCGCCCGTCCACACCAGCGTATACTGCCCAGGCCCGGCGTCGGGCGGAATGTTCAGAACCTCGGACATCGACACCAATACCCCGCTCAAATGCACCGAAGCGGCGGAAATCGTATAAGCATAAGCGCCGAAATCCAGCGGACTATTCGTCCCGCCCGGATTATTCGTCCCGTCCAGCAGCGTAGCGGTAAAGTAACCGGGCCCGCTCTGGTTGTCCTGATAAAACGGCTGCCGCAAATACAGCAAATCGGCAAAAGGCCGCGGATTGGCGTATACGCCGCCAGGGCCGATGTTTGCGCCGAGGGACATGTAGGCGGCGGGTGAGTTGGAGGAGCCATTACCTGATCCGTTACCAGAACCAGACCTCGAACCTGACCCAGAACCAGTCACCGAGCCATTACCCGATGAAGATCCACCCCCGCCAAGCGAGGCCAACCAAGGTATACGGAAGTCGTACCGCTTCATGGCTATTAGGTCGCAACAACATTAGCGCCGCCGGAAACAACGTTACCCGTTCCAGCAATCGAAACGCCACCAGTACCCGCCCATTTTCCACCGGTTATCATATTCGGCTCAAGGATATTGTTTGCGGTAGTAGAGTCAGCCAGGATAGCGTTTCCTGTTACAGTACCGGTTAGAGTATTGTCAAGAGTATTAAGAGATACAATGTTTTTAGCAGCATTATTATGTAGATAAATACCGTTACCAGCTAAGTTATTAGCAATGCTTGAATACTTCGCAACGATGCCCGACATAGAGCACCTATTGAAACCAACTGTATTATTTGTGCAGGCAGCACCTGATAATTCAATAAATGATCCGCCTACCAAAAATTCAATAATATTATCAATAACGCCATTTGCTGGAGTGGTCAATAAAATAGCTGAAACGGGGTAAGCAACTGTACCAAAAGAACCAATGATATTGCCTGATATAGTAACACCACCATTTCCGCCAACTTGAATTGCATTAGCGCCAGTCGTTGTACCCGAGTTGACTTGGATTCCGCCGCAGTCATAAATAATGTTGTTAATGACCCTACCATAGTTATCGGATGTTAGGAATATGCCGCCACCGCTACTGGATTGAATGCTATTTTCCTTGATAACCGATGAATCCCATTGCACGGCTATTGCATACTGACCCATATTATGAAAGAAGCAACCCTCAATAACTGAAGTGTCAGTATTCGTTCCATCCTGAATACCGATTTGATTTCCAGTTCCGAACAGCAATAAATTTTTAAAATGCTGTCCTTTATTGCGCCCATCTGTACCATATCTAAACGGGCCGCCGCCTTCGATAATGTTGACGCCTGAAGTCAGCATCTTTAATTTGGCGCCAGAAATACCCTCCAACGAAACTCCGCCCTGCGTATAATCGGTCATATAACCGTCCCAATTAGGCGCTCCCTCACCTTCCAGGGTTATATAAGATGTGGCGGTATTTATGAAGCTCGTTAATCCAAATGTGCCTTCCCTTAATAATATTTTTCCGCCTTTTCCTCGTCTAGTTGTTCCATGTAGCGCACTAATAGCGGCATTGATTATTTGATCGTCACCGCTTCCAGTGCATACAGCATCTCCGCCTTTTTTGGTATCGCCATCGGCGGGAATTAAAATAAACGTTTCGCCAGCTGGCGCATTCGTACGGATTATTACAGTACCAGTATATTGCCCGAACTGATTAAGCGCAGCATTCAAGGGCGAACTACTGACAACATAAAATCCGGCTGAAACCTCTTGGACATTGATCTGAGGGTAACTAACGTTAGTCACGGTGTCATAAGGAACCAAGGAAGTTGCAGCCCCAAGACCAGCCGCCATGCTAACAGATTGGTTGCTAGTAGCTGATCCTGTCGTCACAGCGGGGGTTTTGTATGCAACACCGGCATTAAGTGTGAAGTCTGAGATATAAATGGCATGACCGCTTTCCAGACCTAATCCGTTTTGATGCGGTGCGCCGCTAAGGGTTATATAAAACTGATTGCCTGTTGCAGCGGGCGGAACAAATTCAAATTCCACCAATTGCGCAGGGCCTTCCAGGAAAATTGCGGTTTCAACAGAAGTGTTATTAATCCCCCATACAATTGTCCGTCCCGTTGCATTAGTGCTATCGGAAGCGGTTGCTCCAGTATTTACTTCTACTACAAAACTGACCTTTGTTGGATTGTTTGGCAATGCAATATTTGCAGCAGTTAACATGTACGAACTACTCGTGCTTGTACAAGCAAGCTGCGTCATCGAACTGCCAGTGGGCGAAGTTACAGCCCCGGCTGTAGGCGTCAAGCCGCCCGTGTAAGGCCACAAATCACTAGTAAAGTCATTTGATTTTGCCCATAAATTCTCGGCTGGACTTAAAACCTGT
>JBEKBU010000293.1:0-4736 GCA_050015235.1 Methylomonas sp. | reverse complement strand
CGTTCAGACAGGATCCGCGCCGTTTACTTCATCTTTCGACAGATCAAGCTTACGTACGCATACCCACACAAATTATTTCGATTCTACCTGTTAAAGAGCCAATCGCTTTCGCAACTGTTAAGAGGGAGTATTTTACGGCATCCGAATATTTTGTCAAAATTTATTTTTACTTTTTTTGAAGGGGAATAGCTTATGCTAGAAAGTTAAACTATCATTATGCTAAACTTTAAAACTTAAACAGTCCTTCCATATGGATGAACTTAAAACGTTACAATCGTTAGGTTTAACTCTACCCAGTCCGGCCGATTTGTTCGCCATGCTTATATTTGGCGTCATCGGTTATGCGGCTTACCGTTATGGCAAAAAAACGGAACGGGCGAAAGCGAAATGGTTGGGCATACTATTGATGCTCTATCCTTACGCGGTTTCGGAAACATGGCAACTCTACGGCGTAGGGGTTGCTTTATGCGGGGCGTTGTTTTTCTGGCGAGACTAGCGGAGCATCTATTGAATGGCGCGATTCCGGCTGCGTATGGATGTTAACTAGACGTAACGTCCGCGCGCCGCCAAAACAAATTTACGCCGCTTTACTCCGCGCCCGCTAAGCCCGATTATTCATGCCGTGGCGGACCGGATTGCGCATCTTCCCGACTAAAGCCGGCGGGAGGCGCCATGCCGGAACCGGGACGCAGCTTGCCGCCTTGAATTAGCAGGGCGCGAATGCGTTCGCCTTGCTCCATTCTGGCCTGTTCCTGCTGTTGAAATAACTTGTCGACTTCCGCCTTGTCCAACGCCTCCTTGTGAGCTCGCCAGGCGTCGACGACAAACAGCGCGCTCACCGCGCCAATAAACACGCCCAATGCGATTTGCAATACCAGTTTCATAAAGCCTTCGTTTATTCCGCCGAATCATTAAGTAATCTCCAAGTACAAAAGCCGCTTAAAGCGGCTTTTGTCCGGCCATTAAAATACGAGCCTTTAGTGAGTTTTTGGCAAATTTTTGGAAATATTCAGCTCATTGGTTTCAGATACAGTGTTGTTGCTGCAGTAAGGATGCCCCCAACCACTGAGGCTGACGCCGGTTTGCATACCCGTTTCGTTAATTATATCGAACACTATATTGTCAGGATGCCCCGATTGGCTCGAAACGCCGCCAGGCACATAGTCTAATGACAAAAGGTTGCGGGTGCGCCAGGCGATGTTATGATCGGCGCACGAGCTATCGCCGCTGACGCCGATCGCGCCGACTAATTCTTTAGATGAGTTATACAAAGCCAAGCCGCCGCCGAAAACATTGACGCCTCCGACGCGTTGCCCTACTAATGGGTCGCTAGATAAGCCGTAATTAGTTACCGGACCGGCGTAGGCAACGGTTGGATCGACCGGATTGCTGTGTTGCAAGCCGTATAAACTGCCGCCTGGTTGGACTGCGGAATATAGATTCGCCGTTGACAAAGCCAGGGTAGGTAGGCTGAACGCATTAGCGGTATTGGCTTTCTGCGCGGAAATAATACGGCTGCCCGGCCACTGTTCGTTCCGGTCGGCGCCGGTATAGGCCACGCCGCAAACATAGCCATCCCTGTTAACTATGGTCGCCCACATATTCAAGCCAAAACCGCCGTTTGCATGTTGTTGCGCGGATGATAACGCGGATTGTAATGTTGACCAGCCAGGCAGGTTTGAACAATCAGTACCGGGCAAGCCGCCGTCATCGGCAAACACGGTATGGGAAACACAGGTCATAATCCCCGCTAAAGCAAGATTTGAAAGTTTTTTTTTCATTTTTTTTATTCTCTTCAAAGTGTAAATTGATATTAAGATAACCTAAGGTTTGTTACTAAGGCTTTAATCAAAAAGCCGGCATTCTAACAAGGCGCTTACTGGTAGGCGCTTCGAAAGATTACATTATGACAAAATTAAAAATACAACATTGCTGTTAGGCTAAAAATCTAAAGATAACATGCGGTTATAAAGCAACGCAGCATGCCGTGTTTGATTATATTATTTAATGAAAACCTTATCAACTTTAAATATTCATGTAAAAGCTTTAGTCTTTAAGTTTAGATGAGCTGTTAATTTATTGATAATATGACATTAATCTTTTCATTGGCCTGTCATTTAAGTTTAAGCCGATTTAAAATAGGAATCTGTAATCAATTTAATTTTATTCTAGTGAGATTATTCACAGCCGCTTGCTGAATCGCGGATAGCCAAAAACGTTAATGAACAGCATAAGCTGGCAACCGGTCATTAATATAACCAAGAAAAATTAAAACCTGATTGCATATAGCTTTGAAAATTATGTGATAATGAAAAATTTTTAGGCGGAGACTTTGGATGACGGCATTGATAGGCATTATCATGGGTTCCAGTTCGGACTGGGAAACCATGCAAAATGCCGCGCAGACCCTGGAACATCTTGATATTCCTCATGAAGTGGAAGTTATATCCGCGCATCGCACCCCGGATAAATTATTTCAATACGCGGAATCCGCCGAATCCAAGGGGATTGAAGTCATTATAGCCGGCGCCGGCGGGGCCGCGCATTTACCCGGTATGACGGCCGCCAAGACCGTACTGCCCGTGTTAGGCGTGCCGGTAATGTCCAAAACTTTAAACGGAATGGATTCCTTGTTATCGATAGTGCAAATGCCCGCCGGCATTCCGGTGGGTACGTTGGCTATCGGCAAAGCCGGCGCCATTAACGCAGCGCTGCTGGCCGCCGCCATTCTCGGCAATAAATATCCGCACTACCGTCAAGCGCTGGAAGCTTATCGCCGCCGGCAAACCGACACCGTAATCGCTAACCCTGATCCACGTTAGGCGCAAATATGAAAATTGGTATATTAGGCGGCGGACAACTCGCCAGAATGCTGGCTTTAAGCGGTTTTCCCCTCGGATTAAAATTTATTGTCCTCGATCCGGACGCAAACGCCGGCGCGGCTCCGTTGGGCGCGCATCTGCACGGCGCTTACGACGATCCCGAACTATTGGCGCAACTTGCCGCGGCGGCGGATGTGGTCACTTACGAATTTGAAAACGTTCCCGCCCATGTGGCCGAATTTCTTTCCAGCCACACGACGGTATACCCGCCAGCCAACGCGCTTGCGGTTGCTCAAGACCGTTTGCTGGAAAAAAACTTTTTTAGGCAATTAAATATCGATACCGCGCCTTACGCCTCTGTCGATAATTTAGCCGATCTGGAGCAGGCTATGCCCGCCATAGGCTATCCGGCCATATTAAAAAGCCGGCGCATGGGCTATGACGGCAAAGGCCAAGTATTGATAAAGTCGGACGCCGAACTCGCGGCAGCCTGGCTGGCAGTGGAGGGCGCGCCTTGCATAGTCGAGGGGTTTGTCGGTTTTCAGCGGGAAGTGTCCATCATCGCCGCCCGCCGTCCGGCCGGGGAAATCGCCTATTATCCGCTTTCCGAAAACCGTCACAAAGGCGGAATTTTGCGCGTCGCCGAATGCCGTAGCGGCGATCCCATGCAAGCCGCCGCCGAAGTCTATGCGCAAGCCTTGCTGGAAAAGCTCGGCTACATCGGTGTAGTCGCGCTGGAGTTATTTGAAGTCGACGGCAAGCTGTTAGCCAATGAATTTGCGCCGCGCGTGCACAACTCGGGGCATTGGAGCATAGAGGGCGCCGAAACCAGCCAATTTGAAAACCATTTGCGCGCGATTTTGGATTTGCCGTTAGGATCGACTAAAGCCCGCGGTCATGCCGCCATGGTCAACTTCATCGGCGGTTTGCCGGACAGACGCCAAGTGCTTTCCGTTCCGGACAGCCATTTGCATTTATACGACAAAACTTCCAGAAAAGGCCGTAAAGTGGCGCATGCTACCATCCGTACCGAGGATGCCGGCTTATATGCAACAGGTTTACAACAATTAACCGCCCTAGCGGTTGAAGCCGATGATTCCTAATATTCTTGAATGAATTTAGCTATTTATCAGGTGATTAGTCATTTAAAAATCTTTACGATAGCTGACAATCTTGGCTTTTGGAGCCGGAGCGCCTAGCAGAGGTTTGACCGGCATGGAGGCCGGGCGAAAGCTACACGGATGTATTTACAGCGCCCTCTGCTTAGCGTTCCGGCGTCAAAAGCCGGGTAGCTGACGCTAGCTAAAATTTGCCGAATAGTTAATAAATTTACTAAAGCTAATTAAACGCCACCCGCTCCACTTGATAGCCCCGCTCGGCCAGCAGCGTCGGCAAGCCCTGGGGGCCAAACAAATGTAAAGCGCCCACGGCGGCGAATACATGTTTGCCGCTACTCACCAGATTATCGATTTTATCGGCAAGATTAGGATTACGTTTATCCAGCAATTGCTTCATCATTTCCCGTTCGCTGTCGGTGTTAAGGCATTCGCACCAATCGGAAAAATGATCAAACTCGGTAAAATTGGAAGTCGCCCAATCATTCGCCAGCCGGTTGGTCATGGTGCGGGAGCGGCCGCTTTCGATATCATCCAGCGTATCTTCGACCATGTGGACGCCGGCTTCCGGAGTGGCTCCGGTAAGTGACCGGAGTTGAATTTCCGGCGTTTCCAGCGAAACCATGTTTTTATTAGCCGCATGACCGCTAACCGCCAAAATGCTGTCGATGGCGAATTCGCTGTACAGCCCATCCCAACGCCCCACCATGATGCTTAATGTGGCGGCCTGCATTTCCGGCGTGTACTTGGCGATTGTGTCATAGGCAATGCAGAGCGCATCCGCCTGTTTCCGCAAACG
>JBEKBU010000292.1:0-4752 GCA_050015235.1 Methylomonas sp. | reverse complement strand
ACATTGCCTGAGCGCTTAGCGGTTTTTTTACCGAAAAACCAGGATTTCTCCTCCGCCGCATCCTTGTTCTCGTCTTCCGGCTGATCTTCGTCGCCGCCGTCGCGCTTAGACGTATCGCGCTCCTGCTTTATTTCCTTTAAAGCTTGACCGATTTGCCTAGGCTGCATGCTAAAAACAGCATAGCCGGCTTTCGCCCACGCCTCCCGCCATAAACGGCCGGCGCCGGCGTCTTCGCCTAAACTCGGCAGATAAATTAGCAGCGGATAACTTCCCGGTGTTTCAGGGGCCGTCATGACCACTTCCAATTCGGCGCTATCGTGCATCCAGACTTCACGGCTGCTGGCGATTGAAAAATTGCCGGCGGACTTATAACCGCCGTTATCCAGAGTGCTCGCCAAATGCTCGGCTTGTTCTTCAGGCGTGAGTTTTTTCGGCTTCGACGAACAAGCGCTTAACCATAGCGCCGCACAAAATAAAATTAAGATCGTGTTAAATTTTTGAACGGCAAAATACAAGCGCATCGGTATTTATTACAATTATCTAGATCGCCTGTTCGCTAATCATACGAAACAGGCGATCATTATCTATTACTGAGGAGGCGGCGGCGGCGGCGAACCGGGCGGCGGCGGCGGAATATTCGCGGGCGGCGCGGCGGCGGGAGCTGACGTTGCGGCGGGTCTAGGCCCTACGTTCGAAAACTGCCCGGAAACCGGTACTTGATGCCCTTTGGCGTACATGCATTGTATATAAGCGACGTCATAATGTTGCTGAGTTACGTATCTTGAGCTGCTTGCGCTACTTGCGCCTACCATGCTGCCGCCTAACAAACCGCTGCCGGCGCCTATCGCCGCGCCGGTGGCGCCTCCGCCTATAGCGGCTCCGGCGGCGGCGCCGACAACAGTACCAACCGCGGCGCTGGCTACGCCGCTGTTGATGGCTTGATCGTTTGGCGTGCCGCCGCCTATCTGCGCCAGTGCGAATTGCTGGCAATTAGCATCGTCTACCCTGAATTGATCAAAAGACATTCCGGTTCCCGGCAGCACCATGACGCTTGGCCCGGTCGGCAGGCTGGCGCAGCCGCCGGCAAGCAGCAGCGTGGCGATGGCGCATAATAACGAAATACGTGACATATAATCTTTCTCCTTAATGAGGTGAGGGCTGCACAAGCTGCCAGCCGCCCGGACATTCTTTAATATAAGGATAATACCCTTCCGGATCGGAACAAAAATGCCAATAACTGCCTTGCTGAGGTTGTTGCTGAACGGCGGGGGGTGGCGGCTGAACAACAGACGGGCTCTGCTGAATATAAGTTTGCGGAGCCATGGGCGCGGGAACCGCTGCTACAGCCGGCGGATAATAGGGATAACCGTAAGGATAGGCGTAAGGATAGCCGTATCCATAACCGTAATATCCGCCATAAAACGGCGCGCCAATATAAACGCCAAAGCGTCCGCCGTGCCCCCACGCCCAATTATTGGGACTATATAAACAGCACACGGCTAATAACAATGCCGAGAATAATGTATATAATTTCATAACTAACTCCATTTTTACGGTTATTCGACAGCCACACGCCTCAAAAGTGCCGCCTTTCAAAGAATTCTAACCTATCTATGTCGCCACCGCCAAACATGTCCATGAGCCGAATATTATCCATCCGAGCGTTAAACTCGATAGTAGAAACCGCCCAAAAGAGTTAATTTAGTTAATGCGGAATATTGCACCACATATTAAGCTAAAAACATGCCATTTCTATTTTAATTTGCATGGTTTGCGTTGGGTAGGCATGATAATGCCCACCCAACTACTGTCTCATACCGAACCGGTTTAAAACCACCAACGCCGGGTTGATTTGACGGCATATACAGTTATTCGTTTATAGGCTCTAAATAAGCAAGCAAGCCCAATCCGGGTATCGGCAGGCCGAATTCATAACGAATAACGACATCCTGGCTTTCCAACACTTTAAAGCCGTGGCTATCCAGCGCCTTAGCCAAATAGCCTGTACTATGGCTAAAACGCCCGGATGGGCTCAAATAGTAATCAATTTGCTGTTTACCGGTTTCGCCGTTTAATTCCAATGTAAATGCGAAACTACCCGCTGGCCGTAAGGCATGCCTTACGGCTGCGAAAATTTCATGCAAATCGCCAAAATATATCAGCGTATCGGCCATGACTATCAGGTCGAAAGTCTGCCCGCGGCCTTGCAGAAAAGCCGAGAGTTCGGTTTCCAGCAATTCATCGTAAACTTGTTTCGCCCGAGCTTTTTCAAGCATGCCGGCGGAAATATCGACGCCGACCAGACTGCGCGCATAAGCGCTGAGCAGGTTAGCAAGCAATCCCGTACCGCAGCCGCCATCCAGCACGTCGAAACGGCGGTCCTTGCTAAAATGTTCCGCAAGCAGATTTGCTATGATTTCCGGTCCGGAATAGCCGAGCGTGGCGACAAGTTTTTCCTCGAAATAACCGCTCATTTCGTCAAACACGTTTTTCACATAGTCGCCGGGCATTTTTTCCGGAACATTTTCGCCGGTACACGCGGCCAAATGTAATTTAGCATAGGCGTTATCCGGCTCCAGGCGCAGCCATTCCCGGTAACATTCGGCCGCTTCAGCCGTTAATCCCAGCCGAAAGTAGGCGACGCCGAGCTCTTTTAAGGATTTATGTTGTAACGGCGGTTGTATATAGGCTAAACAGAGCAGGCGCGACGACTCCTCATCCCGGCCGCTCCGCGCGAGCAGGCTGGATAGATTATTTAGCGCCGGTACAAAGGTCGGGCCGAATTCCAAGGCTTTCCGGTAGGCGAACTCGGCTTCGTCGAGACGGTTTTGCCTATGCAGCACGGAGCCCAGATTGTTCCAGACATTCGCATCGTTAGCGGTTAGCGCTAACGATGCGCGGAATGCGCCGGCCGCATTATCGAGATCGGCCGTTTGCACCAGCAAATTTCCAAGGTCGTTGTAGCGCGAAGCGCTGCCTGCGTCGGTTTCCAGAGCCGACCTGATCAGTTCAAGACCGGCGGCGGACTGGCCCCGTTGATGTAAAAGTACGCCCAAATAATGTTTCGCCATGACATGCACAGGCCGCTCGGACAGAATTAGCCGGTATAATTCCTCGGCCCGCGGCAAATCGCCCGCTGCATGGCTGGAAAATGCAGACGCAAATATCTGCTCGGCGTCCATCAATAAACATCCCTTACATAGCGCTTGTCTTTTTTCAAATTATTGACATAATCGACCGCTTCCGAATCGGTTTTACCGCCAAATGTTTTGACGATTTCATGCAAGGCCTGATCGACATCCTTGGCCATCCGGTATGCGTCGCCGCAGACAAAGAAATAGCCGCCCTGCTCCAGCCAGGCGTATAACTCGGCGCCGTGCTCGATCATGCGATCCTGTACATAGATTTTATCCGCCTGATCGCGGGAAAAAGCCAAATCCAGACGCGTTAACAAACCGCAGCTTTGCATGGCTTCGATTTCTTCCCGGTAAATAAAATCGGTGGCCGCATTACGGTCGCCGAAAAACAGCCAGTTTTTACCGGTCGCTTTCCGGAACTGGCGTTCTTGTAAAAAAGCGCGGAACGGCGCGATACCGGTGCCGGGCCCGACCATAATCATGGGCAGGGCGTCGTCTTTCGGGACGCGGAAATTGGCGTTCGGGGTAAAAAAGACCTTCACGTCGCTATCTTGACCCACCAAATCGGCCAGATAGGTCGAACATACGCCTTTATGCTGCCGGCCATGCGCATCGTAACGGACGCTGGCCACCGTCAGATGTACGGATTCAGGATAAAGTTTGCCGCTGGAAGAAATAGAATAGGCGCGATGCTGCAGCGGTTTCAACAAGCTCAAAAATTCGGCGGCCGAAAATTCAACGCCGGGAAATTGCAACAGCAGATCCAGGATATCGCGCCCCCAAAGATAGTCGGCCAATTGCTCTTTTTCGCCGTTCAAAAGCCCGTGCAGGGCTTGATCGCCGGAACGTTTAACGATTTCCTCCAGCAATTCCCTGCCGGGGAGCTTGATTTCGAATCGGGTGCGCAACGCTTCGGAAAATTTCAGTAATTCGCCGTTGACCGGTTCGTATTCTTCACCGCTACAATTAAGCGCTTGCAACAGCTCGGCAACCAAAGCCGGACAGTTTTCAGGCGCCACGCACAGCGCATCCCCTGCTTCGTAACTGAGTCCGGAACCGGCTATGGAAATTTCATAATGCCGGGTTTCCTTTGAAGAATGCGCGGCGGTCACCAGCCGGTTAACCAGCATTCTGGCCGGAAACGGATTTTTGCGGTTATACTGCGGCTTACCGGCCGGGGTTTCGTCATCGATTACCGCAACCGTTTCGGCGCCTTCCGCCATCAACGGCGCCACTTCGCTGATCCATTTCTCGGCCGCATCTTCAAAATCGGTATCGCAGTCCACCCGGTCAAATATCCGCTTCGCGCCCAGGGCGGCCAACCGGTTATCCCAGTCTATGCCGGCCTGGCAAAACAAGTCGTAACTGGTATCTCCTAAAGCCAGCACCGAATAATTTACCTGTTCAAGACGCGGCGCGGCCTCGGAGTTGGCCGCCTCCCACAACATTTGCGCGTTATCCGGCATGGCGCCTTCTCCATAGGTGCTGGTGATAACGAGCAAATAAGGCATTTGCGCCAATTGGCTAATTTCAACTTCATCCATGCTTTTTACCACGGCCTGTAAACCGTGGCTTTTGGCTTTAGCCGCCGCATCATTGGCTAACGCGGCGGAAT
>JBEKBU010000291.1:0-4768 GCA_050015235.1 Methylomonas sp. | reverse complement strand
TTGATGAGTTCATTGAACAAAATGCGGATCCAATATGGTTGCATCAAAATGAAATGTGGGAATTTATGCAAAATGAGGATATTGAAAGCGATTAGTGTTGAATATTTGGGCCTGCTTAAATTAATCTCCGGCGAGACGGGGTATGTTACCCCAGTCTCTGAGGTTTCGAACAACTTGCAGGTTTGCTGGTGATGTACGGAGCGTGAAACGTTGCGGCCGGGATAAATATCCCGGCCAGCATTGAAACTGGGGGTAAAGAAGGCGATCAGCTTTGAATATTTGCGGTTTCAAAAACCCGCCTATATATTTTGAAAGCGGCTCAAATCGACAAGAGTATGACGCCGCAGATAACTATTATGGCGCCTAGCGCTTTGACTAATGTGTAGGGCTCGCCATAGAAAATTGTCGAGAATATCGTCACCAACACCGTTACGGACGTAGTCATTACCGGATATCCAACCGATAAGTTAATGCCTCGCAGGGCAATAGCATAGCTAATGACCGCAATTGCTAAAAAGAAGATGCCGCCAATCAGAGCTGGTGTTGTGGCGAGCTCCCATAAAGTGGCTAATATTCCATGAACTTCCGATTGACGGTGTAACGCCGCATATTTGAGAAGGATGTTCGCGCCTGCAGTCAAGATTATGGTCACTAATAACAGCAGATAATGGGTCATATTGGAGCAACCTGTAATTGATGAGTAGACTGACTCAATATAAGAAATAAACATATGCTATCAATAGATAAGGAAGATGTGAATCCACGCATAAGTTCTCGCATGAAACAATGTTGGTTTTTTAAGCGTCGAAAACGAATAGTTAGCAAAAACCTTAGAGGGGGTTAAATTTTATTGAAACTAACATAAAAAACATGTTTTGCATGAGAACATCTCTAGACGATTGATACAAAATTATTATAGCACCTATTTTATGATTATCCGGCTTTTTACAATCACTCCGCAACCAGCAAAATCACTGGGCAATCGTACTTGAAGGCTGCCGATGAACCGGACAAATAACTGTTTAATCCGAGCAGGTTTTATCGATATAACATACGCCGCTTGATATCGTCGCCGGCTCGAATCGGGGGCCTGTATATTCGATATCGATAAAGATGTCTTGCGGTTGATGTTTCTTTTGAAGATGGACTCGGTGTATTTGAGCCTATCCTGAGTTGCTGAATGGTTACGTATTTTTAAACACAGTAGCCAAATGTGCGGATAACGTTAATTGTTTTGGTTTCTTACATTTTTTGGTAAGCCGCCGAATGGATGTATTGGCCGGAAAAATAAAATTCCTGGTTTTCAAGCCTGTTTTGCCGACGGATAGTGTCGAGCAGGCGCGCGGTTAAGCGTCTACCGATCCAGGCTTCGCCCCGGGCAGTCACTTTAATGATTTTTTCGATGTAAATAGCTAATTCCGCGCTATCCTGATAGCCTTTCGCTCCCGATACCAGACACGGAATAACCTGATCATCGCTAAGCTGTTCGCCGATTAAAACGATAACGGCGTTGGGGCAGATGGCCTGTAATAAATCAATATAACGGGCGCTTTCCTTGCCGCGCAATCCGTAGTGCAGCAGGATCAAGTCCGGTTTTTTCTGATCCAGAGCATTTACCGCCTGAATTTCGTCGGCAAAAAAACCAACATCTGATTTCGGCGCTAACCATTGCGTCTGGATTTGCCCGGTATTATCGATTACGTATATTTTCATGGGTTTAAATTAAAATTTGCTTATGTCATGTTTTTATAGTTGTTTTCTAATGATTTGCTATATCGACAAATCCATGCAGCCCACGTTTAGACTCGGCGGCGAGCCACTCTTTTAAGTATTGCACTTCTGTTGTTAATTTCAAGTCATCCAGACTTAATTTTTTTTTTAAAAGTCTGAAAGCCGATGACAATGCTTGATAATTCTCTCCAGTGATGCCGGCGCGTCTTAAGCCGACAATATTCAAACGGTAATGTTTGGCTGGACGGCCGCCGATCAGCATAAAAGGGATGACATCCATATTGATGCCGGTGGTGCCTTGTACTATCGCATAGGAGCCTATCCGGCAGAATTGATGCACTACCACGGCCCCGCCCATGAAAACATTATTGCCGACTTGAACAAATCCGCCGATAGCCACGTTGTTGGCGAAAATGGTTTTATTGCCTATCGAGCAATCGTGCGCTACGTGACTGTTATTCATAAAATAACAATCCGAACCTATTCGTGTGCCGCCGTCCGCCGCGGTAGCGCGATGCGCGGTAAAGCCTTCCCGGAATACATTACGATCGCCGATCGTTAGCCAAGTAACGGTATCCTGTTTAAAGCCGGTATCTTGAGGCAATCCCCCCAGCACCGCATGCGGGTGTAGAATATTATGTCCGCCCATACGCACATGTGCGTGTACAACGGCATGCGCGCCGATTTGACATTGATCGCCTATGACCGCGCCATCTTCAATCACGGCAAAAGGGCCAATCGCCACGTTCTCACCCAAATTTACGTTATCTCCTATACAGGCGGTTGGGTGAATTAATGATGCCATTTTATCCTCTTGGATGATATCTAGAATGAAGTTCTTTCATACGCTGCTGAGCAATATGGGTATAAATCTGGGTGGTCGACAAATCGGCATGTCCCAGCAGCATTTGTACCGCCCGCAAATCCGCGCCATGATTCAGCAAGTGCGTCGCAAATGCATGGCGTAAAGTATGAGGCGATAAATGCTGTTTAATTCCCGCTTGTTTAGCGTAGCGTTTGATAATATGCCAAAACGCCTGTCTGGTCATATTCGTTGTACGAGAGGTTACAAAAAAATAGTCGCTTTGTCTATTGCCCAGAAGTGCTAACCGGGCGTCGGCAATATAACGCTCCAGCCAATATTGGGCTTCTTCGCCGAATGGAACCAAGCGTTCTTTATCGCCTTTCCCGCTGATGCGGATGCAACCCTGTCTAAAATTAACCTGATCAAAGCTGAGCGTAACCAGTTCGGAAACCCGTAGCCCGGTCGCATAGAGCAATTCCAGCATGGTTTTATCCCTAAAACCTAATGCATGTTGGGTGTTAGGCGTCTGTAATAATAGATCGACATCGGCTTCCGACAAGTAGCCTGGGAGGGGGCGGCCTAAATAGGGGGCGTCGATTAAACATACCGGATCGGCGGTTATTTTTTTTTCGCGTAGGCAATAACCGTAAAATCTACGTAAACTTGACAGAAGTCTGGCGGCGGAACGATTGCTCGCGCCCTGCTGCTGCCGGTATTGCAAAAAGGCGGATATGTCGGCTTCGCAAGCTTCAGGCAGGGATTTGAATTTTAACCAGTCATCGAGCAGTTTGAGATCGCTGCCATAGGCAGCCAGCGTATTGGCGCTTAACCCGAATTCCAGCCACAGGACATTTAAAAAAGTTTCGATTAACCGCGCCGACCCGCTCATGGTTACCTGTATTATGAGTTTGGCTAAATCTTGACCGAACAATGCTTCGTGAATATATAATCTTGTACTGAAGCGTATATCCGTTAGGATAATCAAGAAAAACCATATCCTTATGGCTAATATTGTGAAGCAGTTAAAGCGCGGAAAGCGCCGGAAACTTTTAGCGGATTACCGGGATGCCAAAATTTCAGGCGCGAGCCTACGAATTGAACGGACCGACTTAATTAAGATAGTCTTTCTTTAATACGCGCCGCTTTACCTGTCAGATCACGCAAATAATAAAGTTTAGCACGGCGGACGTCGCCCCGGCGCTTAACTTCAATGCTGCCGACAGACGGGCTATGTGTTTGAAATACCCTCTCAACGCCGACGCCATGAGAAATTTTTCTGACGGTAAATGCGGAATTCAGGCCGCGGTTGCGTTTAGCGATCACAATGCCTTCAAATGCCTGTAAACGCTCGCGAGTCCCTTCAACAACCCGGACCTGTACGACAACAGTATCGCCGGGCTCGAAATCCGGTATATCATTTTTTAGTTGCGCATTTTCCAATTCTTCAATAATTTTACTCATTACTACACCCTAATGTATCAACTTCAGTTTTAAATTCTTTAAGCAAAGCGGTCTGCTCTGCGCTTAATGTTATCTTGTCCAGCAGATCCGGACGCCTTAACCAAGTGCGGCCTAAAGACTGCTTCATGCGCCAGCGTTTAATCTCGGCGTGATTGCCGCCCAATAATACCAGCGGAACATTCCCGAGTACACTTTGTTCCGGCCGCGTGTAGTGCGGGCAATCGAGTAATCCGTCCACGTATGAATCCTGCCCGGCGGATTCTTCGTCTCCGAGCACTCCCGGTATCAATCGGGTTACCGCATCGATGACAATTAATGCGGCGAGTTCGCCGCCGCTGATGACGTAGTCGCCTAAAGACCACTCTTCATCGCATACGCGTTCAATAAAACGCTCATCAATGCCTTCGTAACGGCCGGCGATCAAAATTAACTGCCGGTAATTTACCGCCGCCGTTAATAACTGCTGGTTAATCGGCGTACCTTGCGGTCCTAAGCAAATTACCCGGCTATATCGGCCAAATTCAGGCTGTTTCGCCGCATTTACCGCCTCAAGCAGGGGCTGGTATTTCATAACCATGCCTGGGCCGCCTCCATAAGGGCGGTCATCAACCGTGCGATGCCGGTCATAGGTATAGTCGCGCGGATTCCATACGGATAAATCCGCTTTACCCTGTTCAATGGCCCGGCCGGTAACGCCGTATGAGGCGCCAGCTAATACCATTTCCGGAAAAAGGCTGACGACATCAAAACGCATTTTCGAGTTCAGAAATC
>JBEKBU010000290.1:0-4774 GCA_050015235.1 Methylomonas sp. | reverse complement strand
TTGATTTCCGCTACCGCTTCTTCGATATTGCCGCGTACGCTTTTACTGGCGTCGAGTTGCGGTTCTTGCGGCAGATAACCGATATTCGTACCTTTGAGAGGGTTCGCCTCCCCTTCGATTTCCTTATCTATTCCCGCCATAATGCGCAGCAAAGTCGATTTACCGGAACCGTTCAAGCCCAGTACGCCGATTTTGGCGCCCGGAAAAAATGACAGGGAAATGTCCTTAAGGATATGCTTTTTCGGAGGGACTACTTTACCTACCCGATGCATGGAAAAAATGTATTGAGCCATCGTTTTTTTAATGGAGAACGCAAAAGATATATTATATACCTTGCCGGCCGGAAAATTTAAGCATTTAAAGCCTATGAGACTCCATGGCCGGATTCGCCGTTGACGCCGGCGCGCTCAAAGGCGGCGACGACGGTTTCAAACCGGTGCAGAACTAATCGTTGCACATGCTGTCATAACTTATTTTCGATCCCGAATATTCTAACACTCCTCATGGAGGAGAGATTTTCCCTGACGCCTATGTCGATAAACCGCTTATAAAGCAGCCGGCGAAGAAATCATGTTCGGTTAAACGATATTAAACACTTACATCATATAGATCATGCTAAAATTTAAAAGATTATGCTAAAATTAAAATAGATTTTCACCGAGCGCGACTAAACATTCAAAAACCGCCAGACATTCAACCCAGCGGGAGCCTAAGCTAAATCCCTATTTGGAAAGTACATGGAAATTACAGATAATTCTGAAAAATACGCGGAGTTCCTGGCCTTGTTGAAAGCCAGCGGTAAACTGTCCGACAACGATTTGACCAAAGCGCGGCGGATGCAAAAATCCTCTCAGGACGATACGTTGCCGCAATTATTGATTAAACTGGGCCTATGTTCGGACAACGACATCGCGCAAACTTTTGCCCGGATCTGCGGCGTCAATCTGGTGCGGGCCGATCAGTTCCCCACCGCTACGCCCTTTGCCGACGACGTTCCGTTACGTTTTCTAAAATATCATCATATCGCCGGGCTGGAAACGGATGACGCCAGCCTCAAAGTCGCAGCGCTTGACCCGCTGGACACAGCCCAATTTCAAGCTTTAAAACTGGCTACCGGTAAACAGATCGAAGTGGCCGTCGGGCAAATGTCGGAAATCGACAACGCCTTGGAAATTCAATACGGCGAAGGCAAGTCGGCCATGGATAAACTGGTTGACGATCTGACGGTGGAAGAAACGGGCAACGAGGATCTGGAACACCTAAAAGACTTGGCCAGCGAAGCGCCGATTATTAAAATGGTTAACTTTATTTTGCAAAAAGCCATTGAAAGCCGGGCGTCAGACGTACATATCGAACCGTTCGAACAAACACTCAAGGTACGTTTACGGATAGACGGGGTATTGCAGGATATCGATTCGCCGCCGGTTGCGTCCACCGCCGCGGTATTATCGCGGATAAAAATCATGGCGAAGCTGAATATCGCCGAACGGCGCTTGCCTCAGGACGGCCGTATCAAGTTGCAAATGATCGGTAAAGAGCTGGATTTGCGGGTTTCCACCATTCCTACCTTGTATGGCGAAAGCGTGGTGATCCGTTTGCTGGATAAGGAAAACGCGGTGCTGGATTTTGCCGCGTTGGGATTTGCCGGCAAACAGGCCGAACGGTTTATGTCGGTACTGGCGCAACCGCACGGCATCATTTTAATTACCGGCCCGACCGGCAGCGGTAAATCCACCAGTCTATACGCCGCGCTTAAGCAGCTTAACACATCGGAACGCAAGATTATCACCGTCGAGGATCCGGTTGAATATCAGATGGACGGCATCAATCAAATTCAGGCTAAGCCGCAAATCGGATTAACGTTCGCTTCCGCGCTGCGCTCAATTGTCCGCCAGGATCCGGATGTGATCATGATCGGCGAGATGCGGGATTTGGAAACCGCGAGAATAGCCGTTCAATCCGCGTTAACCGGCCACTTGGTGCTGTCGACGCTGCACACCAACGACGCCGCGTCCGGGATAACGCGCTTACAAGATATGGGGCTGGAGGAATATCTGCTCAGCTCCACTATCAACGGCATACTGGCCCAGCGGCTGGTTAGAAAGCTTTGCCCGTTTTGCAAGGCCGCTTATCCGGCCGGGGATACGCTCATTGAAGAAATGCAGTTGCGACGCTGGCGGCCCGAAGGCGAGATCATACTTTACAAACCCGTAGGTTGTCCGGCTTGTAACGGCATCGGCTACAAAGGCCGTATGGCGATTATCGAGTTTCTGACCATGTCGGAAGCCATCAGAAAACAGATTATGAAACATGAAGAAGCTTTTATCATCCTACAAACCGCTATCCAGGAAGGCATGCAGACTATGTACGAAGACGGCGTCGGCAAAGCCCTGGCCGGAACCACCACCCTGGAAGAAATTTTACGGGTAACCACCGATTCTTAATGCAGATCAAACATGCCGTTATACGCCTATAAAGTTGTCAATAACCAGGGGCTCGCCGAAGAAGGCTTGCGTGACGCCGGCAGCGAGCAGGCTTTGTTGCTGGAATTGCAGAATCAGGGTTTGATCCCCATCCGCATACAGCTCGCCAAGGATAAAACCTTTCTAGGCATAAAGCTGAAATCCGCTTCGGTACGCTTGGCGCAAAAAGAAATCGCCTTGTTTACCGGCGAATTGGCTACATTGCTGGAATCCGGCTTGCCGCTGGACCGTTCGTTGACTATTTTGATGCAGTTAACCGAAGAAAATATTAAGCTCAATAAATTGGTAGCCGATGTTCTGGAACTGGTAAAGGGCGGCAAATCGCTGGCTGACGCGCTGGATTCTAGAAACGGGGTTTTTTCCAAATTTTATCTGAATATGATCCGCGCCGGCGAAATGGGCGGGAATTTGGGCGCGGTATTACAAAGGCTGGCGGAATATATGGAACGCTCCCAGGAATTAAAGGATACCGTCAGCACCGCGTTGATTTATCCCGCCGTACTGCTGGTAATGTCTTTATCATCGCTATTTATCATGCTGACTTTTGTAGTGCCGCAATTTAAGGAGATGTTCGACAGCGCCGGTAAAAATCTGCCCGTGCCTACGCAGATAGTGGTCGGTATGGCGGAGTTTTTGCAACACTACTGGCTGATTATCGTCCTGCTGGTTGTTGCGGCGTATCTATTCATGAAAAAACAATTAAGCCATCCGGCCAGCAGACGCAAATGGGATGAGCGGTTTTTGAAGGCCTATTTGTTTGGCGATATTATCAAGAATATGGAAGTCGCCAATTTTAGCCGCACCTTCGGCACTTTATTGGGTAATGGCGTGTCAATACTGAACTCTTTGGGCATAGTCAGGGAAACCGTCGGCAATAGCGTGCTGGCGGAAATGCTGGCGGGCTCCGAAGAGCAGTTGAAGCAAGGCCGCACCCTATCCGAATCGCTGGCCGAACAAAATCTGTTCCCTAAATTAGCGGTACAGATGATTAAAATGGGCGAGGAAACCGGACGGCTGGAAGAAATGCTGCTGCGTATCGCAACCATATACGATAAACAATTGCGCACCACCATCCAGCGCATGCTGGCGTTGCTGGAGCCGGCGCTTATAATATCGTTGGGTTTGATGATAGGCGGCATTATAGTCTCCATTTTGCTCGCTATATTAAGCGTTAACGATCTTGCAGTATAAATTTATAGAGGAAACATCATGATACGCACCCTGCCGCGCAATAGCGGTTTTACTTTATTGGAACTTTTAGTGGTACTGGGCATTATCGCCATGCTGGCCGGCATAGTCGGCCCACAGGTAATGAAGCATATGGGGGCTTCCAAAACCAAGGCCGCTAAAGTCCAGATTGAAGATCTATCTTCCGCCCTGGATATGTATAAACTGGATGAAGGGCGTTATCCTACTCAGCAGC
This sequence comes from Methylomonas sp., assembly GCA_050015235.1. Taxonomy (GTDB): domain Bacteria; phylum Pseudomonadota; class Gammaproteobacteria; order Methylococcales; family Methylomonadaceae; genus Methylomonas. The sequence continues at coordinate 868 of JBEKBU010000290.1, read as the reverse complement.
AGGGTTTACAGGCATTGATCGCCAAACCGGCCGACGCCAGACACTGGAACGGCCCTTATTTACGCAAGGAAAAAGTGCCTCAGGATCCCTGGCTACAGGATTACCATTACGTTTATCCGGGCCAGCACGGTAAATTCGACTTGTTCAGCTATGGCGCGGATGAACGCGAAGGCGGCGAAGGCGAAGATCAGGATATTGCCAGTTGGGAATAACCATGCGATCGGCTACCGGCAAACCTGAACAGGGCTTTACGCTTTTGGAGCTTATGATGGTGCTTTTAGTCAGCGTAGTAGCGTACGCCGCCGTGAGCACCAATATTTCCTCCGGCCAGCAAAGCACTAAATTGCAGGCGGCCGCCAGAGACATCGCCTCGGCCTTGCGCTATGCGCACGGTCAAGCCCTGGTTACCAGGATGCCGACAAATGTGGCGATCAATCTGGACAAAAATAGTTACCAAATCGGCGATCACCCTAAAGTTTACCGCTTCCCGCTCGACATTGACGTATCGGTAACGGTCGCTGAACAGGAATACAGCAAAGCCGAAAATGAAATAGCCAGCATCCGATTCTTCGCCGACGGTTCTTCAACCGGCGGCCGGATAACCTTGGTATGGGGCAAACAACTGCGTAGGCTGGATGTCAACTGGATTACCGGCGAGGTGACTATCAGTGAAAAAGCCGCCTAAAGGGTTTTCATTGCTGGAAATTTTAGTGGCGTTTTCCATAATGGCTATCGCCATTACTATCATACTACGCATTTTCGGCTCTGGAGTTAACAATGCAATCCGCTCCGAAGAATACACCATAGCCGTGCAGATTGCCGAGTCTATCCTGGCTAGAACAGGAATTGAAGGGCCGCTGACGATAGG
>JBEKBU010000289.1:0-4823 GCA_050015235.1 Methylomonas sp. | reverse complement strand
CAAAACTGCTGACATCGCCTTTAAATCTGGCAATTTCTCTGATCATGCTGGAGGAAATAAATTCATATTGTTCGGCCGGCGTAAGAAATACGGTTTCAATTTCCGGTGACAAACGCCTGTTCATACCGGCCAATTGAAATTCATACTCAAAATCCGACACTGCTCTTAAGCCGCGAATAATCACGGATGCATTATAGAGTTTCGCACATTCCACTAACAGCGTATTGAATCCGATGACTTCGACATTAGCGAAACCGCTAACGACTTCGTTGATCATCGCCACTCTTTCATCTAATAAAAACAAGGGGCTTTTGTTATAACTAGCCGCCACCGCGACTATGACTTGCGGATAAAGTCTGGACGCCCGATGTATTAAGTCCAGATGACCATTTGTCACGGGGTCGAAAGTTCCGGGATAAATCGCTGTAATATTCATTCAATATCCGCACCAGCCGGCAGAAGATTAGGATATTAATTATTTGCCCGCCGGCACAGCCGACTGTACCGCCGAACGCATGTAGGATATCGGCGCTTCTTCGACATTATCAAACGAAACCATTTCCCAGGCGTCTTTATCGTTTAGCAGCCGCAGCAACAGTTTGTTGTTCAGGGCATGGCCGGATTTGAAACCTTGATATTCGCCGATCAGACTATAACCTAGCAGATACAAATCACCGATAGCGTCCAGAATCTTATGTTTAACAAATTCGTCGGCATAACGTAAACCGTCTTCATTGAGAACTTTGTCTTCGTCAACCACTATGGCGTTATCCAGACTACCGCCCAAAGCTAAATTATTTTCGCGTAAGAACTGTATATCTTTCATGAAGCCGAAAGTACGGGCGCGGCTGACTTCTTTAACAAAGGTCGTTGAAGAAAAATCCATAACGGCGGTTTTTAAATGATCGGAAAAAGCAGGATGTTCAAAGTCGATAGTAAAGGTAACCTTAAAACCGTCAAAAGGTTCAAAAGCCGCCCATTTATCGCCTTCTTCCACACGCACCGTATGTTTAATACGGATATATTGCTTTGGCGCGTCTTGCTCAACGACTCCGGCGGATTGCAATAAAAAAACAAAAGGCCCGGCGCTGCCGTCCATAATAGGCACTTCAGGGGCGCTGACATCAACTATCGCGTTATCTATCCCCAATCCCGCCAGAGCCGATAATAGATGTTCAACCGTTGAAACCTTTACGCCATTGCGCATCAAGGTGGTGGAAAGTTTGGTTTCTCCAACATTTTCCGGACGCGCCTCGATAGTGACGGGTGTTTCCAAATCGATGCGGCGAAAGCGGATGCCCGTATTCGGTTCGGAAGGATGCAGGGTCAGGTAAATCTTATCCCCCGTATGTAAGCCGACGCCGGTGGCGCGAATAGTGTTTTTTAAAGTGCGCTGTTTAATCATGAAATACCAATGAAAAGCAAAAAACCAAGAGGAGGAAGTCTATCACAATTTGCGTGATAGCTCCTCTTTGGACTGGCGCCGCGGGTCTTCAATCCGCCTGACGGCGCAAAAACGCCGGGACGTCCAGATCCTCCAGATCAACATCGCCTCTGGTCTGAGCGCCAAATCGCGTTTCCCGTGATTCATGCAACGCTTCTTGTCTTTGCTGACGAATAATGGTCGGTTTTTCGAGTTTACCATAATTAATTTCGCCAACCCCAACTTTTTGCACTAATTTGATCGTATTGGCTTTGAATTTTTCGCCCATTCCCGTGGCGACCACAGTGACTTTAATTTCACTGCCCATCGCCGGATTCACCGCCATGCCGATTTTTATATCGGCGTCTTCGGAAGCGAAGTTGTGCATGATGCTACCGATTTCGTCAAATTCGTTCAGCCCTAAATCACCATTGGAGGTCACGTTTACCAATATACCGCGGGCGCCTTGCAAATTCACGTCTTCCAGCAACGGGCAGGCAATCGCTTTTTCCGCCGCCAGACGCGCTCTGTTTTCGCCGCTGGCGATACCGGTGCCCATGATCGCGCTTCCCATATTTGACATAACAGTCTTGACATCAGCGAAATCGACATTCATCAGACCAGGATGCGTGATTAATTCCGTGATGCCTTGCACCGCGTCCAGCAATACTTCATTGGCGACCCGGAATGAATCGACCAGCGAACGGTTATTCCCCAAAGTAGGCAACAATTTTTGATTAGGAATAATGATTAAAGAGTCAACTAATTTTTCCAATTCCCTTAAACCTGAATCGGCGACGGCTTTTTTCTTGGCGCCTTCGAAATCAAAGGGTTTAGAGACAACCGCTACCGTTAAGATACCGAGTTCTTTCGCGATTTCGGCGAACACCGCAATCGCTCCCGTGCCGGTTCCGCCACCCATACCGGCAGTCAAAAACACCATATCGGCGCCTGTCATGACTTCGCGGATCCGGTCGCGATTTTCATCAGCCGCCGCTTTACCGATTTCCGGGCGGGTGCCCGCGCCAAGGCCTTTTGTTAATTCCACGCCCAGTTGTACGATGGTATCGACATTCATCTGACGCAATGCTTGCGCATCGGTATTGGCGCAAATAAATTGCACGCCGTCAATGCCGCCGTTCACCATATGATTAACGGCATTTCCGCCGCCGCCGCCTACGCCGATTACTTTAATAACGGCATTACCACTGTTATCCATGATTTCATATTTCATATATGTACCCTCTACACCATTAAATTAAAAATTGCCCTGAAACCAGTTTTTGATTTTTGACAACACGCCTGTCCCATCATTGTTTAAACCTAATGTTTTCCCATGATGGTCTTTACCATAGATCAGCAGCCCCACTGCTGTTGAATAAATCGGGTTCTGCGCAACATCGGTCAATCCTGATACATGTAACGGCACCCCCATCCTGACCGGCATATGGAAAATTTCTTCAGCCAGCTCTATCAGTCCTTTTATTTGTGAACTGCCGCCGGTAATCACCATGCCGGCGGCAATTAAATCTTCATAGCCGCTACGTCTCAGCTCGGCTTGCACCAATAACATTAATTCCTCATAGCGCGGTTCGACGATTTCAGCCAAATTTTGCGCTGAAATTTTGCGCGGCTCGCGATCGCCAATACTCGGCACACTGATGATTTGCTGAGGATCGGCCAATTGCGTTAGCGCACATGCGTATTTACGCTTTATTTCTTCGGCGTTTTTTGTCGGCGTTCTCAGCGCAACGGCAATGTCATTGGTAACCTGATCGCCGGCTATGGGAATGACTGAAGTGTGTTTGATGGCGCCCTCGGAAAAAATGGCCAAATCAGTCGTACCGCCGCCGATATCGATAAGGCATACGCCCAGTTCTTTTTCATCATCGGTCAAAACCGCCGAACAGGAAGCCAATTGCTCCAACACAATATCGTCAACATCCAAACCGCACTTACGGATACACTTAACGATATTCTGTTCGGCGCTTACGCTGCTGGTCACCATATGCACCTTGGCTTCTAGACGAATGCCGGACATGCCTATCGGCTCCTTGATGCCTTCCTGCTGATCGATCACAAATTCCTGCGGCAAAATGTGCAATATTTTCTGATCCGCCGGAATCGCAACCGCACGCGCGGAGTCAATCACCCGATCTATGTCATGCTGGGTAACCTCCTTTTCTTTAATAGCGACAATTCCATGCGAATTCAGGCTTTTAATATGGCTGCCGGCGATTCCTGCAAATACGGATTTGATCTGACAACCCGCCATCAACTCGGCCTCTTCAATCGCACGCTGGATGGAATGCACCGTCGACTCCAAATTGACAACTATGCCCTTTTTCAGCCCCTTTGAAGGCGAGCAGCCAATGCCGATGACTTCTATCTCGTCGCCGCCCCTATATTCGCCGACAATTGCAGCAACTTTGGTAGTACCTATATCCAGCCCTACTAGTAAATTTCGATCTGTTTTTTTAGCCATTGTTATGCTCTGTAAGCGTTTAAGTCAGGTTTTTGATTTTTGAACAATTGCTTTCCAATCGATTTGGGTCACATCCGGTTTCCAGGTGACTGCATAACCGTTTGGATACCGGGTGTCTACGCTCGCCATTAGCGCTATCTGTTCAACACCCAGTAAATCCATAGTTTTTAAAAATCGTTGCATATTCTCGAGCGGCGCTTTCCTGCCTAATTGCATTTCCAGGCCGCTCGCGAGTTTAATCCGCCAAGCGCGTCTGTTATTGACGTGGAATTCCGCCAATTGCAATGATTTATCCTTCAACACTATATATAGGCCTTTCATAATCTCCAGCAGCTTCTTTTCCTGGCCCTCCGGACCCGTGATTAACGGCAGATGTTTAAATTCATCTATGTTATCCGGCATCAATAGGTCGCCTTGTTTATTAAGTAAAGCCTTATCTCCCCAACGTACTATCGGTTTTTGTTCAGTCACTTTTATATACACCGCGTCCGGCCAGACGCGCTTAACGTCTACCTGGTCCACCAAAGGCAAAGTTTTAACAACAAGTTGTATCGCCTCAATGTCCGCATGGTAGTAACCCCGTTTCATCAATGGACTCAATACCTGTTTTATGCGGTCTTTACTTACGTATTGAAAAGTACCTTCGATCTTTACATAATGGATAGGTTGAATATAAAGACCTTGGGTGTTGATAAGCCGCCAGCCAAACCAACTTCCTCCCGCAACCAAAAACAACAGCAAAAATATTTTTAATCCCGTCACATCAACCCGCCATACTGGTTTCCAGTATTCGCCATACCAGCTCGTAAAAATCAACGCCTACGGCTTTTGCCGCCATGGGAACCAAACTATGATCGGTCATTCCGGGCACCGTGTTGACTTCAATCAATTGAGCGCAATCCTGATTATCTATAA
>JBEKBU010000288.1:0-4844 GCA_050015235.1 Methylomonas sp. | reverse complement strand
TTCGCGATCTAGAGACGGCCAGCATCGCTATAAAAGCGGCGCAAACCGGTCATATGGTTTTGTCAACCCTGCATACCAACGACGCCACAGGCACTATTAACCGTTTGATGCAAATGGGTTTGGAGCCCTTTAATATAGCTTCGGCGGTGACGCTGATCGTTGCGCAGCGTTTAGCGCGGCGCCTTTGCAAGCACTGCAAAAAAGAAGCTAATTTGCCCGATAATATTTTATTGTCCGCCGGCTTTAAAAAAGAAGAAATCGGCGCATTCAAAGTTTATGAGCCTGTGGGTTGCGAAAACTGCACGAATGGCTACAAAGGCCGGGTAGGCATTTTCCAAGTCTTACCGCTTTCCGACGGCATGCGCGATTTAATTTTACGTGGCGGCAATGCTCTGGAAATGGCCGCGCTTGCAAAAAGCGAAGGGATAAACGATCTCCGCATGTCCGGCTTGCTAAAAGTCCGTCAAGGCCTTACTTCGCTTACAGAAATAGACCGCGTCACCAAGGAATAAAAATGGCAAATCCGAACGATCTAACCGTGTTTTTTTGGGAAGGCTTTGATAAACAGAATCATAAAGTCAAAAATCAAATCAGCGCAAAAAGTGAAACTATTGCGCGCGCCGAATTAAGGCGTTTAGGTTACCGCGTTACAAAAATCAAACCTAAAGCCAAGCCGTTATTCGGCCCCAGAGTAAAAAAAATAACAGCCGCGCATATCGCCATATTTTCCAGACAATTGGAAACCATGCTGAAAGCAGGCATTCCCTTGGTACAATCTTTGGACATAATAGCCAAAGGCCAGAGCAACGCCAGTATGGCTGAACTATTATTGTCGATTAAGAGCGACATTGAGGGCGGCGATACTCTAGCTCAGGCTTTGGGGCGTAAACCGCTCTATTTTGACGACTTATTCTGTAATCTGGTGAATTCCGGCGAGCATGCGGGCGTATTGGACACCATGCTCAGTAAAATCGCCACGTATAAAGAAAAAACCGAGACGCTGAAAAAGAAAATTACTAGCGCATTACGCTATCCGGTGATTATTTTCACGGTATCTATTGCGGTTACAGCTATCCTACTGATTTTTGTCGTGCCGGTGTTTTCCAATTTGTTCAAAAGTTTCGGCGCCGCCTTACCCGCCTATACGCAAATGATCGTTGAATTGTCCGATTGGGTGCAGGCATGGTGGTGGATAGTGCTGTCGATTATTGTCGGTTCCGTTTACACATTCATTTATTTTAAGAAGCGGTCGAAAGCTTTAAATCGTTTTCTAGATACCTATATGTTACTGTTGCCCGTGGTGGGCGCGTTACTGCATAAATCGGCTATTGCCCGTTTTGCCCGGACTTTAGGCATTATGTCGGCGGCCGGCGTACCGCTGGTCGAGGCCTTGGTGTCTGTCGCCGGCGCATGCGGAAACTGCGTTTATCAGGATGCAATAATGAAAATCCGGGATGACATAGCGACCGGCCAACAATTACAATTTTCCATGCAGCAAAGCGGCTTATTCCCCAGTATGGTGGTGCAAATGGTCGCCATTGGCGAAGAATCCGGAGCTATAGATGCTATGTTAGGGAAAGTGGCGGATTTTTATGAAGAAGAGGTTGATGCTATGGTCGATGGGCTGAGCAGCATGATAGAGCCATTGGTCATTATAATCATGGGCATTATAGTTGTCGGTTTGCTTGTAGCTATGTATTTGCCAATTTTCAAACTCGGCTCCGTAATCGGTTAAACATATCCGCGCCGCAAACTTTCCGTTCTTTATCCGGATGTCCATATGATATTTACAATCCTACAACAATCGCCCGTCTTTTTAGCCGGTACGGTTTTTTTGCTCGGTTTAATGGTAGGCAGTTTTTTAAATGTAGTGATTTACCGCTTGCCGGTCATCATGCATCGCGGTTGGGACAGGGATTGCCGGCAATTTTTAAATTTGCCGGTCGAGGAAAAAACTGAAACTTTTAACCTGGCTTGGCCTGGATCGCACTGTCCGGCCTGTAAATGCCCCATAACGGCCAGTCAAAACATGCCGGTTCTCAGTTTTTTAATTCAGAAAGGGAAGTGTAAGAATTGCGGTATTGCAATTTCACCGCGTTACCCTTGCGTCGAAGCCATGACCGGCCTATTTTCGGCGTTGATAGCCTGGCGGTTTGGATTCAGCGTAGCCATGCCCTGCGCTTTGCTGTTGACTTGGTGCTTAATTGCTTTAAGTTTTATTGATATCGATCAGCAGCTATTACCGGATTCGATCACGCAACCCTTATTGTGGCTAGGTTTGTTCTTTAGTTCATATAATATCTTCACCGATATGCATTCGAGTATTATCGGCGCGATTGCCGGGTATTTAAGTTTATGGTCGGTTTATCATTTATTTAAGCTGCTAACCGGAAAAGAAGGCATGGGTTATGGTGATTTTAAATTATTGGCTTTATTCGGCGCTTGGCTGGGATGGCAATATTTACCGCTGATCATTTTGCTTTCATCGCTAGTCGGCGCTATTATCGGTATCGCTATGATTGCGTTAAAAAAACACGATGCCGGCAAGCCTATCCCTTTTGGGCCATATCTAGCCGCAGCCGGTTGGCTGGCGCTCATTTTCGGCAGCGAAATTAACCGTTTTTATTTAAAGGCCATCGGTTTATAAATGATGTTGAAAATCGGTTTGACAGGCGGTATCGGCGCCGGGAAATCGACAGTTTGCGATATGTTTCGGCAGCAGGGCGTAAACATTATAGATGCTGATATAATAGCCAAACAATTAGTAAAGCCGGGCATGCCAACTTTAGAACGGTTGTCTGAAAATTTTGGCCGGAATATTCTCCAAGCCGACGGTTCGCTGAATAGAATTTTTCTCAGGGAATTAATATTTTCCGATCCGGAAAAAAAGCGGCGGCTTGAAAATATCATGCATCCGCCGATTTATGCGCAAATTGCCGTGGAAATTGAAAATTCGGTCGGGCTTTATTGTATAGTCGCCGTGCCTCTATTAATGGAAACCCAAAAAACCGGGCTTTTTGATAGAATACTTGTCGTTGATTGCAGTTTGGAGACGCAATTAGAACGCATCCTGAAACGAAACGAGCTTAGCCGCCGACAGGCGTTAGCGATGATTTCCTCTCAAATAAGTCGAGAAGAACGTTTGAGGTTAACGGATGACCTGATAGATAATTCGTCAACGCTTACGAAACTTGCAGAACAGGTTAAAAGACTGCACAATTCTTACATTTTATTAGCCAGCGCCAGGACTACATCGGCTTGAAAACATATACCATTTACGAATTCCCGCTTAATGAAAGAATCCGGATTTTCATGAGGCTGGAACAACTTTTCAATCAGCTTGGCCATTTTATGGCGGGTACATCCATATTCGATAAGCGCGCCGCAATAGCGGTACTGCTGGATATGTTAATGATTTTTAACCGTAGCGATTTAAAATCCGAATTATTAAAAGAACTGGACCGCCATAGAAAAGTTCTAAATCAGCTTTTGGACAGTCTTAATGTCGATTCAAATAAATTGCACGCGATACTCACCGAACTTGATCAGGTCAGCCGCGATCTCTATAGCGCGAATGGGAAAATCGGCATCCGGGTTATGGAGAGCGATCTGTTCCAAAGTATATCCCAACGTAATTCCATTCCGGGCGGCAGCTGTTCATTCGATTTACCTGCTTTCCATTACTGGTTGGAACAGGATCAGGCCGAACAACAAAAAGATCTGGAACGCTGGACGCAACCTTTTTCCACAATTAGAACCGCAATAGATTTGATTTTAGGCTTTATACGCGAAAGCAATCTTCCCAGCCAGGAAACCGCCGAAGCCGGTTTTTTTCAATTGGCGTTGGATAAAAACCAGCCGGTACAATTATTACGCGTTAGCTTGGCTGCCGATTTAAACTGTTTTGCGGAAATCAGCGGTGGTAAGCATCGTTTCAGCATCCGTTTTATGAAGCCGTCAAGCGACGAGAACCGTCCAAGTCAAATCACGGACGACATATCTTTTTTACTAACTCGCTGCATGTTCTGATGGATGAGTCGCCTTTATATTCGGTCGCCTGCCCTCGCTGTAAAAAACAGGTGGACTGGATAGCAACCGAGCTATTTAAACCATTTTGCAGTGAACGTTGCAAATTAATTGATTTGGGTTCCTGGGCCGCGGAAGCGCACAAAATACCTGGAGAATCGTTGTTTGTGCAAGATAATTCAGATTAGGGAGCCTCGAAAAACCTGGCATTGATGCTTCGACAGGTTCAGCACGAACGGATAAGTTTTTGATTATCATAGATCGCCGTTCGTACTGAGCCCTTCGGCTCAGCTGAGGAGGGCCTTTTCGAAGTGCGGTTTTTCGAGGTTCCCGTTAGCCGTCCGCTAAAAAAGCGCTGATCCCCGCCAAGCCTTGGGCGCCGGCGGCAAACGCTTTTGGCAGATCGGTTAGCGCCAGTCCGCCCATCACATACACGGGAATATTTACCTGATCGATCCAGGCGATTGCCGTTTCCCATCCCAGCGGCTCCTGACCGGGATGAGTCGCTGAAGCTTGTATAGACGCCAGAACGGCAAAATCCACACCTAACTGCTCGGCATATTTAAGCTCCATTAAATTATGGCAAGAAGCGGCGACCCATGCATGCCCTTGCGGCCGAATGCGGCAGGCGGATAACGCCCGGCTGCTTAGATGAACGCCGTCGCCAAGTCCAGCGCCTAGCTCCAAATCGGAATTAATCAAAAGCTTAACTTGCCGATCCTGGCAAATGGCCAAAACATCAAGTAATACAATGCGGATATCGGTTTTCGGTAATGATTTTATGCGCAATTGTATAAATTTAACGTTTTTTTGTAAAA
>JBEKBU010000287.1:0-5876 GCA_050015235.1 Methylomonas sp. | reverse complement strand
CCGCGCTTAATCGCCGTGCGCCGGAAATCCCGCTGTTCGCCCTCCGCGCCGGCGACGATTTTCGCGGCGGCCTGGTAAATGTCTTTTTCGAATTCGTTCATCGACATCAATTGCGTCAACCACGGCGACAGGCCGCCGCCCGGCGCCATGCCCTCCAGGTACTCGCCTTTGGACAACGCTTTTTCGATGTCGCCGCCCTGGGCGGCCATGCCTTGTTCGAAATCGTGCAGGATCAGTAGCTGCGGCAGATATTCCAGCGTATCGGTTGATATCATCTGGCCTGTGAGCGGGAAAATTTGCGCCGCCGGCAGCTTGATTTTGCCGGCCAGAAACTTGGTCAGCGCCAGCGGTATGGATTGCACGAGCAGAAAATCGGCGATTTGATCGGTGCGCTGCTCCTCGTTGGCGTGGCCGGCGTTGCCCTTGCTGTAAGCGATGCTGGCGTAGCGGTAGAAATTATTGAACAAACCCCGCAACGGCTCCTCTCCGGCCGCCGCCCGTAGCGCTTCAAGCCCGGCTTCCGGCGCCAGCGCGGCGACTTGCCGGTCGGCGAACATGATGGCCAGGCTTTCGCCCATGCCTTCCTTCATGTTTTGTTCGAAACCGGCCAGCCAGCAGCAGAATTCGGCGATCTGCCGGGCTTGCAGCATGAATACGTCGAGCACCAGCTCGGCGGGCGTGGAGCCGCCTTCGTTTTCCAGGCGTTTTTCCAGTTCGTCCAGATCGTTCATGCGTTGCAGATTGCGCTGGCGCATGTAATCGGACAGATCGGCGGCGAAGGCGACGCTCCCTTGCACGTCGCCGGCATAGCGGTAAAAGCCGGCGGCCAGCCAGCGCACGTCGAGCTCTGCGACCATGCGCTCGATACCCAGCGCCCGCAGCCCCGCCTGCATGACCTTAAAGCCCAAGCCGGCGATAACGCCGCTGTCCCAAAAATCATGCGCCCACGCCCTAATATCCGCCAGCGGCCTTTCCCCGTATTCGGCGCCGATCAGCTCCGTCAGCGGCTCGGTAACGGCGAATTTTTTGATGTCGATAATATTTTCGTGCCAGGCCATATCGCGGATGATATCGTCCGCGCCGCTGAACAGGCCGGACAGGCCGTACCAGAGTTTCGATTCGTAGTTCGGATATTGGTAAGGCTCGATTTCTTCTTTCGAGGAAGACAATAACGGGTGTGACTGCATTTTAAAGCCGCTTTCTACAATTTGCGCCGGTTTTGCTTTTTGAAAAGAACCGGCGTAAGGTCGGCTTTTGCCAGTTGACAGGCAAAGAGTGCGCCCGCTAGCAGCTAAACCGGGCTGAAAACGGTCGAAATCAGGTCAAAATTAGCCAATTTTGGACAGTTTTGAGGTTTTTTTCACTTAATTTGAGCCAAAAATCGTGTTTTTAGAGGTTCCCCGGTGAATGATGGTTGTCATGAATTCTACAATTAGACTAAACACAACAATATCAAGAAGAGATAAAAGTAAAATTGCTTAAAAAAATTTAAACAATAGCGTGACGTGACAACAAGCATACTATTATAATACAGTTTTGTCTTGTGCGCCTGTCGTTTTAGGTAACAGCTTTGGTGTCAAATCAACCGTCTACGAGCACATATAGTGCAGCTTAGCAGATTTTACACTATATATTGTGTTTTGTTCCTTGAGATTTTTAAATGTTTCGGTTATTTGAGTATTGGTATTTTGAAGGATAAGGTTTGAGCAAAAAAAGAACTCCTACTGAAAAGGCTAAAACGGGTGCAAACTTATTCGATGTATTGATAAAACTCATTGATGCTGTCTATAATTTAACGAATAGTGGGAACATCGTTGGAGTTATACTGCTATACTTCTGTGCGCAGGTGTTTTACATAACACAAAAATTATCGACTGAGGCGCTGGATAAATATCTTGGCAAGTTATTTGCTTTAGATTATTTTTACATATATCCACTAGGGGGAGCTCTCGCATTAAGTTTAGCTGCGAACTACTATCAAGCTCGTGTTTACCGACGACATATTGAGACATTAGTTCAGACGCGGAGAGAATTAATTCATGGCTTACAAACTGGTGAATTAAAAACATTAAAACAGCACGGAACGAGCGGCATTGACTCACTGGAGCATGCAGATGATTGTTAATTCTATAATATTATTTAACTTATTTATATCGTTGATTTGTGTTTGGATTGCGATGATTATCAATTCAAAGTTTCTTCGACCAGCAGTACTTAACAAAAAACGATTTGCAATATACGAACTAAGAGACCAACTAGCTCTTTTAGCAATGAAAGGAGTTATTGAAGAAAAATCTGAAGAGTACATAACACTGATCAGATTAATGAATAGCTCGATTGGTTCAACTAAAGATTTCAGAATTACAAGATATATTAAGTTGCAGTCAGATATTATTTTAGACAAACAACTAAGATCTCATTTAGAAAATATTTTAGCTAAAATTCAAAGTGATAAAATGCCTCATGCCTATAGATTAATAGTTTCAGATTTTTTTGTAGTTGCGCATAATATTTACGAACATAAAATTTGGATGTTGCGAAATCTATTAACTCCATTAATATTTTTGGTAACAATTCTAGGGCATGTTATTAAAAATGCAAGAAAACTCAAAGGCTTTCTAGTTTATCAAAGAGATAGAATTGATAATATTGAAAACCAATTAAGGCAGAATATGTCACATTTTGCTATTTAATCAACAATTTTAAAAATATACCTTATTACCCATAAACCTTCAGCTAATTTCAAAAGACGAGCTGGCATAGGCGTTGTTTTTGCGGCCACGTAGGCAAATCGAGGCAACAGGTCTCCCAGATGAAACCTTCGTTTAAAACGACAAAAATCAGCATAAATTTTCAGCATTTTGCCAAGCCAAAGAAACAGTTAAACCATCCGGAGATTCCTTCTAGAATATTGAGTGAGATTTGGTTTATAATATAAACGGATCAATTTTTTATGGTAATGCGTAATGTCTATTAGTAACACAGGGTTTGACAAAGATCAGTTTGAAAAATTGGGTTTTTGTGAGGTTTCAGTAGAAGACGGAATGACTAATGCTACTAAATACACAGCGGAGTGTTCGGGTACACGTTCTGCTTGCTGTACACGGACATGCAGTGCAGATCCTACGTTCGTTGGTACGACGGACGATTGGGAGGCTTTTCTCTCTGTTCGGGGCGGTGAGATTCAATACTGAATGCCGTGACACTTACTCGGCCGTTCCTACGAGACGGTATAGATGTTTATGTTCGTGGTGACAACGAAGTTCACTTCGTCTTCCTTGCAACTCGGAAGCGGATAACCTTGAGAGTCAAGCCATACTTAATCCAAGCTCTCGCTTGGCTAGATGGCAAAGACGATCTTGAGATACTCATGGCACGCATGGAGAATACTCATGGTAATGAGGCTTGTCCTCAGTACTTAGCTTTCCTTAATTACCTTGAAATGAAGGGCATCATTATTGAGCCAGATTGGCTTAATCGTACAGGTTTGACTGAAAGCACTGTTACAACTATGCAACGACAGCTTGCCTTCTTTCTTGATGTACTAGGATCACCCGAGAAAGCTGCTGAAGTTCAGAGAAAAATCGGTCAAGCACGCATAGTATGTTTTGGGGTAGGAGCCGTTGGAAGCTGGTTGCTGCGGCAACTGCTCAGTCTTGGCTTTAAACGATTCATTCTTATTGACCATGATATTATTGAATCGACTGACTTGTCCCGCCACGCTTTCTTTAATGCTACGGATACTGATATAGGAAAACACAAGGCGACGATCACTGCAGAACGGATGCGGACACAGTTCGAAGGTTTAGAGGTCAAAGCTAAGGTTGAACCACTTACTACCGCGACCGTTCTCGATACGCTCATAGAACCTGGCACAGATTTTGTGATCAATACGGCTGACGAACCCTATATTGGATATTCAAGCGTTCTGCTATCTCGGTTTTGCGTTCCAAGACGAATCCCTTTGTTAATCGCAGGAGGATTTAATGCACATCTAGGAAGCCTAAGCGAACTGATTATTCCCGGTGTAACTCCATGCGCTGATTGTTACGCTGATTACTTTCAAGAAGCGCTCAAAGACTGGTGCCCATTGGAACACCCTGTAGTTGAACGTCAGAATGCAGCTGGTGGGCTGTGCTCATTATCTGTCTTCGCGGCAGGCTCAGCAGCTATGAAAATTTTACGGCACTTTACAGGCGAAGGGGACATTGAAGGAGGAAGAGGCGAACTGCTGTTCAACGATTACCTACTCGATACTTTCAAGGTTGAGCGGCGGCCTGATTGCTTTATTTGCTCTTGCCTATGATCAATTTCGACTCTCTTCTTAGATTGAGGCCTTCCGTCGCCATGGTTCCCATGACAGACGAAAATTGGCAATTCTTTCAGGGCAACACTCGTCGTAGTCGCACATACAGACTAAAAGCCAATCTTGCTAAAGCTGTCGGGCATCTTAACGGTCAAGATCCCCTGGTCGTCGTTGCAAAACGAACAAACGCTGACCCTAGACAGCTTGTGGCGTTAACTGAGGTATTGCATTCGGCCTGCCTAGTAGAGGAAGCTGGGGTAGCTCTTCGCATCTCAAAGTCTCCATGGAGGCGCTTTTTCAACTTCATCGGTGATTATATTCCAAGCGATGTACTTGAGGACACTTTTCACATGTTAACTAGCAAGAATTTATTCATCCTAGGCGTGGGTGGAGTGGGAAGTTGGGTTACTACTCAGCTTTGTCAATCAGGGTTCAAGCATCTCATTCTTATTGATGACGACAAGGTTGAGCTATCTAATCTAAACCGCTCACTTTATTTGCTTTCCGATGTTGGTAGATATAAAGTCGATGCATTAGCTGACCACTTAATGAACATTAGCCCAGCAACAAGATTTACATGTATAAAGCAGCAAATCTCTGATGCTGACGATTTGACCCGGTTGATAGTTGGTTATCCAAATTCCAGTATAATTGTCAATTGCGCGGATATGCCAAGTGTTGATACAACATCGTCAATGGTTGATACGGTATGTAAAACCACCGCTAGCCCCTATGTAATTGCTGGCGGTTATAACCTGCATCTGAGTTTAATCGGGATGACAGTTCTCCCTGGCAAAACGGCCTGCTATCATTGTGGGCAAATTACCCTTGAAGAACTGCAAGGCGACGATTTGATCGATATGCGAAAGTTGGCTCGACCATGGAGAAATATTGGTAACTTGGCACCGCTTGCGGCAATTACTGCTTCGTTCGCTGCAAATGAGGTGATCAGGGTTGCTATTTCCGACAATCGAATTCCACCAGCAATGACGAATCGTCGAGGTGAATTCAATTTCCTTACTAGCAAAATGCATTTTGTGAACCTTCCTCCAAGACAAGAGTGTGGTTGTGTCCCTCAATGAATCATCGTTGTTACCCCGGTATCGCAAAGAATCATAATTGTTCATTACGCCATGCTTGTTTACGCAAAGCTTCTTGATCAATTTCCCGATTTTTCCAAATACCCGCTAAATCAAAAAAATTGGTTTCAGTTAAGGTTGGCTGGTCTGTAGATTCAAGGTTATTGGCATCGTCTTCAAGCAGAATGACCCTGATTTTTTTGCCGTTCCAAAATTGCTGATTTTCTGGTATCGCAATCATTCCATCGTGAACAACCGTATGAAACTCGGAGGCATTCATTTCTTTTTCTCCCGTGTAAAATGTTTAGTTAATTTTTTAGATTTTGCAATAGCCCTAAACCATAACATCACTTCAGCAACCACCACCAGCCGCGCTTAATCGCCGTGCGCCGGAAATCCCGCTGTTCGCCCTCCGCGCCGGCGACGATTTTCGCGGCGGCCTGGTAAATGTCTTTTTCGAATTCGTTCATCGACATCAATTGCGTCAACCA
>JBEKBU010000286.1:0-4942 GCA_050015235.1 Methylomonas sp. | reverse complement strand
GAAAAAAGGCGGTTCGAAGGCCAGCATTTGCCGTTGCGAGCTCAGTAAGTCCGTCACTGTTTGCAACGGCGTACCGGCGCGGGCGGTGATCACCAATTCGCTGGGTTCATAGGCGATGACGCCGGAGTGTCCGGTCATGTCCAGCAACCGGTCAGCCTGACAGTCGCCGCCGTAAAACGCCTTGCTGTTCCCGCCGCGGACGCATAAAGCCGTGTTGCCGGCGGCGGCTTGTTCGACTTGGAGCCGTATATCGGCGCTTAAATCCCGGTCAGGCATTAAAACCGCTCCAGTTCCGGGTGAGGCAGCCGGCCTTGATGCACGTGCATGCGCCCGAGTTCCGCGCAACGGTGCAATGTGGGGATGGCCTTGCCGGGGTTGAGCAGGCCGTCCGGGTCGAACGCCTGTCTCAGGCGATGAAACTGCTCCAGTTCGGCGGATTTAAACTGGCTGCACATCGGGCCTAGTTTTTCCACGCCGACGCCATGTTCGCCGGTAATAGAGCCGCCGACCGCCAGGCAGAGCTCCAGAATCTGGCAGCCGAAGCTTTCGGCTTTTTCCAGATCGCCGGGACGATTGGCGTCGTACAAGATCAAGGGATGCAGATTGCCGTCGCCGGCATGGAACACATTAACGACGCCCAGTTGATAATCCTCGGCCAACGCCGCGATTTTATCCAAAACCACGGCCAAATGTTTACGCGGGATGGTGCCGTCCATGCAATAGTAATCGCTGGCGATCCGCCCCACCGCCGGAAAGGCCGCCTTGCGCCCGGCCCAAAAGCGCTTGCGCTGCCGGTCATCCTCGGCTTTGCGAATTTCCGTGGCGCCGTTGCGCCGGATAATCGCTTCAGCTTGCTGAATGTCCGCCGCGACTTGTTCCGGCAGGCCATCCAGTTCACAGAGTAAAATCGCGGCGGCGTCGATGGGGTAACCGGCATTGACGAAGGCTTCGGTGGCGCGGATGGCGGCGTTGTCCATCAACTCCAGACCGGCCGGCACTAAGCCTTCGGCGATAATCGCCGCCACGGCCGCGCCGGCTTGGGCGACGCCGGCGAAAGCCGCCAGTAATACCTGCGTTTCAGTTTGCAAGGGCAACAGCCGGACAGTGGCTTCCACCACGACGCCCAGCAAACCTTCAGAACCGATGGCCAGTGCCAGTACATCGTAACCCGGCGCATCCAGACCGGCGCAGCCTAAAACCAATAGTTCGCCGTCCATGGTCGCCAGCTTGATTTGCAATACGTTATGCACGGTCAGGCCGTATTTTAAACAATGTACGCCGCCGGCGTTTTCGGCTATGTTTCCGCCGATGCTGCAGGCTATCTGCGAGGAAGGATCGGGCGCGTAATAGAGTCCGTAAGGTTTGGCGGCTTCGGAAATGGCGAGATTGCGGACGCCTGGTTGGAGGCGGGCCGTGCGGTTGACCGGGTCTATCGCTAAAATCCGGTTCAATTTACTTAAACCCAGGATGACGCCGCCGGAGACCGGTAACGCCCCGCCGGTCAGGCCGGTGCCCGCTCCGCGCGCGACCACCGGAATATGGAATTCGCTACATAGTTTCAATAGAGTTTGCGCCTGCGCCGCCGTTTCCGGCAATACGGCCAGCGCCGGTAATTGCCGGTAGGCGGACAGCGCGTCGCATTCGTAAACCTTGAGCCGTTCCGGTTCGGTAATTACATTTGCGCCGCCCAACAGCACCCGGCATTGTGTAATAAATTGGCTGGGCAGGTTCGTGGCGATGGACGGCGTTAACATTAGATTTGTAGACGCGCCAGTTTTTTTAAGCCTATGGTTGGCGGGGCGCCGAAGGTCTTGCGGAATTCGTGGCTAAAATGCGCCGAGTCTGAAAAACCGGCCGTATGGGCGGCGGTAGTAAAGCTGTCGCCCTTGATAATTTCCCTTATCGCCTGACGTATCCGGTTCCAGCCCCGATAGCGGCGATATGGGACGCCGATCTGTTCGGTGAACAAATGCTGAAAGCGAGACGAGGAGAGGCCGACGCTCGCCGCCAGGGTAGTTACCGGGCTGAGATCGTCGCCGTGTTTCATTAGAAATTCCACCGCTTGCGCGATGCGGGGGTCTATCGCGGCGGCATTAGCGCGCCGTTTGGAGTAGCCCAGCAAATCGTCCAGCGGTTCGGCGCTCCATCCCGGGTTATAGCGGTCTTCGTAAAGGTCGCGCATGAATAAAAACTCCCCGCCGCCGCCGACCAAAGCGCCGTTTACCTCGCGAGTATCGCGGACAAGCGGCGTCAGCGCATGTACTCCGGAAACTGTCGGTTCGATATAAAATACCGCCAACGGATCGCCGCCTAAGTCCAGCTCATGCTCAACTCCAGCCGGAATAACCGCCGTACGGCAAGACAGCCAATCGCCGCCCCGGATACGCAACCGGAAATTTCCGTATATGCCGGCCAGAAATACCGGAGCGCCATGTTGATGGCTGGCGATGTAGTACAGGGGGCCAATAAAAAACGTTTTGCCGTTATGCATGTCCCATAATGCGTCAAACTCGACGCTGTCCGGCTTAGCACGTTCATACAAGCGAGGCGTGTTTATCATGGTGTATAGTTCCGAATAAGGTTGCGGGTTCACCGTTAAGGTTTTATCGAATTTTATGCCGCCTATCAAAGCGGCGCAATATGATTAACGATGAAAATGCGTATTCAAGGGCGACGGCGTATCGTAAGTATACGCCACTTATCCCGCCCTTTTTTGTCACTATTAAATTGCGGAGAACGATATGAACGAGATATACGGAGAACAGCATCGGGCGTTACAGAAATCCTTCGATACCGTACAATTAGCCGATAGAATCAAAGAACTCATCGTACTGCCGGAAATTCCGGAAAATCACAAAAACTTCATTGAAAGCCGCGACATGTTCTTTTTCACCACGGTCGATCACCGCGGCTATCCTACTTGCTCGTACAAAGGCGGAACGCCGGGCTTCGTCAAGGTGCTGGACGCTAGCACCATTGCTTTCCCAAGTTACGACGGCAACGGCATGTTTTTGTCCATGGGCAATATCGCCGCCAACGACAAAGTCGGCATGTTGTTTATAGACTTCGAAACGCCGCACCGGCTGCGGGTGCACGGAGTCGCCCGAGTCGATAAAAACGACGCTCTGATCGAATCGTTCATTGGCGCGGAGCTGGTGGTGCGCGTTGCGGTCACGGAAATCTTCGTAAACTGCCCGCGCTATATTCATCAATATCAACGCCTGAAAACATCCAAATACGCCCCTGGGACTGGCAATGAAACGCCTCAACCGCCGCAATGGAAGCGCATAGACGCCGTCCAGGACGCGTTGCCCGCCCGCGAAAAAGATATCGCCGGGCGATTGGGAGGGACCATCACGCCGGAGCAATATGGCGAGCTGTTGATGAAGGGCGAAGGATAATGAATCGTTTCCGGCGCATTCCATTTCGCTTGTTATAACGACTACTTGAGTTGCTGGTAATATCCCGCCAATTCCGCGATTTCATCGTCACTAAGTTGCTTGGCGATTAGCCGCATGCGGCTATAAATATCATTGCGCCGTTCGCCGGTTTTATAGGCCTGCAAGGTTCGCACTAAATAATCGGATTGTTGTCCCGCCAAGGCTGGAATATCGATTTTTTCGCCTTGCCCTTTAGCGCCATGACACACAAAACAAGGCGGCAGTATGCGTTTGCCATCGCCTTCTTCCACCAGTTTTTCCGCTTTGGCGAATTTTTTATCCGCCGCTTTATTTTGCGGTAGCGGTAACGAACCAAACCAGGCGGCGAGATCGGCGGCGTCTTGTTCGCTCAATCCTTTAGTGATAGCCGCCATCGAATCATGGCTACGGCTGCCGTTGAAATAATCGCGCAATTGTTTATAGGTATACGTGGCGAGCTGGCCCGACAAGGCCGGGATAGCCGGCAAAGTTACATCGTCCTTGATTTCCGCTTTTACGCCCTGGCCAATATCGCCATGACAGCTTTTGCAGGATTCAGCCAATTCCTTGCCTTTTTCAATATTCCCGGTAGTAACTCGTCTTAGGACTTCAGCTCGCCAGGCAATTTGCGAAGCGGGCTCCGCAATAACCACGAGCGGAGTTACGGCCGCCAATATGACTAATATTCGTTTCATAGTTAAAATCCCCAGGACGATGAGCCGTGCGTATCCATAAAAAAGAACTGCAAAATGGGGTAGCCGAAGCTGATCGCCATCAGAACGGCAATAACCTTGTTCCAAAGTTTAATGTCGTTCAACCATTCCGGAAGAGAAGTAACGGCGTGTATAGGTTCGGAGTATTCCACCTGTTGGTTAAACGCTTCCGGCGCCGGATTCATTTGGGTCTTGGCCAGATTGTAAATAAACAGACAGGCGGAGCCCAACAAAATCAAACCGCCTAATATCATCATCAGCTCATAGGGTTGCCAGGACAGCGTCAGTAAACTATTGTAAACGACGCTGGAAATACGCCGCGGTTGACCTAATAAACCCAGCACATGCCAGGGTGTGGTCATTATGCTCATGCCGATAAACCAGGTCCATAATTGAAACAGCGCGATTGAATTGGAGAACAAGGGTTTTTTTACCAGCATCGGCCATAAATAATAGGCGATGGCGAAATACATGATGATGGTCGTGCCGGCAAAAATCAGATGAAAATGGCCCGATACCCAGGCGGTGTTGTGCACCATGGCGTTCATGGCGTAACTGGCGTTTACTATGCCGCCGAAGCCGCCGAAAATTAACATCAACAGCGATAGAATAACCGCCAAAACCATGGAGTTCGTCCAAGGCAAACTGCCTATCCAACCAAACAATCCCTTACCGCCGCGCAAGTGTCCGGCTTGCTCCAACGAAGCAATGACCGCAAATCCGGTCACTAAGGTCGGCAGGGCCACCACGAAAGTGCCGACGCCGTGTAAAAACTTCCAACCACTGGCCTGTTCCGGATCCATATAAAGA
>JBEKBU010000285.1:0-5882 GCA_050015235.1 Methylomonas sp. | reverse complement strand
AATGCAATCTTTTTTAATTTCGGTTTCATCATTCTTCCGAGATCCGTCAGTTTTCGAGACGCTTACGGAACAACTCCGCCTTCTGCTTGCAAGCAAACAGACAAACGACTCGATACGTATTTGGATCCCCGGCTGCGCAACGGGTGAGGAGGTCTATTCGGTAGCCATCTTGCTGGCCGAAATCCTTGCAAAGCGCCTGGATCAATTCGATGCGCGCATCTTTGCCACCGATATCGATCGATTCGGATTAGAATGCGCCAGAGCCGGCCTCTACTCCAGCTCGGCGGTTAAATCACTGGAGCAAAGCCGCCGGCGGCAATGGTTTACACATGAGGGCGGCGGTTGGCGCATCGCCAAAAAGCTCCGCGAACTTTGCGTTTTCTCCATACACGATGTAATCGCTCATCCGCCGTTTATCAAGATGGACCTAATCAGTTGCCGCAACCTGTTGATTTATTTAAAACCGGAACAACAAAGCGAGCTGTTGCTTACCTTTCACTATGCCCTGAACCAAGGCGGCCTTCTGTTGCTAGGCAACTCCGAATCGGCAGGATTCAATTCGCGCTTGTTTGAACCGATCGATCCGGAGCATAGGCTTTATCGGAGGCTCGATGGTACGCACAACCACCCCGTACGCTTTGCCAAACTCGTAAGCCCATATTCAGCAAGACATCCGCATCTACCTAAATCCGATATCACGCTTCGGCGCAGCTCGTTAATCGAAGTTTCGCTTGAGCTTATTGCTAAGAGTTACGCTCCTCCCGTCGTTCTGGTTAACGAAAAATTTGAGCCTATACATTTTTTTGGCGGTGCTCAGCGTTACTTTGCGCTGGCTCAAGACAGCGTGGATTTTTCCGTATTTGCGCTGTGTCTTCCTGAACTGCGCAGCGGAAACCAGATTTTAGTCCGATTGCGGTTGCAACGAGTGCGCCATTCGGCCGAAAGCAAGGATTTCGCCTTACTCATCTGCTTCGAGGAAACAAGTCCGGCGCTTGAAAGCATCCCAGATACTAAGCTCGATAGACTGGAGACAAACCAGACGAAACGGCTGTGCAAGGAATTGGCGGATACCCGCGAGCACCTGCAAGCCGTCATCGAAGAACTCGAAACCTCAAATGAAGAGCTACAATCGCTCAATGAAGAAGTTCAGTCTTCAAGCGAGGAATTGCAGGCGTCCAATGAGGAATTGCAGGCGTCTAACGAAGAATTGACGACGTTAAACGATGAATTGCGCGCGAAATCTCAAGAAGCAAACGATCTGAACGCCACACTCAGCAATATTCAAAATTCTATCAGCACCGGCCTCGTAGTCATTGACCGCGACGGCCGGATCACCCGCTACAACGCGCTCGCAACACGGATTTTCGGTATCGTGGCCAATGATATCGGACAATCTTTATACGGTGTTCCATGCCATTTAAATTTACCAAGATTGCGTGAGCAAGTGGCCGGCATCATGGCGTCCGGCAACTCAATCGTAGAACGGGTGCACCAAGGCGCGTTTCATTTCATTATGCAACTGGATCCCTATCGTCTAGATGCCGGCGGGAGTACCGGCGTCGTGCTCACCTTTGTGGATATCTCCGATTTGTACAATGCGGAACAGGCGCAGAAAAGCAGCGAGATCCGTTTCCATCAGGTTTGGGAGTCCTGTTTGGAAGGGCTTTTGGTTGTCGGCAAAGACGGTCGGATTGTTATGGTTAATCCGGCGCTGCAATCCATGTTCGGTTATCAGGAAGACGAATTGCTGGGCCAGCCCATTGAAATATTAGTACCGGATTCCTTTCGCGAACGGCACATGGCCGACCGGGAGATTTTCATGCTCGATCCGCAAGCACGCCAGATGGGGCGCATGCGGGATGTGATCGGTAAACGCAAGGATGACCGCGAATTTTTTATCGAAGTCAGTCTGAGCAGTATGATCGTGGCAAGCGAAAAATATGTACTGGCGACTGTTAGCGATATTTCATTACGCAAGAAAACCGAAACCGCTTTACGCTTGAGTGAACAACGATTGCGCCTAGCGCTGGATGCAGCCAATGCGGGTACCTGGGAATGGCATTTGCACAGCAACGAAAATATCTGGTCGGATGAAATATGGAAACTTTATGGACTAGCCGAAAAATCTGTCGCCCCGAGTTTTGATGCATGGAAAGAATGTATCCACGCCAATGACCGAACACGAGTATTGGCGATTATAGCCGATGCCGTGGCCGATGGAAGCGAATTCGAGTTTGATTGGCAGGTTTCACTGGCTGATAATGAAAACCCGCGTTGGCTATTTTGCCGGGGACGGCCGATACTGGACGTTGATGGGAAACCAACGCGCTACATTGGCATCGTTCTCGACATTTCCGAGCGCAAACAAGCCGAGGTCGAACTGGAGCAACACCGGAACGAGCTGGAGCGATTGGTAGAACAACGCACCTAGCAATTGTCCGTTCTATACAATCAAGCGCCTTGCGGCTATCACTCGCTGGATCGTAACGGAATCTTCATCATGGTCAACGACACGGAACTCAAATGGCTTGGCTATACGCGCGAGGAAATGATTGGGCGCATGCAGGCAATCGATGTCATGACTCCGCCCTGCCGTGATATATTTCGCGCGAATTTCGCTAAATTAACGGAGGCGGGAGAACTGGCTGGGCTTGAGTTTGATTTTAACCGCAAAGATGGAACATTAATGCCCATTTTGCTTCATGCTAAGGCTGTTTATGATGAATATGGCCGGTTTTCACACAGCTTATCCACAATCATTGACAATACCGACCGAAAGCAGTTCGAGAAAGCTTTGATAGCCGCTCGCGAAGCCGCGGAAATCGCCAATCGGGCGAAAAGCGCTTTTCTCGCCAATATGAGCCATGAGATACGGACGCCGTTAAGCACGATTATCGGGCTAAGCCAAATTATGAAACGGCGGGCCATCGATCCCGATCAAGTCGAGCATATTACCAAGATCGATAATTCAGCTAACCATCTCTTAGCTATCATCAACGATATTCTCGACCTATCCAAGATCGACGCGGATAAATTCGAACTGGTTGAAACTGATTTCGACTTACCCCAGGTAACGGAAAATGTCGCATCGATGCTTCAAGAACGCGCGGACAACAAATCGATTACGCTTAGCGTGGAATGCGATCAATTCGAGTCGCTCGTGCATGGCGATCAGACGCGCTTCACCCAAGCATTGCTCAATTTGGCCGGCAATGCTGTAAAGTTTACGGATCAAGGCGCAATTTTCATTCGGGTTCGCAAGTTGGAGGCCACGGACGGCTATATTCTGGTAAGAGCAGAAGTAGAAGATAGCGGCATAGGTATTTCTAGCGAAGACTTGCCGCGACTATTCACGCCATTCATACAAGTCGATAGCTCTAAGAAGCGGCGTTACGGCGGCACGGGGCTGGGTCTGGCCATTACGCGGCGGCTTGCCGAATTGATGGGCGGCGAAGCTGGCGCACAAAGTACGCCGGGCAAGGGCAGCACCTTCTGGTTTACCGCCCGGCTAAAAATTGGCGCCGGCGCGACGCTAGAACAACTTAGCAAGCAAAATAATCTATCCGCCGAAGAGACGCTACGGCGCAATTTTAGCGGAAGTCGTTTCCTTTTAGTTGACGACGAAATCATCAACCAGGAAATTGCCAAGATCTGGCTGGAAAATGTTGGCATGCAGGTGATAGTCGCTAACAATGGCGTTGAGGCGGTCGATTTAGCGACAACAAAAACGTTCGATATGATTCTAATGGATATGCAGATGCCGCAAATGGATGGAATTGAGGCTACGCGCATAATTCGTACTTTACCAGGCTGTAGTACATTGCCTATTATTGCAATGACCGCGAACGCTTTTGCGGAAGACCGGTTGCATTGTCTTGAAGCGGGAATGGATGACTTTATTAGCAAACCTTACGATCCGAACAGATTCTACGCTGTTCTTCTCTTTTGTCTCAGTAAGTCCAACCAGTCAAATTCTTCATAAGGATGTGGCTGTAACTCCGATCATTATAAGCGCCCGTTTCGAATCATCAATAGTTTCCAAGAGTTGTGTTTCCATTGAATTTCGTTTCATGCGCAATAATAAGCAACTTATTTAAAGATCCCATTATCCACCAATTGACAGGTTGGCGGTTTCTTTGATAACGATTATTAACAGATGCTTTTCAATTCGTTAAGATTTTATTCAATTCTGCTTTTGACGCAAAAAATATGCAGGTGGCACGGAAAAAGGTGATGTAATATATCAAAAAATGTTGGCGCAAACATTCTTTGCGACAACACTCCGCAAAAATGTTTGAATAAAGCGCCCGGCATCTTTAGGTATAGATGCCCAATTTTATAATTCAAAAAACAATTGCCTTTAAGTTTTTATGGCGGCATTTCCAACTAAAATTACACGCTTGGCGGATTGGATGCTAAAAAAACAAGGGAAATTATGAAGAATACACAAGATATAAGGTACTACGGCGGCTTTCGGGATTTTAGAAATTGACAGCATGGACCTCAGGGTAAAATTATCAGGTTCCCAACAGCCAAGAACAATGGGCGAGACTTCAAGTGGATTGGGTAAACGGCATCGGCTGATACCGCGGGCCGTTTTACTTGGGCTGCTGACGGGTAGCATTTCCGTCGCCTTTAATCTCTGTGTCGATATGACCGATGCTTTCCGGATGCGCTTCATAAAATTGGCGCATGAGTTTGGAGATGTTGGCGTATTGCTGATCTTTTGCTATGTATTCGTGGCGGTACTCATTTCCGCAGGGCTGGTGATCCGTTTTGCACCAGAAGCCTCAGGGAGTGGTATTCCTCATTTAAAAGCCGTGCTTCTGGGTTATCGGCGCTTACGCTGGTTGCGGGTGCTGGTCATTAAATTCTTCAGCATAGTCATCGGAAATGCCGGTGGAATGATTTTAGGGCGTGGAGGCCCTGCTATCCACATGGGGGGGGCAATTGGACAAGGTTTAGCGACGCTTTGGTCGAGTAAAGGAAAGCTGGATTCAACAATTTTAGTGGCGGCAGGTGGTGGTGCTGGGCTTACCGCCGCATTCAATGCGCCGCTTTCAGGTTTGACCTTCGTGCTTGAAGAACTGGAAAGGCGCTGTGCATCACTTGAATTTTTTGCTGCCGCCATAGCCTGTTTATCAGCCGATATGGTTTGCCGGACGGTATTTGGTCAATATCCAGTTTTCTATTTCGCCATTCAAGGCGCTCCGCCGCTCAATCTTTTGATAGCATTTTTGCCTTTGGGTGTTTTAGCGGCAATTTTAGGTAATCTATTTACCCGAACCTTATTGTGGGGTCAAAAACTCACTGTATTAACTATATGGCCTAAATTAATTTGGTGGAGCATTTTGGCGGCTGCATTGTCTGTTGTGGCTTGGTATGAACCTGAATTACTCGGCGGTGGGCAACATTTTATTAACGAAATGTTGGCCGGAAAAACCATGTCGCTTCAAACTGTCTGCCTGTTTTTTTTAATCCGATTTGTGTTGACAATAGGTAGCGCAAGTTCTGGGGTAGCGGGCGGTATCTTTATGCCTATTTTGGTATTAGGGGCTTTATTGGGATGGGCCGTGGGTGCGGCGATTCAAACGATTTATCCAGAATTAAATGTAGATACCGGCATGTTTGCCGTAGTAGGTATGGCGGCTTATTTTAGCGGAGTGATTCAAGCGCCTTTAACCGGTATCGTATTGATTATCGAAATGACCCAAAATTACGCATTGATAATGCCTTTGTTTATTGCTTGCTTCACGGCCCTGGTAATTGCCGAGGGCTTCGGATGTCCGCCCGTTTATGAAGCTTTGCTGGAAAACGATTTAAAAAAAAACGTATAAATGCCTGATTAATATTTTTCACTTTTACAACTTTGGAGACTGCAA
>JBEKBU010000284.1:0-5012 GCA_050015235.1 Methylomonas sp. | reverse complement strand
ACAGGCACTTCCAAAATTTTGCCGGTACATTTGACGGTATCGCCTTCACTGATATGCTGATAAGCGCCCAGTAACACCACGCCGACGGAATCGCGCTCCAAGTTCAAAGCCATGCCGAAAGAGCCGCCGGGAAACTCCAGCATTTCGCCCTGCATCGCTTCCGATAAACCGTGGACACGGACTATACCGTCGGTAACACTGACGACAGTGCCTTCCGTATGCGCTTCCAGATGAACGTCGAAATTTTCGATCTTCTTTTTGATTAGATCACTTATTTCTGATGGATTTAATTGCATTTTATTTTCCTGATCTAGAGCTCTAAAGCCTTTTGGCTAATTGATGAATCTGGCCTCGTATAGAACCGTCTATCACTTTATCTCCGGCTACGGCTAATATGCCGCCAATCAATGATTTATCGATAGAAACAGCGGCATTGATTTTTCTGTGAAATTGTTTTTCCAGCATCGCGCAATATTTGTTTTGCTCGGCTTTCGTTAACGGATAAGCGCTGTAGAGTTCAACATTCAGATAACCTTCGTCGTCCGACTTATAGGCTTCAAATAGTAGGGCTATGTTTGGCAGCAAAGCCAGTTTACCGTTATAGGCCAACAATTTAAGAAGATTTTTCCCTTCTTGAGGTATGTTGCCCTGACAAATTTCCAGTAACAATTGCATGACTTTATCTTTGCCGACTTTGGGGTTGCCGACAATGGTCATTAAGTTTTTATCTTGCGTAACCATGGATAAAAACTGCAGTATTTCCGACCACTCCTTAACGGCATTGGTTTGTTTCGCCCATTTAAACGCCGCCTCGGCGTAAGGTCTAGCTAATGTCGTTAACTCAGCCATTGATTATCCCAATTGTTCCGCGGCTCTGTTTAATATGGTTTGGTGCTTGGCTTTGTCGATTTCTTCTTTCAAAATCTGTTCGGCCGCAAGTAATGCTAAAGCCGAAACCTCTTTACGAAGATTTTCTTTTGCCTGGAGCATTTCTTGTTCAATCTGCGCCTTAGCGGACTCAAGTAGGCGCTCGCCTTCTTTTTTAGCCTGTGATTTAGCTTCTTCAACCAATTCGTTAGCGCGCTTTTGAGCGGAATTAATTATTTCGGCCGCATGTTCTTTACTTTCCTTGAGCAGGGTTTTCGCTTTCTTTTCGGCCAGTTTAATTTCTTCCTGACCTTTCTCGGCCGCCGCTAAACCTTCCGCGATTTTGACTTTCCGCTCTTCAAGAGCAGCCATAATGGGCGGCCAGATATACTTCATGGTAAACCATACCAGAAGCGTAAAAGTTATCATCTGTCCGATCAGAGTTACATTAATACTCATAGACGCCTTCCTCCGAATGCTGTTATTAAGTGGCTGCAAAGCGCATAAACAAAACCGACCGGCCGATTATTTTATAGCCGGGCAATGTTTGTCAGCGGCGGCGCCACGTGACAATCAACCTGCTACAGACTGTACAGCAGAAAGGAATGGATTTGCGAATGTAAAGAATAAAGCCATACCGACGCCGATCATGGTTACGGCGTCAAGCAAACCGGCTACGATAAACATTTTTACCTGCAACATGGGAACCAATTCGGGCTGGCGCGCCGCGCCTTCCAAGAATTTTCCGCCCAAAAGGCCAAAGCCGATAGCAGTACCGGCGGCGCCTAGACCTAAAATGATGCCAACGCCGATTACTGTTAAGCCCTGAACGTTGGCTATTAATGATGCGAGTTCCATATTGTCTCCTAAATTTATATCAAAAAAAAATGTTTATAATTTGTTGGGTTTTAATGTTCTTCGTGCGCCAAGCTTAAATAAACTATGGTCAGCACCATAAATATGAATGCCTGCAGGGTAATGACCAGGATGTGAAATACCGCCCACGGAAAGCCAAGCAAAGGCTGGATGAAAGGCGGCAACAACGCAATCAAGATAAATATCAGTTCACCCGCATATAAGTTGCCGAATAGACGCAAAGCCAAGGAAATGGGTTTCGCTAATTCTTCAACCAGTTTTAACATCAGATTAAACGGCATTAACCAGGGCCCAAAAGGCGTACATGTCATTTCCTTGGCGAAACCCAATACGCCTTTTACTTTAATACTGTAAAACAGTATTAACAAAAATACGCTAATGGATAATGCGAAAGTAGAGTTTAAATCGGTACTCGGCACAACACGCATATATTCCATGCCCATGATATGCGCTATACCCGGCAATAAATCGACCGGAAGCATATCCATGGCGTTCCATAGAAATACCCAGCAAAAAATGCTTAAAGCCAAAGGCGCTATCAGTTTATTGCGGCCATGGAAACTGTC
Organism: Methylomonas sp.; assembly: GCA_050015235.1. Lineage (GTDB taxonomy): Bacteria > Pseudomonadota > Gammaproteobacteria > Methylococcales > Methylomonadaceae > Methylomonas. Next base: position 2,703 of record JBEKBU010000284.1, on the reverse strand, counting down.
TTTCACTTGGGTATCCACAAACTCCACCAGCATTTCAGCAAAATTCTGCATTAATCCTGGTACGCCGGCAGTTGCTTTGTCCGCCACCGATTTAAAAAACCATACGAAAAAACTCCCCAGCACCGCCGAATAAAACAAGGTATCCAGGTGTAAAGTCCAAAAGCCGCTCCCTACGGATAACGGCGTTAAGTGATGAACTATATAGGCTGTTGCGCCACCTTCAGTAGCCATTTTTCCTCACAAAATCCTAATCGCGCCAATAAAAAAGCGCAAACCAAAAAACCGATATTACCGCGGCATATCCCAGCAGCAGCGTTAAAAAATTCACAGATAGTTTCTGCAAAACGATAGAAAAAAGCGCAGCCGTTAATATAAGCTTGATCGTTTCGCCGGTGTAAAAGGCATTGACGACACCTTGCGCATGCAAATGTCTGGCAAGGTATATTTTGTATGCAAAAATGACATTTGGCAGTAATGCAATACCACTGCCAATCAGGGGGGAATAAGCGTAATCCCAACCACCTAACCAAAAACTAACCGCGGCTACCAAAAAAGCCGTCAGAACCTGCGCATATAACACTTTAACGACAGTAGAAAAATGATTTTCAACTGCCATTTGCATCCCCTTAACTACTAAACAGGCAGATTATATCCAGCCGTTTCATTTTAATCAAGGTAACAAATCTTTCCTTATCAATAATTCTTTTCTCGCGACTATCCCGGACTGTTTCGGTAAATCAGTCAACCCCGATTCACAAAGCATATTTCATGCCCAATTCTAAAGCAATGAATTTATTCCATTACTAAATATACGGTTTGTAATGTTTCACACAATTTACGGCGCTTTGTAGCAAGGCCCGACATATTTAAGCGGAATTTTAGCCAACAAACGTTGATTTGGCGGAGAAAAAGGGGCGGCGGCGCGGCAGGCATGGAAAGTCAGCAAGGATATATACTCGGCGGCTTCTGACTGCGCCGCCTCGGCGTTATGATTTAGATATCGCGCTCAATGGATTTTTCGGATTATGCCATCCAACTCTTCAAGGCTGTTATAGCTGATCACCATCTTACCCTTGCCGCTGGGCTGATGATTGATTTCAACTTTAGCGCCGGTTTTTTCGCTCAACTCCCGTTGTAAACGTAAAGTATCCGGATCGATGCTTTTAATTATTGCGGGCGGCTTCTCCAACTGTTGTTCTTTAACTAGTTTTTCCACGGCTCTAACCGTCAGCCCCATCTTGACCGTTTTATCGGCAATTTCTATCTGCTTATCTTCGCTTAAGCCCAATAATGCGCGCGCATGCCCCATTTCCAACAAACCTTTCCCTAATAAATTTTTGACTTCGCCGGACAAATCTAATAGTCTTAATAAGTTTGTGATGTTGGTGCGAGATTTACCTACCGCTGCTGCGATTTGCTGGTGAGTTAGCTGAAAGTCGTCTTGCAGACGTTTTAAAGCTTCGGATTCTTCCAATGCGCTTAAATCTTCACGCTGAATATTTTCGATCAACGCCACCGCCAATACCGCCCTGTCATCCAACTCCTTGATAACCACCGGCACATCTTGCAATTCGGCAAGTTGAGCCGCGCGCCAGCGCCGCTCGCCGGCGATAATTTCGTATTTTTCGGCGGCGATTTTCCGGACTATAATAGGCTGGATAATGCCTTGCGCGAGGATGGATTCCGATAATTCCCGCAGCTTATCGGGATCCATATCTCTACGGGGCTGGAATTTTCCGCGGTGCAAATGCTCAATCGGCAAAGTCGAAATTTCTTGAGGCTTGTCTTTTGCGACCGCGGTCGCCACATCGCCTAATAATTCGCTTAAGCCCCGCCCTAAACCGCGTTTTTTTTGTATCATTTTTTAGCCGTTTTTTCTTTCTTGATAATTTCGCCGGCCAATTCCGTATAAGCTATGGCGCCACGTGAAGTTTTATCATAACTTAAAACCGGCATGCCGTGGCTAGGCGCTTCAGCCAGCCTAATATTCCTTGGAACGGTTGTGCGGAATACTTTGTCGTTGAAGTATTCGAGCAACTGGTCGGAAACTTCCTTGCATAAACGGCTACGTACATCGACCATGGTGCGCAGTATGCCTTCCAAGTATAAGCCGGGATTTATATTTTCACGGACGCTTTGTAAAGTATCCATCAATGAAGATAAGCCTTCCAAGGCGTAATACTCGCATTGCATCGGAATCAATACGCTATTGGCGGCGACCAGGGCGTTTAGCGTTAACACATTCAAAGACGGCGGACAATCGATAATAATATAATGATATTGGTCGCGTATGCTCAGCAAAGCATCCGCCAAGCGCCGCTCCCGATGCGGTTCATTGGTTAATCTTACTTCCGCGGCCGTTAAATCGGCGTTTCCCGGGATCAGATCAAATCCTAGCGCTTCAATTTTGATGATAATTTCAGAGACCGGCACTTCCTCCAGCAGCAATTCGCAGCTCGAATAGGCGGCGACATCTTTCAGAACACCGCAGCCCATCGCGGCGTTACCTTGCGGATCAAGATCTATCAGCAATACCTTGCGTTTGCATGCCGTCAATGCCGCGGCAAGATTAACGCTAGTCGTAGTTTTACCTACGCCGCCTTTCTGATTGGCAATGGCGATAATCTTAGCCATGCTTGTTATTCTCCATTCGAATCAAACAACGCTCGGCGTCAACACCGGGTACTTTAATCGGCTCGACAG
>JBEKBU010000283.1:0-5077 GCA_050015235.1 Methylomonas sp. | reverse complement strand
TTTATCGTATATAAACCAGTACGCTTGCGGATGCAAGATCGATAAGATAGCGGAAAAATTAAGTTTTGCCGATTACGAAGCCGCCCGAACTTTTGCGCAAATGCAAAAAACGCCGGGCGAAGCCGGCGCGGCGTTCCGCGATCCCAAACAGTCCAAGGATTTGCGTAACCTGTTAAAAGAGGCGGATACGGCGGCTGAAAAAGCCTGTTTTGTACAATAGCCGCTTGTTTGGATTAAGCGGTTGAATGGCGGTACCGAAATAAAGGTTGACCAGGGTTGAGCGGACTTTACGAATAAAGCATGTTGAATAAAATTCCTAATCTGAATTATCCAAAAATCAAATTACTAATTTTAAGTTTACTGAGTATCGATATCTTTATCTATGCGTTGGCGGATAGCCTGCTTAGCGCCTTGGACGCCCTGGCTTGGGTGGGTTTGTTGATTTTGTATGATCTGGAAGCTGAAGCGATCCCGGTGACAATCACTAAAACTACGCTGCACGGTTGCCGTATTGCGTTAATTGCTTTAGTCGTTGCGGTTTTTTTTAGTTATTGGTACAGCAAAGCTTGGCTGGACGTCGGCAATGCGTTATTGTGGTTCGCATTGATTGCGATGCTCGAATTCGAAATGCGTTTTCCCGGAAAAGTGGCTGAATTTAAAAAGCATTTACGTTTCAGTATGTTAGTTGTATTTGCCGGTTTAATTGTCATGGCGTTAGTATTGCTTTTAAAGTCTTATTGGCTGGATGCTTATGACGCCATTTTGTGGATCCTAGCGTTTGCCTTGCTGGAAGTGGATATTATTAAATTTTTACAGATACGCCAGGGATAGGCGATTTGCTTTATTAAGTTGTGACGTATTAATAAATTATTAATCGAGGTGCTGATATGCATAATTTTTATAATAAAATCGGTGTTGCTCTGTTTTTATCATTTTACGCTCTAGGCTGTTTTGCAGCGGATGCGGTTGCCGGGAAAAATCGCGCCGCCGTCTGTCAAGGTTGTCACGGCCCCGCGGGCGTCAGCGAGAATAATTTATTTCCTAATCTCGCCGGGCAAAATCCGGCTTATCTGGAAGCGCAATTAAATAATTTTAAATCCGGAGCCCGTGACAATCAGATGATGCGGCCGATTGCGGACGGTTTAACAGAGCCGGATATCCGGAATCTTGCCGCATATTTCGCGGGTTTGCCGGCTAAATCGGCGGGCGGCGACATTAGCTTAGCCAAAGCAGGAAAGGATAAAGCCGGCATGTGTATGGGTTGCCACGGCCAAAATTTATTGGGGAACATACAAACGCCGGGACTCGCTGGCCAACACCCGGAATATTTGGCTAAACAAATGAATGATTTTAAAAGCGGCGCCCGAAAATCCGGACAAATGAATATGATCGCCAAAAGTCTGAGTGATGGCGATATAAAGGCGATTAGCGCGTTTTTAGGATCTTTTGCTAGGTAAATGGCCGGCCGATGATTGACAGACGAATATAGTGGGCTTCAAGATTTAACCGCTCGAAGATTAAAACTTCGCCTGAATTTCGCGCGATTCGCCGCCGAGCTTACATATACGGGTAGGATGAGCCTAGCGGCCTGGAGAAAGCCATATTAAAAGGTTCAATTATCATATTGTCGGCTGTTTCAAGTATCGCTTTATGCGGCGGCAACAAGGTAACAAGCAAGGCGCCGGGCGAGGTGGCCAGGAATGCGCCGGTTCCGACCAGCGTCAACAGCGCGCCGCCTGGCCGGTAAATAAATATATCGGCTAAATAATCCGTAGCCGTATATTCCCGGTCGCAATAGGCTGGAGTTGAAATGGCGAAGAGTAGCGCAAATAATAAATGTGTAATTTTCATAAGCCGTTTAGCATAAATGGATGAAACCAGAATTAGTTTAGTTATAGCCTTTAATGCGCCAATTTACAAGGTAAAATCCGGCGCTTTATCAAATTCTTGCGAATTGTCGTCAACCGGCCAATTCACATACCAGGTTTGCAGCCGATGCGGCTAGTCCGGTAAGCCGTTCTCCGATTCAGTTTGATCTCAGCCCGGAAGCAGTTTGCGATGGGTATGGATGGACATCAAAATTCCGAAGCCGGCCATGAGCGTAACCATGGACGTTCCGCCATAACTGACCATGGGCAGCGGTACGCCTACTACCGGTAGCACGCCGATGACCATGCCGATATTGACAAATACGTAAACGAAAAAGGTAAACGCTAGACTGCCCGCCAGTAACCGGCAATAAGTATCTTGAGCCTGAACGGCGATATAAAAACAGCGGCTGATGACCAGCAGATATATTAACAACAGGCCGAGACATCCGAATAAGCCGAATTCCTCGGCATAGACGGCAAAAATGAAATCGGTGGAGCTTTCCGGCAGAAAGTCAAGTTGCGCCTGCGTACTGCCTAACCAACCTTTACCATTGATGCCGCCGGAACCGATAGCGATTTTCGATTGAATGATATGATAACCGGCGCCCATCGGGTCGGCTTCGGGATTGATGAAAGTTAACACCCGGTTGCGTTGATAATCGCGCATGAAATGCCATAGCATGGGAGTTAGCGCCGCCAATACGAAAAGACTGCCCAGCATAAACCACCAGGACAAACCCGCAAAAAATAATACCGCCGCTCCGGAACTTGCAACCAATAAAGCCGTTCCTAAATCCGGCTGTTTGGCGATCAGCAATACCGGCGCCAACAATAGCCCGGCGGCAATGCCCACATGTTTGGCGCGTGGCGGAATGGGATGTACGGATAAATACCAGGCTATCATCATTGGCGTACTAATCTTGGTCAGTTCGGACGGCTGAAAACGTATGCCGCCCAAGTCCAGCCAGCGTTGCGCGCCTTTACCGATTTGTCCCATAATCATTACCGCCAACAACAACAGTATGCAAAAACCGAATAAGGCGACCGAAAACGTTTGAAATTGCCGGGGATTGATATGCGCCAGCACCGTCATCAAAATCAGGGCCAAAGCCATGTGTGTGGCATGGCGGATCAGCACCGGTATATCCCGGCCGCCGGCGCTGTATAAAATTATAAAACTTATCGTACAGATCAGTAATAAACCCAGCAACAAGGGAATGTCGATGTGTAATTTACGTAACAGATTACCGATTAGCGACGGTGATTCGAAGTTTTCTTGGCGGCTATCATTTCTCATGTTTATTTTGTTTAGGATGTAAATAGGCATTGATAACTTCACCCGCTATCGGCGCCGCGACAGAGCCGCCATGCCCGCCGTGTTCGGCGATTACCGCTATGGCGATTTGCGGATCGCTTACCGGTGCGAATGCGATAAACAAGGCATGATCGCGCATTTTGAAGTCAATGGAGTCTTCATTGTATTTTTCGTCCTGTTTGATTGAAAATACCTGAGCCGTGCCGGTTTTACCGGCGATTTGATAACCAATGGCCTTATCCAGCCTTCCGGCGGTGCCGCGGGAGCCGTGCACTACATTAGTCATGCCTGTAATGATATTTTGAACATTACGATGCTGCAGCGGGATGATTTCATCGGGCTCCACATCGAATGCATCGGCATAATCGGCGTTAATTATGCGCTGCACCAGATGCGGGGTCATCACGTTACCATGATTTGCCAGCGTGGCCGTGGCTTTAGCCAATTGTAACGGCGTAATCTGCATATACCCTTGACCGATGCCGGTTATCAGGGTTTCGCCGGGATACCAGGCTTGATTGCGGCTCCGGCGTTTCCATTCCTTAGACGGCATCAAGCCGTCAATTTCCCCGACTAAATCAATGCCGGTACGTTTGCCGAAACCGAATTTGTTCAGGAATTCGTGCATTCTGTCAATACCCAGCGCCAAAGCTAAATCGTAAAAATAGACGTCACAGGATTGAGTAATTGCTTCATTCATGTCCACCATGCCATGTCCGAATTTTTTCCAATCCCGGTATTTATGCTCCACATTCGGCAAGCGGTAATAGCCGGGGCAAAATAGGCGATGACCGAAATCCGTTACGCCGTATTCCAGTCCCGCCAAAGCCATAAATGGCTTAATAGTGGAGCCAGGAGGATACTGGCCGCGTAGCGCGCGGTTATACAGAGGCTGATCGGTTGATTCTTGCAGCGTCTTATATTCTTTGGCGGAAATGCCGGTTACAAACGGATTGGGATCAAAGCCGGGCCGGCTCACAAACACGAGTACGCCGCCTGTTTTAATCTCAATCGCGACCACCGCGCCATTAAATTGGCCCATCGCATCGGTGGCTATTTTTTGTAAATCGACATCTAGGGTCAGGTAGATATTCGCCCCTGCGATTGGGCTGACGGTTGATACGGTATTGACTACGCGCGCCTGGGCGTTAGTTTCGATCTCGGCATAACCGGCGGTGCCGTGTAATTCGTTTTCATACGTTTTTTCAATACCTATCTTGCCGATCAAATCGCTGCCGCGATATTCGTCCGCGGGCAAGTTTTTTAGTTCCTGTTCATTGATACGCCCGACATAACCAAGCACATGCGCCGTAAGCGAGCCATAAGGATAGTAGCGCGCCAGCCGTACATAAACATCGACGCCCGGAAAAAACGGCCTAACCACGGCGAATTTGGCGATTTCCTCTTCGCTTAGATTTAGAAGTAACGGGGTGCTGGTAAAAGTTTTATTACGTTTGCGCTGTTTCTGGAACAGATCAATCTTATCATCGGAAATATTCAATAAATCCTGTAACTGTTTGAGAGTGTCGTCCAGGTTTTCGATTTGCTCCGGGATTAGCTCCAGACTGTAGGATGGCACGTTTTGCGCGAGCATTCGGCCCCAGCGGTCGTAAATAATACCCCGAGTCGGCGGCAACGGCGCAATTTTGATCCTATTATCCTTGGAAAGCATGGCGTAGTCCTCGTGTCCTACGATCTGCAAATAGACCAGTCTGGCTACCAGACCGGCGATTAATACCAGAATTAAAAAAAAGGCGGCGACGATACGGCTTAAAAATATCCGGTTTTCATTCAGACCATCCTTAAATCCGAATATCTTATCCATAATAAATCATGCAATACGCGCCTCCTGACGGATGTAACGCAGTACACTGAAAACGCCCGGCCATAC
>JBEKBU010000282.1:0-5084 GCA_050015235.1 Methylomonas sp. | reverse complement strand
ATCATGAAATGACCGACTCCAACGTTATCGACAAAGTTTCGCTGGTCTACGGGCAAATGAACGAACCGCCCGGAAACCGGTTACGCGTGGCGTTAACGGGTCTGACGATGGCTGAATATTTCCGCGATGAAGGGCGTGATGTTTTGTTTTTTGTCGATAACATCTATCGTTATACCCTGGCGGGCACGGAAGTTTCCGCATTGTTGGGCCGTATGCCTTCCGCGGTGGGCTATCAGCCGACCCTGGCTGAAGAAATGGGGGTTTTGCAAGAGCGGATCACATCCACCAAAACAGGCTCCATTACCTCAATTCAGGCGGTTTACGTACCGGCTGACGATTTGACCGATCCATCGCCAGCGACTACCTTCGCGCATTTGGACGCAACCGTTGTGTTGTCCAGGCAAATTGCCGAATTGGGCATTTATCCGGCCATAGACCCGCTCGATTCCAGCAGCCGCCAATTAGACCCGTTGGTCATCGGCCAGGAACATTATGAAGTCGCCCGGTCGGTGCAAGGCATATTGCAACGCTATAAGGAATTGCGCGATATCATCGCCATCCTGGGTATGGATGAATTGTCCGAAGAAGATAAATTGACCGTATCCAGAGCGCGTAAAATTCAAAGATTTTTATCGCAACCATTCTTTGTCGCCGAAGTATTTACCGGATCGCCCGGAAAATATGTATCTTTGAAAGACACCATAGCTGGATTTAAAGGCATCATCAACGGCGAATACGACCATTTGCCCGAGCAAGCTTTTTATATGGTAGGCTCCATAGAAGAAGCGATTGAAAAAGCCAAAGGCATGTAAACCGGGTTTAGAGGAGATTATCATATGGCAATGACCATACATGTTGACATCGTCAGCGCCGAAAGTGAAGTCTATTCCGGTTTGGCTTTGATGGTGTTCGCGCCCGCGGAAATGGGGGAAGTGGGTATTACTCCGCGTCACGCTCCGTTGATCACCAAGCTAAAACCCGGAGAAGTCCGAGTGAAAATTAGCGATAAGGAGTTTCAGGAATTTTACGTATCCGGCGGTTTACTGGAAGTACAGCCCGATCTGGTCACCGTATTAGCGGACACCGCAATCAGAGCCCATGACCTTGACGAAGCCGCCGCATTACAGGCTAAAGCCCGGGCTGAGGAAATGTTAAGTGATAAATCCGGAAAAATCGATTATGCTAATGCCAAAGCTGAACTGATTCAGGCGATTTCTCAACTGAGGACTCTGGATAAATTGCGCAAGCGTGGCCTATATTAAAACTTTTTAAGTTTGCCGCATATCAAGTGACATGCGGCTGTTAAAAAACAAGCCCGATACGTCAGCGTGTCGGGTTTTTTTGTTTTGGGAATACAACAATGTCGATTAAAACGATCATCCTGGCGGCCGGACAAGGCACTCGCATGCGCTCTTCCCGGCCAAAAGTCCTGCATGAAATAGCAAATAAAGCGCTGCTGCAACATGTATATGAAACCAGCATCTCATTGCCGGATAATATAATTTACGTGGTTTACGGCCACGGCGGCGAAGCCGTAAAACAAAGTCTGGCCGCGATCAACGCCGTCTGGATAGAACAAACGCCGCAGTTGGGCACCTGACATGCCGTTCAGCAAGTTATTAACTACATTGAAAATGAAGATACCGTATTAATACTTTACGGCGACGTGCCTTTACTTAAACTGCAAACGTTACAAACGTTATTAAAAGAAGTCAGCGACACGTCCCTGGCGCTTCTAACCGTGTATTTAGACGAACCTACCGGTTATGGCCGGATAGTCCGTGATCAACATCAGGCCGTCGTCAAAATTGTTGAACAGAAAGACGCAAACGAAAACGAATTAGCCATTAAGGAAGGTAATACCGGTATAATGGCCTGCAATGGCCGGCGTTTAAAACATTGGCTAGCGCAATTAAGCAATAATAACGCACAAAACGAATATTATTTAACCGATATCATTGAAATGGCGGTGGCTGACGGACTCCGAATCAACACTACCCGCGCGCCCAGTCAGGACGAAGTGTTAGGGGTTAACAATCGTAGCCAATTAGCGCATCTGGAACGCGTTTACCAACTACGGCAGGCGGAAGTGCTGATGAATTTAGGCGTTGGTTTACGTGATCCGGCGCGTGTTGATGTTAGAGGCGAATTTGCCGGACTTGGCCAAGACATAGACATTGACGTGAATGTAATATTTGAAGGCGTCAACCGTATCGGTTCTCGGGTAAAAATCGGCGCTAACTGCATTATCAAAAACGCCGTTATTGCCGATGATGTCGAAATTTTACCCAACAGCTTGATCGAGAACGCAGTCATAGGCGCGCATAGCCGCATAGGCCCCTATGCAAGGCTCAGACCGGAAACGGAACTGGCCGAGCATGTACATATCGGTAATTTCGTCGAAATTAAAAAATCCAGCATTGCCGCCGGCAGTAAAGTCAACCACTTAAGCTATGTCGGCGATAGTGAAGTCGGCCGCATGGTTAACATTGGCGCCGGTACTATTACCTGTAATTACGATGGCGCCAATAAATTTAAAACCATTATCGAAGACGGCGTCTTTATCGGTTCGGACAGTCAACTGGTGGCGCCGGTTACTATCGGTAAAAACGCAACGATAGGCGCGGGCTCCACCATAACCAAGGATGCTCCGGCCGAGCAATTGACCCTGAGCAGAATTAAGCAAGTGAGCATTTCAAATTGGCAACGCCCAAAGAAATTGGAAAAATAATATGTGCGGCATAGTAGCTGGAATCGCGCAACGCAATGTGGCGCCTATCTTACTGGAAGGCTTGAAGCGCCTGGAATATCGGGGCTACGACTCGGCCGGTCTGGCGGTTGTGCATAACAGGCAAATTTTTAGAAAACGTGAAGTCGGAAAAGTAAAAGGGTTGGAGGCTTTAATCGCTAACGATCCGATAGAAGGCCAGCTCGGCATTGCCCATACGCGCTGGGCCACCCACGGTAAACCCAGCACCCGGAATGCCCATCCGCATTTAAGTTGCGAAAAAGTAGCGGTTGTCCATAACGGCATTATTGAAAATCATGATTTATTAAGAGCCGATCTTACCCGGAATGGCTTTGAATTTACTTCCGAGACCGATACCGAAGTCATCGTGCATAAAATTGCCGAACAATTACAAAAAACCGGCGATTTACTGACGGCGGTGAAGCAGACCATAGCCGTATTACATGGCGCCTATGCGCTAGGCATAATTTCCAGCGAGCAAGCCGATACTCTGATCGCCTGCCGCAAGGGCAGTCCATTAGTCATCGGCATAGGCATAGGCGAATATTTCATAGCCTCGGATGTCGCCGCGTTATTACCGGTTACCCAAAATTTCATCTTTCTGGAAGAAGGCGATATCGCCGAGTTAAAAATTGGCGGTTTGGTGATATACGACCAGCATGATCATATCGTGTCGCGGCCTGTAGTCGAAAGCCAGCTTAAAGCGGACGCCATTGAAAAAGGCCAGTACCGCCATTATATGCTGAAAGAAATTTACGAGCAGCCGCGGGCGGTAGCCGAAACGCTGGAAGGGCGCTTTATCGATCATCGTTTTCAGGAAACCGCTTGCGGACATAACGCTCCGGCGATTTTCGACCAGATCCGCTCGGTGCAGATTTTAGCCTGCGGCACCAGTTATCATGCCGGACTGGTTGCCCGTTACTGGTTCGAAAAACTGGCCAAAGTGCCCTGCGCCATTGAAGTGGCCAGCGAATTCAGATACCGGAGTCCGGTGATTTCCCCTGATACTTTGGTGGTAACCATATCCCAATCCGGAGAAACCGCCGATACGTTGGCGGCTTTAATGGAGGCTAAAAACCTGGGCGTTAAACATTCGCTCGTCATATGCAATGCGCCGGAAAGCTCCTTAGTCAGAGAATCCGAACTGGTGTTAATGACGCGCGCCGGCCCTGAAATCGGCGTGGCTTCCACCAAAGCATTTACCACCCAGTTGGTCGCACTGTTGATGCTGGTGATCGCCATAGGCAGAAGATTCGCATTGACAGCCGAATTGGAGGCGCAAATTGTTTCGGAATTATTTTCTTTGCCGGGAAATATTGAAAAATGCCTGCGTTTGGACGCCAGTATAGAAAAACTATCGCAACGTTTTGCCGATAAACATAACGCCTTGTTTTTAGGCAGAGGGACGCATTACCCGATTGCGATGGAAGGGGCGTTAAAACTAAAGGAAATTTCTTATATTCACGCCGAGGCCTATCCGGCCGGCGAACTAAAACATGGGCCGCTGGCGTTAATCGACGCGGAAATGCCGGTTGTCACCGTCGCCCCTAACAATACTCTGCTGGAAAAACTGAAGTCCAATATTCAGGAAGTCAGCGCCCGCGGCGGCCAACTCATCGTTTTTATGGACGAAACCATGGCGAACGCCACGGATGAAAATGTGCACATCGTTAAAATGCCGAGCGTTAATAATATAATTTCCCCTATCATCTATACCATACCCTTGCAGCTACTTTCTTATCATGTCGCGGTGTTGAAAGGAACGGATGTAGACCAGCCTCGTAATCTGGCTAAATCGGTTACAGTGGAATGAGCGCTCAATAAATCATGCGTATTTCTGTCGCAAGTAATTAAGTTTCATACTAAAAACGGAATTTAAACAATTAAAGTGAATTACGGGTTTCGGCCACAAACACTAGATGGCTTGGTCCGATTGAAACAAGTAAGGCAGAAAACTCATTCGGAATAGTTTGTAAGTTTTAAACTTAAGCCTCTATTTTTCAGCGTTTTCTATCCTGTCTCGTCCTAATACCCCGCTGCTAGCCAACAAGCGTAATCTGGCCGAACGCCATTCGGCCACTGTTTTAATGCGTTCCTGGCCTGCGTCCGCCAGCGCGGTTTGGGTATTGAGCATTTCCAGAATGTCCGCCGCCCCCTTATCGTAGCGGCGTTGTGAGCTGTCCAGCGCCTCCTGGGCGGCTTTTAACAGGGCGGTGGACGACTCCAGGTTTTGTAATGATGAAGTGGCGTCAGCGTAGGCTTTCACCACCTCCATCAAGGTTTGCTGTTCGGTATCGGCCAACTGGGCGGCGCTTTGTTCCGCCTGCGCCTGAGC
>JBEKBU010000281.1:0-5111 GCA_050015235.1 Methylomonas sp. | reverse complement strand
CGCCACGTCATCGACAGCAATTATTTGCGCGCCGAAACCTTGCTCCAGGAGCATATCGAAATTCTGCACAATATGGCGCACGCCTTACTGGATTGGGAAACCCTGGATAAACAGCAAATAGATTTATTAATGCAGGGGCGTAAAATCGCGCCGCCCATACCGCCGGCCGCCGATTCCGCGCCTGACGGCTTGGCCGCGGCGGAAGAAGCCGGAAACGCGCTGCCGGATAATGGCGCCGCCGCGGCCGGTTAATTTTTCTCCACCGCCACTACGCCCCGCCAATCGTCGGGCGGTTCCGCCGAATAGTCGAGCGCCTTTCTTAAAAAAAAGCTGCTAGGCCCATCCTCGGGGTAATCCTTAAGCACGGCCTGGAAAATCTCGGCCGCCCGCCACCAGCCGCCTTGCTGGAACTCGTCCAAACCCAGTTCGAATTGCCGATACATGCGTAGCCGATCCGCACCGATAGCCTGCCGCAGGCCGACTATCTCCATCAGCTCCAGCGGCTCGTTACTCCCCTGAACCAGAAAGCAGCCGGCGCGGCGGTAAAAGATGCCGTCCAGAGAGTCGCAAATCGGCTTGGCGGCCAATAACCGCGTTCCCAAATCCTTATTCACGCCCTCAATGCGCGAGGCGAAATTCAAAGGCGATCCGTTCGCCTTAAAAGTCTTGATATCGCCGGCGTCCGATAAACTCAACGTAAACCTGCCTTCGGAAAGACCGATACGGATTTCCAGGCGGGGCGCACTGGTTTTATTAAATTCATCGACACAGTCAAGAATTTTCAAAGCCGCTCGGCAAGCGGCGTACCGTTGATCTTGTATCGGCGGTTTATCCCAGTAAGACATGGCGCCGTCTCCGGTAAGGTCGTTGATTCTGCCCCCGTACAACCGTACCGGGGCATTGATTACTTTTTTATTATAATTATTTAATAATTCGGAAGAGACTTCCGACGGAAGACCGCCGCTAATGGAAGTCCAGTCGACAATATCCGTAGCCAGACATACGCCGTAAACATCGCGTTCCGTCGTGTCCATAGGCATCCAATCCCTTAACTTATAAATAAACCAGACCAGCATAGTGACGGGCCATTGCACCAGCACCGGCGTCGCTACCGGCAACCACCAGGCGTAGCGGCTGAAAATTACCAGCGCCAAACCCAGATATACGCCGGTAAACAACAAACTGGCGGCGATGCCGATCTTGCCGGTATACCGGCTTAGCAGCCAGGAAACCGGCCAGCCGTAGATCAACAACGCCAGCAGCGGCGGCAACGGGGATTCTATAAAACGGCTTTCGGACAAATTGGCGAATTCGGTCGCCATTATTTCCACACCGGACATATTGCCGGTTTCGCTGTTCGTAAATGGGCTAGGGAAAAAGTCCATTTTACCGGGCAGGTAACTGCGGCTAGCCTTGCCGACAAACACCACTTTATCGTGTAAATCCGTGACCTTGCCGGCATAAACATCGCTGTACGACTCCATGCGCACGCTGTGCGGCGGGCCGAAATAATCCAGATAGCGGCTATCGTAACGGCAAAGCACGGCGTAAAAACGCTGTTCCAGCGCGGATACGGCGGGCGTTGTTTCCGCCGGTATCGTTCCGCACTGTTGCCGCCATTGGCTGAAATTCGCGGCGTAAGGCTCCAGCAAGCCAAGCGATTCAGGCCAGCCGCCGCTACGTTGTATCGAATACAGCCACGCCAGCATAGGCAAAGCCGGCGAATCGCCCAGGCTCGGATAATATAGCCAGGCTTCCCGGACCGTGGCGTTTGCGGCGTCATTGGGTAAATAAAACGGCGCATGATCCAGCGCGGCAGCCAGCAACTCCGGATTGGCCGATATTTTGCGCATGGCGACCAGATCCTGGGATAACCGCGTTTCCGCTTCGTCTTCCTTGTCGACAAATACCCGCTTATAATCTTCCGAACACTCGTCGCGCCCGAAAAAATCCTGATCGCCGCGTCTTAATTTCTGGACGCAATCAATCAACAGCACATTACCGGCGGCGCCCATGGCCTTCGCAAATTCCTGGTCGGCGGGGCCAAGCGCTATAAACTGCAAATCGAAAATAATCAGGCGCGCTCCCTGGCTGTGCAGTTCGTTGATCAATTTGATATGCGATTTTCGCCAAACGCTTAAGTCGTCGCCAACGCCCAAACTGTTTTCCGAAGCCTCATCCATGGCGATAACCACCACGTCCGGCGGCGGCGGGCGGGGGCCGCGCAATCTGAACAGCGCGTCCAAACCCACGCCTAATTCCAGACCGGTGAAATAATCAACCCCGGCGCTGAATAGGCAGATGATTAAGGCGGCGGCAAAGGCATGGAGGCGTGGCGTTTTCATTCGGAAGTATGCGCGCACCATCCTCAATCAGCCGCGATGCCTGAATAACATCCGATTATCATTCCTTGCAAAGGGGTGGAGAAGATCCTGTTTGGCAGCATGTAGCCGAACCTGAATAGCAAACGCTCCCAACCGGACCGACGTACTCGCCGTTGGCCTGTGTGCAATGGGCATTCCAGCATTGATTCGGCGTACTTGGAGAATAAGGAAAAGTTTCCAAGCAGGTATAGCCGGAGCCGGCAGCAGTTGACGTGCATTGGTACACAATCAACGCCGCCGGATCCGAACGGCCATAAACGGTAGTTATCGCGGCGGCGGAAGCTATTCCAGCAGTACATAGACAACAAGTTTATTTTTAATTAAACCGCTAATTTTTTGAAAATTCATAACTTATGCCTTTTTTATTATATAGTGCAAGATCGCCATGGCTGCATCATAAAGCTTATTACGGCCGCGGCCCTATCCTAACATTCTTTAGCCGTTGTCAGTTTTCCGTCCGACGGTTTAATTTATCCGATTCGGTTTAAAAAGCCAAGGATAATCGGGAAAATAATACGCGGCCCGGCGCTAAGGTCACGTTATTGTAAGCGGTAAAAGACGCCGTCCTGAGAGTCGCAAATCGGCTTGGCGGCCAATAACCGCGTTCCCAAATGCTTATTCACACTCAATATAGGGGGCAGATGATTAAGGCGAAACCGGTATTATAGATAACGTTGCTTCAAAAAGGCTCTTCCCGCCTTTTTCAAGGCATATAGAGAAGCTTGCCTAGCGGTTAACAGTGGTATTGCTCAGCGTGGCTGCATAAAACCGCGCCAGGATACAGATTCGACGACACTGAACATGGGTTATGCGCAACTGAGCATATTTCCGCTCCGTTACTCAAAAATTGATACTGAGTGCAAACATCCGCCTGTCCATCGGCCGTCGATGTTGTGCAAAGGGTTGCTAGAACGGTTACGCCATTTGCAGTAGAATAATTGCTCGCCAGCAGAACGAGAACCGCGCTTAAGGCGACGCTAATTAAAATTGCGGTTAATCTCTTTTTGTTCATTAAGATACGCCTCCCAATTTTCACTAGAAACTAGTTTGTAATTTATGTTGCGGCATATAATCCGGGCTTGGTCGAACTTGCCGGAAAACGCTGACTACTTAACCAATTTGCCGCTGGTTTGCGATTATAAGTTTTTGTACAAATTAAGCAAGAGAATAATTCGGGAAACCAGAAAAGCTCATATGGAGAATTCCAAGGTTACCTAGCCCCGAACGGAACGTAATCACTAATGGGCATACGTGCATTGGTTTGGCGCGCCGGCTTGGAAACAGGTCAAATAATTAACGCCGGCGCTTGAGGCTATTGATTAAGAACGGATTAACGTTTCATTAAACTAGCTTGGCGATGGCGTTAACAAGGCGTTTGCTTTGCGCTGCTGCATAATACCGCGCCAGGATAGACCCCGGAAGCCAATGTACATGCATTCGGCATAGTGACGCATGTTTTCGATCCGTCACTGTAAATTGAATACTGCGTGCAAATAGTGTTAGGACCGCTGCTCGAAGACATGCAAACGGTATCGATAATTGTTCCGCCGGCGCTGGAAGAATTGTTCGCCAGTAAAAAAATTGCAACGCCTGACGCCATGCTGAGTAAGATTCCGGTAAAAGTTTTTTTATTCATAAATATAGTTACCAATTTTCACAAGTTGATGGGTAGTTTTTTCTAGCTAAAAGGCCAATGTGATTCGGGAAAACAATATTCGGCCCGGCACGATGGTGACATTATTATAGTCGGTATTTTGATAACGGTAATCTTCATTAAATAAATTATTTATCCCCAAACTAAGCATGCCGTGCCTGCCCGGCAAGCGGTAATTGACATTCAGATCGGCAACGAAAAAACTGGAAACGCCCGCCGCCGTCTTATCCGTATTCACATTTTGAAACATGCCGGACTGATGCACATAGGAATATTTAAATTTAAACGATAAACCTGATGTATCGTAGAAACTTAATGTCAAAGGGATTCTATGCGTTTCGACATCGTTAAATAAGCCGTAACCGGAGTATGCATTGTAGTAATCCGGAACAAGACCGGGTTGATGTATTTTTTCGTAAAAATATTCCAAACCTAACGACATCCAGTTTGACGGCAAATAGTTAAAATACGCTCTTCCGGTATGTTCGGATCTATATAGATACGGATTAAAAACCGTATAGTTAATATTACGCTGCGAATATTCCAGACCCGAGGCAAACTTATCGGAGATTTTATGATCGACGCCCAAACCGTAACGCCAGGAAAACGATCCGACCGGATCGTCGAAAAACTGATTGAAGCCAGCTACCTGGGTGGGTTCTATCGTTTGATTCGCATAATAGGTTACGCTCAGCGCCCTGAAAACCGCGGCGCGCACCGTGGTTGAAGACGTTGGATTCCAAACCAGACCGAATTTCGGGTTCACCGGTTTTAAATGGGCGTAGGCGCTACTGCCATTACCATAAAAATCGGCGCTTATTCCCATGGTAGCCGATACATTTCCAGGCAAATAAAATTTGGAATAATTATAAAAATTTGTCCTCCTGAAGCCATCCAAACCCATACCGTTTGTAGTATAAGGAAAACTCAGAGGCGATAAAGGCGGAGGCAAGGGGATCGAAACCGTTCCGTTCGCACTATTGGAATTGATGGCCTGTTGATCTATGCGGCCAAACCCGCTTAGCAGGCTATAACTGGAATTACTATAGTTATGCTGTAATTCGGTGATAAAT
>JBEKBU010000280.1:0-5176 GCA_050015235.1 Methylomonas sp. | reverse complement strand
ACCGGCGTCGAAGGTAATAAATATCACTGGTTTGTTACGGTCAACCTTGTTTCCCAGCAACAAATCGGCAATACGGCGGCCGGACAGCAGCCTCAACAGGGTCAGCAGCCTCAACAAGGTCAACAGAGTCAACAAAGCCGGACTTTATCTCTATACGCGGTAAAAGTCCAGGTCGCATGGGGAGACGATGACCAGGCCATGCACAGCATAGAATTACACACATTAAAACCCGTCTAAGCACCTATAAATCGTATGTACTTAACAGGTAATCAGCGCTGGAAAGGATTTACCCTGATTGAAATGCTTATCGCATTGACGTTGCTGAGCATTATGGTGATTTTGTTGTTCAGCAGTCTAAAAATCGCCGCCGACAGCTGGAATTCGGGCGCTGAAAAGGTCATGGAGGCAAATAAAAAAGCAGTAGTTTATCAGTTTCTTAGGCAGCATTTGACATCTATCCGGCCTTTGATGACTCAGTTATCGCAGCAAAGCATACAGAATGGCGAGAGTCCGCAACCGATTTTCTTGGGCCAGCCGCAAAGTATACGCTTTGCCGGGGTATTACCTCAAAGCTCCGGACGAAAAGGTTTGCAGATTTTTGAAATCGCCGCCAGCCCGGATGACCCATCTAAGGTGATGGTAACGCTTTACCCTTATCAAAGCAGTCAATATCCTACCGTGGATAAGGAAGTCTTGCTTGATCATGTTCAGGTTATTGCATTCGCCTATTACGGCAGGACGAACGCGAACAACGGCGCCGGTTGGACGACCAATTGGGTAAATAATGAACGGCCGCCGGATTTAATAAAAGTCACTATTTTATTGGATGATTACAGTTATTGGCCGGACATGCTGTTTCCGGTAAAAATAAACGCCAGTGTTGCGAATACCAAGACGGCGCCGGATTCAGCCAATTAAAAATGACCATGCAAAAAACGCAACACGGTTTCGCCCTGATTATCGTACTCTGGATATTAACCTTGCTAAGTTTAATGGCGGGTAGTTTTGCGCTGAGCATGCGCCGGGACAACAGCGTCAGCCTGGCCTTGAAAAATAACGCCCAAGCGCTTTCGCTTACCGAAAGCGGCTTGGGTCTGGCCTTATATATGATGCAAAACCCGAATCCGGATTTACGCTGGCTGGTGGACGGCACTGTGTATCAAATTTTAAGAGCGGATGGCGTCCGTATCCGGATTAAAGTCATCTCCGAAAGCGGTAAAATCGATATCAATACCGCTAGTGATAAACTGTTGGCGGCTGTGATACAATGGATAACCCCCGATATGTGGGCGCAACAAAAATTATTGAACAGCATACTGGACTGGCGCGACGCCGATGACGAACCCCGCCCTCAGGGTGCGGAGAAAATACAATACCAGGACGCCGGTTTGCCGTATTCGCCGAGTAATAACGCATTTCAATCTCTGGAAGAGCTACAGCTGATCTTAGGCATGGATCCGATCATATACAACAGAATGCTGCCATTGGTAACGGTTTATTCAGGACAAGCGGATGTAAATATCCAGGAAACCACCCAGGAAATGCGGCAAATTTTAGCTAATATGGCGCAACAAGATCATACGCAAAATCCCGCTTTACAGCAGCAAGCGGCCGGCAACTCCGCGGCTGGCATTAGTCAAAATGGCGCCTATACTTTTACTGTTGAAGTGATGATGAACGATAATGCCTCCGCCTCGCTGCAAACTGTTATAAAATTTGGAGAACAAAACGCCGCTCCGGACGCACAACAGGGACAAATAAACCAGCCCGCGCTGCAAGTGCTGGACTGGAGACAAAATCAGATAACATCATCATTATTTGCCTATGACATGGCGTCGCCTATAATTACCATTCAAGATGAATTTACGATCAACAATTGATTTTGACCTAAAGGGCTTTTTTCAGTGGTGGAGCAAGGAACTGGCGTTCCTGATACCGCAAAAACTCAGGCGGATGCTTAGCGACCGCACCGGCGACCTTATATTCACCGGCGGAAATGAAGGCTTCACGGTGTCTTTTCAGAGCATCGGCCGGCCAAACGCGCAAGAGTTTTCAGTCAAACTAACAGATGGCGCCGATTATCGGAAATTGTTGAGTCAGCATGCCGCTATAGAAAAGGCGGATGTCATTTTAAATCTGGACAAAACGCAGGCTTTGGCGAAACTCATTTATTTGCCGGAAGCCGCACTGGAAAATCTGCAACAAGTCGCCGGTTTCGAATTAGACCGCTACACCCCGTTCAAATTGGACCAAATCTATTATACCGTCACGCCGCTGGGCAAGACCGGCTACGGGCAGACGCAGGCGCTCCTGGTGTTAACGCCGCGAATTATTCTGGACGATCTATTGGATCAACTGCATGCTTGGGGCGTACAGCCAAGCCGCATCGAATACCAACCTCTCCATAAAGAATATCCGCAGACCGACGGCTTATATAATCTATTGCCGCAACGTTACCGCCCGACCGCCAACCCATACGCTAAATCGGTGCATTGGTTGTTAAACTCCCTGATATTTATTTTATTTATAGGCGTACTGACCTACCCGGTTTGGCAGGAAATGCAGGCCGTGGATTTTCTTAAAGGGCAAATTAAGGCGCTCGAAAAAGACACGCGTATGATTGATGAGCAGCAACAGGAAATTAACGCCCAACTTGAGGAAACGAAAAAGCTGGTCGGCGTAAAAAAACAGACGCCGGAACTGGTCACCGTAATGAACGAAATGACGCATTTACTAAAAAACGACACCTGGCTGACCAATATGCAATATACCGACAGGCACATGCAGATACAAGGGCAATCGCCCTCGGCTTCTTCATTAATCGGATTGCTGGAGGCGTCGCCTTATTTCAGTAAAGTCAGTTTCGTATCGCCGCTTACTCAAGATAAAGCAACCGGGTTGGAGCGATTTCAGATCAGTCTCGACGTGGGATTCGAGCAGGAAAAGAACCCATCGGCTCCTGAATCTGAAAATGGCGAATCGGAAGCGCCGAAAACAACTACCGGCAATGAGACCAAACCATGAATAATCCCCGGTATCAGCGTTGGCTAGCGGTAGGCTTACTGGTTTTTTTGCTGCTGGGTTTTATATTGGCGGCCTTAATCCCCTTGTTCTCCAGCGCCATGGAATATTACGATGAAAAAAACGACTTAATGTTCCGGTTACGCCGGCAGCAAAAAATTGTCGCCCAGAAAGACAGTATCGCCGCAAATTTAGCGGCTATTAAGCTTCAGGCGCAGCAGCAAAATTATTTTATCAACCGCCCCACCGAGGCGCTGGCGTCCGCCGATTTGCAGGAAATAGTAAAAACGGCCGTTTCCGACGCCGGCGGACAATTAACCAGCACGCAAGGTCTGCCGGGTAAAGTCGAAAACGGCTTCAACAGAGTCGCTGTACGCGTGCGTATGACCGCAAACATTGAGACATTGCGCAATATATTGCAAACTTTTGCCGGTTCCGTGCCTATTTTAATTGTCGATCAATTGGACATAACGCCAACGCGCGCCACGCCGGCGCGTAACCGCCCCGTCGGCGCTAAAGCCGATGCTAAATCCGAGACGAGCGGGCAATTGAATGTCAGTTTTCAGGTGGTCTGTTTTATGCGGAGCGCCACGCCATGAATCGGAAACTGATTAATTTTCAAATATTTTTAACAGGTATATTCAGTATAATCCTACTGGCGGAATGGGCTTATGGGCATTTTAGTAACCGGGAGTTAATGCGGAATCTTCAGTATAACGCCGAGGATAACCATGAAGTCATCGAATTACCTATGATGGCCGGGCTCAGGAAGAACGGGGCCGAATATAACGAAATCGTCGAGCGCCCCTTATTCGTGGAAGGCCGCAAACCGGTTGTGGAGGGGCCGCCGAAAACCTTTCAGCAGGATGAAGTCAGCCAGATTGATGAATGGGCTTTAATAGGTATTTATGAAAAAGATCATCACCCGATGGCTTTGTTTTCCAAAAAAAATGAACAAAAGAAATATTTAAAAATTAGTACCGGACAAATCATTTCGGGCTGTACCTTACAGGAAATTCAGTCTGACCGGGTCGTTTTATTACAAGGCGGACAACCCAAAACCGTACTGCTTAGAAAACCGCGAACCGAGCCGCCGGCCGCGCCCGGCAAACCTCCGGCGGCTGTACCGCCAAGACCGCCGCGGCCGCCCAAACCCGTAGCGCAACAGCCTAATAATAATCCTGAGAATGCAGATGACAGTAACAAGAATTAAACTTTCCTTATTGGTGCTGGTGTTGTCGATGACCGGCTGCGAATTCATCGGTCCGCAAATACGTCCCAAACTGCCGCTGCCGCAGCCGGTTCCGACGACGGAAGAGACCAGCGTTCTGCCGCAGGATATCCAAATGGACGAGAGCAAAAAAACCACCAAGGTGGAAATTTTTTCCGGCGATGAGAGCAACCCTGCTCCGCATTCTTATTATAACGGCTCGGAGAAATCGAACTTTGGCGGCGGCAACGTTAGCGGCGGCGGTAAAGGCGAATATAGCCTCAATTTTGACGACGCCGATCTCGGCGAAGTCGCAAAAGTCATACTGAGCGATATTCTCGGCAAAAACTACACGTTGAGCCCGCAAGTCACCGGTAAGGTTACGTTGCAAACGACTAAACCCCTGACTAAAGATGAACTCCTGCCTACCCTGGACATGTTGTTAAGCATTAATAACGCGGCCATGATTAATCAGAACGGCTTATACGTCATAAAACCGACGACGGAAGCTCTGTATAACACCACCATTCAAAACTTGGGCCATACCGGTTATCAATTCCGGATAATTCCGGTCAAAAACGTCAACGCCAGCGAAATAGCCGATATTGTCAAACCGCTGCTGCCGGATAAATCCCTGCTGCAAGTCGACGCCAAAAGAAATATTTTATTGGCGGCCGGCTCCGCACCCGAATTGGAGCGGGTGATGGAATTGGTCAACATGTTTGACGTCAACATAATGAAAGGCCGTTCTTTTGCATTATTCACGCCGGCGCATGCCGACGCCGGCGCCATTATCTCCGAACTGGACCAAATCTTTAATGACGCGGCGCCCGCTAAGTCCCCCGGCGCCAGCAGCGCAAAAGACAAGGAGAAGGACAAGGAAAACGGCGCTGGCCCGGCAAGCGCCGCCAGCAGCGGCGGTTTTTACCGTTTTATCGAAATCGA
>JBEKBU010000279.1:0-8060 GCA_050015235.1 Methylomonas sp. | reverse complement strand
CGGTACCGGGCTTAGTCAATCAGTGGCTCGGGCGGATGCTGTATTTAGGGCAGCGTCTACCGTGGAAATCCGCTTTAAATGGCGACAATATTAATTCAGTCGGCCCTACCGTCACGAATACGGCCATTAACGTCGCCCACGGTTTTGGGTTCAAGCGCATAATTCTAGCCGGACTGGATCTGTGTTTCACCAGAGAAGGCATAACCCACGCCAGCGGTAGTAACGAACAACTGGCCGGGCCGCGTTTCAATCTTACCTCGTTACAGGTGGAGACCTATGACGGATTTATGGCGCCGACCAGTTGCGATTTCGTTCAAGCCATACAAACTCTGGGAATACAGGCTAAACAACTAAAAGAGCAAGGCTGCCGATTGATTAATGTTTCCGGCCAGGCGGCTAAAGTCGAAGACGTGGAATATATTCCCCTATCCGAATTGGCGCTGGATAAAAGCAATTTCGATGTCGCGGCGGTCGTTGCCGGCAAAGTGGACGCATCGCCAAGCGACGCCTTGTATTTTGAAAAAATACTTATTGAATTAAACCGCGCCCGCTTCCAAATCAACCGGATTGCCGAGCTGTCGGAACAAGCCAGACGCACTAACGATGAAATGTTTAACGCCGATGGCGTTATAAAAAATTACAAGGATAAAAAACTGCTGGACAAGATCGAAAAGAAATTTAAACGGGAGCATCGCCAGTTCAGCCGGCTGGTTAAAAAATTCGGCATCAGACGCTTTATTGTCGTGGCGAAACCCTTTGTCGACGAAGAATGGACAGCCGAGCAAGTCAAGCAGTTAGGCAATATCTTTTATGACGCCTATCTGGAGGGAACCGGCAAGCTGCTGAATTTGCTGGACGACGCCGCCGAAAGGGTGCGCGCCAGACAAACCGAACACGCCGAAACGCCGGATTTCACGCTTTTTATCAAGCAATGCCGGCAAGACAAAAGCTTAGGGCGGGCGAGAATATGGCGTAAAAAATATGCCCACACCCCCATTCCGGCGGATATCGCGGAAACTTTCGCCGAATTTGAAGAGCAATTTACAGAAATTCTTAATGAAAAAAATACCCGGCATTTTGCCGGCGCGCAAAAACATAGCAGCCTGTCGGTGTTAAAGCAACGGGCCGGATTATTATTCAAACATAAAAAAATTGAAGAGTTGCAAGCGCTGTTAAGCGGATTGGAAAAACATCAGCAGCAAAGCGAAGCGGCGCCTTACCGCGATTTAATCAACGCTTACCTGGCCGAGTTACAACTTCAACCCGAAGAGGCGTTGGCCCACTATCAGCAAATCGTCGAAACGGCGGAGACGCTCTTGGAAGAAGCGCTGATTAGAATTGCCGATATCTGCATCAATCTAAACAACCTCCCTTCAGCTAATTTATCGTTACAGTGCCTGTCCCAGCTTAATCCGGTTTATCTGCCGTTATACGCGGAATTACAGAGGCTGCAAGGCAATATAGTCCCGGCAATCGATGCGTATAACCAATATATCAACAAGTTTCCGGCCGATACGTTTACACAGCTCAAATTAGCCATGCTGTACGCGGAACATAAAATCTTCGACGCCTCTCAACTGATGCTGGATTATATTTTGCTCAACAAACCCAATCTTGAAAGCGCTCAGGCGGCCAAACGGCAACTGCTTAATTTAAAGGCCGAGGCGGAAGTCTGAAAATTAAAACTTATCGTGACTATTCACCGAGGAATTAACTTTTTAACAACAGCCGGGCAGCTGACGCTAGCTCGAAATCCGCTGAATAGTCTCAATTTATCTATCCCTTAATTTAGAATCCATTTGAATACGCCGCCTCCTTTTGAAAATACTTCACTCGCCGCCGATACTTTTCTTGGGCTGGCGCCATTCCTGCGTAAAAATATTGCCGGCATGGACTTGCAGCCGATCGGCCGGGAAATGCTGGCGGAATTACAAATCCGTGCGGAAAATACGAATTTGTGGATGAATTTATCCCTGGTCATGTTCTGCCTGGGACAGCGCGAGATCGCCTTTTCCATGCAAAACCAGGCATTAGCGCAACAGCGTATTTATTATCTGCCGGCAAGCTCACAACCGGCAAAATTACGCATGCTTTTATTAACGGCGCCGGGCGATCTGGCCGCCAATACGCCGATCGATTGTTTGCTGGAGCATGGCGATATCGATTTAATCTATTATTTTGTTGACGCGGACCAACCCAAACCCACGGCTATCCCTGACCATGACATACTTATGGTGGCTATCGGCGAAGCGGATGAAAATCTGGGCTTACTGACTGCATGGCAAGCAATCCTGGAACACTGGCCGAAACCCGTCATCAACGCGCCGGGGAAAATTAAATTAGTCGCCCGCAACGCCGCGTCGGAACTGCTCCAGAATATAGACGGATTGCTTATGCCTTTAACGTTTAGAATCCCGCGCAGCTTATTGCCTGAAATGACGCTTAAGGAATCCAAGGCAGCGTCATTATTACAGAATTGTAACTTTCCGTTGATCATCCGGCCGGTGGGCTCTCACGCCGGCCGGGATCTGGACAAATTAACCGGCGCCGAGGAATTAACCGCGTATCTCGCCAGAGTCGATGCCGAGGAATTTTTCTTATCGCCGTTTATCGATTACAGCGGTCGCGACGGTTTATTTAGAAAATACCGGCTGGCCTTGATTGAAGGCGAGCCTTATCCCTGCCACATGGCCGTTTCGGCGCACTGGATGATACATTACGTCAATGCCGGCATGTATGAAGACGAGCTGAAAAGAAACGAAGAAGCCGCCTATATGGCCGGGTTCGCCGATTTTGCCCAACGCCACCAAGCCGCTTTGGCGGCCATCTATAAACGGACCCAACTTGAGTATCTATGCATGGATTGCGCGGCGCCATGGATCCGGAACATTTGTTTCCATATAAACGGAAGCCTATACAAAAACTGAAAGACGCTTTTCGGGGCATGTTATTGAGCCGCTGTTTCAGCGACCATGAGTAGGCCGCCGTCCGTATTTTGCATTGATTAAGCAAATTAGCCAGGATTTTGTTATTCTCGTCATGAATAAATCCTAAACGATAGCATGATGAAAAACCCTGAGTCGCCTATCACCGGAAGCCCTTTAAGCAACGGCAAATTTGTCTGGCGGTTTGGAATAGCTTTATTCCTGGCCTGTGTTGCAATTTTCGGAGTACTGGCGAAGGAATTATGGTTTACCCCACACAAACAAGATTTGCTTAATGGCTCTTTTCTCCCGGAACCGCGCCGGATAGAGGCGTTCAACTTAGTTTCGGACGCCGGCGCGCCATTTGCTTTAGACGATATTCGCGGTCATTGGACCTTTGTATTTGCCGGCTACAGCTATTGCCCGGAAGTTTGTCCCGCCACCTTGGCTTTACTAAAAACCGCGAAAGCGCAACTTGGCGACAAAGCAAAACAACTAAAAGTGCTGTTTCTGTCCATCGATCCCGAGCACGACACGCCTGAACGCCTTACCGAGTTTATCCATCACTTCGGGCCTGATTTCCAGGCCGCCACGGGTTCGAAACAGCAAATCGAAGCGCTCGCCGCCAATCTTGGCTTGGCCGCTTTTAAAGAAGAAAACGCAACGGGTCAATACGAATTCGTTCACTCCGCCAACCTGATTCTGGTTAATCCAAAAGGACAAATGGCCGGGTATTTATCCCCGCCTTTCACTGTTGAAGGCTTGGCGGCCGATATTAATACGACGCTGGAGTCCGGGCTTTGATCGCCGTTTAACATTATGCAAGCTCGGTTGACGTTCAATGAAGAAAAATTGACAAATATTGATCGGCGCCTGTCGGCATGGGAAGCAGTTAGCGGCAACCTATTTATCAATGGCTGTTTAACTTAGAAAAGCCCGAACTCCTTTTGATCCCTCTTTTCAAAATACAGCCATTGACGAAATTTCATTTTGACCCAATTCTGGTTAATTCACTTACTCCATCCGGGTAGTATTACTCAGGTATACAACCGAATTGTTGTCATACCGACATAATTGTTTAAATAGGCTCCATCATCCATCGGTTTGCAAAGACTATTTGTTTGTGCATTAAGATAATAAAGGATCCTTATGAAAAATATAGAGAACCCCAGACAAAATCAACTTCTAGCAACTCGCCCTTTTAGAGAATTTGAGAGTATTTCACCTCATTTGGAAAGGGTAAAGTTAACCTTGGTTACTGTTCTTTACGATTCCGGCAATGAGCTGCGTTATGCTTATTTCCATACAACAAGCATCGTTTCAAAGCATTACTTGATAGAAGATGGCGCGTCAACGGAAATCGCCGTCGTCACCAATGATTTTTTCAAGGAGGCTCCGCTATGAACGCCGTACTTCATAAACCTAACAAGCGCGTAATGGTGGACGATGATCAAAGTAATCGCCATGGCTTGAATCTCGATTTCAAACTTTATGATAACGACGACTGTCTGATTATCGAGCCTGAAACCATCAATCAGGGCCTTAAACTGGCCCGCAACCGTCGGCCTGATTCCACCCAACTAGACTCCCTATCGCCGGACTTCAACAACGGAGAGTGTGTAGAAAAATTCAAACCGTGCGCGCACAGCCCTACTATCAAGAATTCGAATTGGAAATTGCTGCTAAATACGCTATTTCGGTCACTTGGCGAGACAAAGGCCATCCGGGATAAGGAGAAAGCCCTGGATCAACTGCGTAACAGCGAGGCAAAATATCGCTCGCTGGTGGAACAAATTCCGGCCATCACCTATATCGCATCGCTGGAAACGCCGGTCAAACTGTTATATCTCAGCCCGCAGATTCAGCAGTTAGGTTACCCAGCCGAGGACTGGCTAAATAATCCTCAGGGTTTGCTGAAGCGAGTCCATGCCGATGACCTACCCTTGGTGAGAGAGGCCTACGCCAAGACTTACGAACATCACATACCTCTACGTTGCGAATATCGACTGATTAAAAGTAATGGCAAAGTTTCCTGGTATCTGGATGAGGCTAATGTGGTGCGCGACGAAGCCGGAGGGAGCTTGTTCCTGCAAGGTATTTTGGTCGACATCACTCAGGATAAGGATATCGAGCAGGAACTTTTTTATTATCGCCAGCGCCTCAAAGAGCTGGTCGGTCAACGCACCGCGCAACTTGAAACACAATGCGAAATCCTGAAGTCGGCAAATATTAACCTGGATAAAATGCTGCATGAACTCAGGCAGGCGAATTCCGTTTCGAGAGTTAATGAAAAGTATTTCCGCTTGCTCCTGGAAACAACCGATGAAGGTGTAGTTGGTATCGATGCAAAGGGGCGATGTACCTTTGTCAATAGAGCGGCGCAGGCGATGCTGGGTTACGCCCAAGAAGAACTATCAGGGCAAGACCTGCATAAAATAATTCACCAATGTAATACCGAAGGTTCGCTCATTCCGGCGGATGATTGGCCTGTCTACAGCGCTTTTCGCGAATATGTCCCGCAACGCGGCGCCGAATTTTTCCGGAGCAAGGAAGGACGATTTTTTCCAGTCGAGTATTCATCCTGCCCAATGAAACTAGACGAAGGAGTTCACGGTGCGGTCATGGTGTTTCGGGATGCAACAAAATCTCAAGCTTTGATTCAGACGCTTGCCCATCAGGCAAGCCATGACCCGCTCACCGGACTGATCAACCGGACAGAGTTCGAGCGTCGCTTGGACAGGGTGCTAAAAAGCGCGTATTCAGACCAGTCGGAACATGTGCTCTGTTACCTCGATTTAGACCATTTTAAGGTCGTAAACGATAGTTGCGGCCATGCCGCTGGAGACGAATTGTTGCGTACCCTGAGCGCTATGCTTACCGCCAAGCTTCGACAACGCGATACCTTTGCCAGGCTAGGCGGAGACGAGTTTGCTATTTTGTTCGAACACTTGATGCTTGATCAAGCGGTGAGCATCGCCAATGAGCTTTGCGAAAGCATACGAAACTACCGTTTCACTTGGAATGGCGAAACCTTTTCAGTTGGCGCCAGTATCGGTTTAAAAACCCTATCCAGCGCCGATAGAGATGCCGATATCATTCTGGAGGCCGCCGACGCGGCTTGCTATCGGGCCAAGAAACAAGGAGGTAACCAGGTGCAGGTTTTCAAATCCGACAATGATGGGCATTTTTACAAAAAAAGTCGAAAGAGCTCTATGTTTGTAGCGTAAACCTGAATGGGGATTTTCCATGCGCAATGATGTCCACACCAGATGTCCGTCCATAATCAACAGGAAGAAGGAGAATTCATGATTCATGCTTACTCATCTCTCCTGATAAAATCCAACATTCATGAAACGCTGAAAACCGCCTTTCACTGTAATAAATCACCATGTTGCTTGCGCCTTTAAACAGCGCCATACTCGACAATAAATTGCCGATCTGAATCCGGTGCGGTCAGTTGCAAATAATGTCGGTTTGAGCGCCCGTCGGTTGCATTTAATTCCGGTCGAAAAATGCGCTGATTGCCGGTTTGTGGGTTTTTGATTGCGGGTTGCTACAATTAGGCATCGGCAATGTTTTTGGAGATGCAATATGGCCGCTAATCATTCTTTATATTTTGGATTGGGCTTACCAAAACAAAGTCTGTTTCAAAAAACACATCCCGCGGTTGCCGGGCATGGTTCGATAGCTAATTGGTTTAATTCCATCCGGAACGTAATCATGGTCAAAAATCCACTGTTTTATTTATGCGTAGCGTTGGTTTCAGGATGCACTGGCAACGATCCAGTAAAACAATCTGCCCAGGTTACAAACCGCGGATATTTTGCAGATGCAAATCAATGCCGCCAATCTTCCGCGAGCAAACAGAATATGCTCGTCCCGGGCGGTACTACCGTCCAAATACCGCTTGGTTATGATCAAAATGAGTTTATTGCTTGCATGGCGCATGCGGGGCGGCCGGTTCCGCGAGACGATTTGACCGGATATACCGAGGTTTCCACTACTTGCCTTGAAGAATCAAGAGAAGCGGAAAATCCCGACGAGGCCTATGCAAGTTGCATAAAACGTGGCAATTTGAATATTGAAATAATTGAAGACAAGTAGACGCCATAAATCCGTCATTCAGCGTGGATTTGAAACTAAAATCTGCTTTGAAATAACGCTATATTTAAGCGTAGCGCAATCCACGGGCGCATTGAGTTAAGCGATTAGCAAAATCAATGGGGGTCTACTCCATTGATTTCTGCATATCAATTATTTTCCCTTTTGCTCATCAACAGGTCTAGTGGCCTCATTAGGAACTTTTACCTCGGCAGGCGTTTTTGCCTCGGCAGCCTTTTTAGCCTCTCTCTCAGCAGCCTTTTTTGCTAGCGCAGCCCTTTGTTCCGCAGCCTGTCTCGCAGCTACCGATCCGGTTTCCGCCGCGGCCAACACAATTGCCGTGTCCGCCTGGGTTAGTACTGGCGTTAACGGCATTGATAGGACGCAAAGACATACAGCCGATCTAATTGCTTTTGATTTGATATGTAACATAATCACTCCTTTAGCTAAATTAGTTAGTTCAAATTAGTGCAACTCGGGAAGCCCCGAGAGTAAACAAGGATAAAATCGATTGATCCAGCTCTACTCAAACCCACATTTTCATTGTAATTATGCAGCTTCTTACTCTTTAGCTTTTAATCCGATGACTTAATATACCACTTTACAACGCCCGACTGCTATCAAGCGCTGACCAGCAGTATCAACCAATTGCGGCGAATGTCGCTTGTGGGTCAAATAACCAATGGAGAGAGCCTGATCAAATATCAAACCAATCCGTAAGGTCGATGGCTTGCGCGAAGGCTTATCTGGGTTTCGCTAGCGCTCTACCCAGCCTACGTTTCCCGCAACACTCAAGTCTTTACCCTGTCGATTAAATTGATAGCCGAGTCGATATACTTGTGCCCAGGCCAATCGGCATGCCCTATCTGCAGCCCGGCATCCAGCGTAATCCATCTTAAGCGATTGGCGTTACTGACTACCGTGACTGAAGACAGCGCCATTGCCGCCCCGGCAAACATGGGATTGAGCAAAACCCCGAAAAAAGGATACAGCAGACCGGCGGCCACCGGTATGCCGATGGTATTGTAAAAAAAC
>JBEKBU010000278.1:0-5224 GCA_050015235.1 Methylomonas sp. | reverse complement strand
TAAACTTTTTTCCGGTTTATGCGATTTTTTTATGCGCCAAACTAAATATTACCTAACTAAATAAAAATAACCTATTGTTTCATAACTAAAAAAATCATGATAGATTTATAGTCTGTTAAATTGTTTCATATTGGTTTGGCGCTTGCTATTGTACTAATGGGCAGTATCCTGCGCAACACGGTTCAGGGCGCGCTCGGCGGAAATTTAACAGTGCGATTTGGCGTGTCTAATTATCATTGTACAAAAGTACTATTGATCGATAACCTTAGAATAAGTAGAATAAAATCGGAATCGGAATTTAAGCAAGGCTTGATAGATACAAACGGCTGAGCCGGCTATTATTTTCTCTGAGTCGCTATACCCGTTTCCGCGCGCCTTTAATGGCGTAATTAATTGATTTATATATAAGTGTGATTATGCTGTTAATGTTAACACTTCAGGATTAGAGCTAGACACGCGAATCGAGTTATTTGCTTGTTTGGAGTCCTTGCTTTTTTTAACTTGATTCAATGGTAAATAAAATGAAAAAATTTAGTCAATTCGGCCTTTTTGTTGCGTTAGCTTCTGCTAGCGTGTTCGCCCAAGCACAATTTACAAGTCCTAATGCCCCCATTTCCAGCGTTCCGGAAATCGATGGCGGCCTGGCCGTGTTAGGCTTAGGTTTGTTGTCCGGTATCTTAGCAATCGCCGCGGAGCGCCGTGGTAAATAATTTTTTAAAAACCTGGCGTTAACACTTTGATCTTTAAAATAAAGCACTGATTAACGCCCAGGAAATCGATATTTTCCGATTTATTAAAAAATTAGCTTTCTCCAAATCGGACGATTTTTGTCCGGCGCCTTTTCAGTAAAGCCAAGCCGCAAAGGCTTGGCTTTACTCTATACTTACTCTTCAGCGCCAAGTAATTCTCAATGCCCCATCCGGATAGTTCCTGAAAATTAAGGCGGCGGCTTGAATTCCGCTGACAAATTTCTTTTCGGCGCCAATATTCGAATTTGCAACCTATGTAAAATTTACAGCCTTGATATTTTATAAACAATGCTCGAGATAAAGACCTTAGTTAATCGCAATGTTTTTTTAACGCGTTGTCTTGCGGTTTTGGTTTTATTAGTACTTGAATTGTTATTAATAACCTCCCGCTTCGATACCGGCTCTGGAACAATATCTCAAGTTCCTCACCCATTTTATGCTTTGCTTTTCCACGCAGGCAAACTGGTAAGAATTTTTCTGGCGGCGACAGGCGCCTTGATAATTTTCAGCATCCCCCGGCATCTATCGATTTTAGAAAAAATTGATCAACATTCGCCTAATGTACATTGGGCGCCTCATCTATTCATGCATATGCTGGCCGGCGTAGCTTTTTATTATTTGTGCGCGTTACTGCTTGAGGATATTCCCGGTCAAACCGGATTTAATTTCTTTAGCATTTATATTTTAGGTTCGGCATGGTTACTAACCGGTTTAGCCGCGGCCGTAAATTTATTTTTGCTAATCGCTGGTAAAAGGTTTTGGACGGATTTAATTTATAGCCAATCTAAAATCCTGTTGGCCGCCGGACTAGCCGGCCTATTGGCTTGGCTGCTGGGAATACTGGCGACCATTGCCTGGGATTCTTTAGCCCTGCAAACTTTCCGATTGGCGAGTTGGTTATTGAGTATTCTTGAACGGAATATAACGGCCGACCCCATAAACTTTACGTTGGGCGCCGGGGACTTTTTCGTAAATATCTCGCCAGCTTGTTCGGGCTATGAGGGCATGGGCTTAATTACGGCTTTTTTAAGTTTATATCTCTGGTTGTTCCGAAAGGAACTGCGTTTTCCGCGAGTATTTATATTATTCCCATTCAGTATTATCGCCATATGGCTGCTTAATGTATTTCGCATCGTTATGTTGATCCTGATCGGCGCAAAATTTTCGCCTGAAATCGCCATTGGCGGATTCCATTCCAGCGCCGGCTGGATAGGATTTATTTTTTTAAGCATAGTGATAATTTTGGCTTGCCGGAATATGGCGTTTTTCAAAAATACGCGCGCGCCGCTAGCTGAATCCGCCATCGCTCCGCCTAATAATGCGACTGCGTTGCTGACGCCTTTTGTCGTGTTAATGGCCAGCATATTGATAACGACAGCGATGAGCAACGGTTTCGATTGGCTCTATCCGCTAAAAGTGATCATAAGCGCCATATCCTTGTGGTTTTTTCGTTATCAATATCGCCGCTATAAGTTGGATATTAGTTTGATGGCGGTGCTGATCGGAATATTTGTATTTGGGCTATGGTTGTTATTAGCGCCGATATCGGCAAGCGAAGATGAAAAATTTGCCGGCGCATTGTTTTTACAACAGGAATATGTGGTTTATTTCTGGCTGTTTTTCCGATTTGTAGGCGCTACGATTACCGTGCCTATCATAGAGGAGCTGGCTTTCCGCGGTTACTTGATCGCCAAATTGGTTAATAAGGATTTTGAACAGGTTGCCGTCGGCAAATTTACCTGGATTTCATTTTTGGCGTCATCATTTTTATTCGGCATTTTGCACGGCCAGTGGCTGGCCGGATTTCTGGCCGGTTTATGTTATGCCCTAGCTCTTTACAGGCGCGGCGAATTAGTCGATGCAATAACCGCGCATATGACCACTAATTTATTATTATCATTTTTTATTCTATCAACCGGACATTGGTCGCTTTGGTAACTCCGCAACCTCCGCTACGCGACAGAATTAGATAAATATCAATCGGTTGCGCCGATACTCTCCAGTTCATCCACTTTTTGAAACCCGCGCGGCAGCAAGCCGCCGCGATTGGCGCGGTTCCCCGAGTAATGCGCCATATCGGTTGATTTTAAGGTGATATGGCGTTTTCCGGATATTATTTTAAGTTCGCCGGCGTTTGTTAACGCCGCTACGGCAATCACCGCATCCCGGCTGGCGTTTAGATCGGCGCTGGGTATATGTATCAGCTTATTCCCTTTACCTTTCGCCAGTTCCGGCAGCTCATGCAGCGGGAAAATCAGCAAGCGGCCTTGCATGGTGACCGCCGCCAGCAAAGTATCGGCTGGAGAAATCGGCGCCGGCGCCAGGGTTTTCGCTGACGCCGGTAGATTCAAAACCGCTTTGCCGGCCTTGTTTTTGCTTTGCAATTCTTTCAATTGCACGCGGAAACCGTAACCGGCGCTGCTGGCCATTAATACCCAGTCGTCGGGCTGGCCGGTGAATACATCCACAAACATACTGCCGGCCGGCGGATTCAATCGGCCTGTCAACGGCTCGCCCTGGCTGCGCGCCGAGGGTAAATCGTGAGTGGCGATCATATATACCCTGCCCAGGGTATCCAGTACATAGGCCGGCTGGATGGTGCGGCCGCGCGCCGCCGCCAGAAAAGCATCGCCAGCGCGGTAGCTGAGACTTTCGACTTCAATATCGTAGCCTTTGGCGGCTCGGATCCAACCTTTTTGCGATAAAATCACGGTTACCGGCTCATTGCTGATAAGTTCCGTCGTGTCCAACGCTTGGGCGGCATCGCGCTCGACGATGGGAGAACGGCGCGCATCGCCATATTTTTCGGCGTCGCGTTCGATTTCCTTCCGTATCAACCTGTTCAGCAACCGCTCGGAAGACAGGGTTTTTTCCAAAGCCTGCCGTTCTTTTTCCAATTCATCCTGTTCGCCGCGGATTTTCATTTCCTCCAGTTTGGCCAAATGGCGTAATTTCAGCTCCAATATGGCTTCCGCTTGTAAATCGCTAATCTCGAATCGGGACATTAACACCGGTTTGGGGTGATCTTCCTGACGGATAATGGCGATGACTTCGTCTATATTTAAAAAGGCGATCAGCAAACCGGCCAGTATATGCAGGCGCGCCAATACTTTATCCAGCCTATGCTGCAAGCGCCGGCGCACGGTTTCAGTCCGGAAGCTCAACCATTCGCTCAATATTTGCTGTAAATTCTTTACTTGCGGTTTGCCGTTTAAACCTATCATGTTCAGGTTGACGCGGTAACTTTTCTCCAGATCGGTCGTGGCGAACAAATGAGACATCACCGCATCCACGTCTATACGCTTGGATTTAGGAATGATCAATAACCGGGTCGGATTTTCATGATCGGATTCGTCGCGTAAATCCTCTATCATCGGCAGTTTTTTCGCCAGCATTTGCGCGGCGATTTGCTCCATTAACTTGGAGCCGGAAACCTGATAAGGCAAAGCGGTAATCACGATATTACCGTCTTCCAATTCGTATTTAGCCCGCATTTTCACTGAACCGTTACCTGATTGATACAGTTTCAGTATATCGGCGGCCGACGTGATAATTTCGGCGCTGGTCGGATAATCGGGGCCCTTGATATGCTGGAGCAGTTCCGGCAGCGGCGTTTCCGGCGCATCCAACAATTGCAGGCAAGCGTTCGCCACTTCCCGCAGATTATGCGGCGGAATATCCGTAGCCATGCCCACGGCGATGCCCATGGCGCCGTTCAGCAACAAGTTCGGCAAGCGGGCTGGTAATAATGCGGGCTCCTCCAGCGTACCGTCGAAATTATCAACCCAATCGACAGTGCCTTGCCCCAGTTCGCTCAACAAAGTTTGCGCATAGGCGGTCAATCGCGATTCGGTATAACGCATGGCGGCGAACGATTTAGGATCGTCGGGCGAACCCCAGTTGCCTTGGCCGTCTATTAACGGATAGCGGTATGAAAAGTTCTGCGCCATTAACACCATGGCTTCATAACAAGCCGTATCGCCATGCGGATGGTATTTACCCAAGACATCGCCGACGGTGCGCGCGGATTTTTTATATTTCGCCAGCGCCGTCAATCCCAGTTCCGACATCGCGTAAACAATACGGCGTTGTACCGGTTTCAAACCATCGCCTATGTGCGGCAAGGCCCGATCCAGAATGACGTACATCGAATAATCCAGATAGGCTTTTTCTGTAAAGTCTTTTAAAGGAATTTGTTCGAAATTTTCCTGTACGCCCATTAATCCGCCTATTGCCCTGAATTATCGATCCGGGAAATATATCACTTTATAGTTTCCGGCAGAATAGTTTATATCGCCAAGCCAGGGCAAACGCAATAAAATTGACGCATAATTAACACGTTAGGAGGTAAATCCGTTAAGTTAAGCTATAGTCTACCTCCTCTCCCTCCGGGAGAGGGCTGGGGTGAGGGGATCAAATTAATTTTTTCCTTAATTTTGTGTAGATACCTATACCCGAACGTAGAGGGGACGACT
>JBEKBU010000277.1:0-5812 GCA_050015235.1 Methylomonas sp. | reverse complement strand
ATTACTATAGTTATGCTGTAATTCGGTGATAAATCCGTTGATGTCGGTTTGATTAGCTAAAACAGCTTGTACATTACCTGTTGCATTTGTCAAGAACTCATTACTACTCGTCGCGTAATTCAGTTTCTGATAAATGGCTGACCCTATCAACGATGAGTTGGGGCTAAACTCATAGCGCCCGCCTAGCCGATAGCTATCCTGGCTAGTTTTTTGCGTTAAACTATTATTAAAATTACTCCGATCAAAATTCAAAGACAAATCGCCGTTCGTGGTAAATTCGTGCCGGTATTCGAACTGCAAATTCAAGTGATCGGTTACTTTATTCTGCAAAAAGGCGTTATAGGCGTTGCGCTTAAAGAAATTATTGGCGTTAAAGCCGTCGGTGCCGTAGTTGAACTGCCCCAAACTGAACGACAGATTATCCCGTATGCCGGACAATTGCACGTTGTCGCCGACGGTGTTATTGCCGCCGTAAATGCCGGAGGCCTGCAATCGTTAAAGCTTAAATTGCTCGGGCCGAGGCTGTTCAATACGAATAAGCTGCTCTCCTCCAGATTGGGCTGGATGGGCGTGATATTGACCGGCTGCAATAACTGCGATTGCAGTAACTCGCTGATCCTGGCGATTTCGTGGCGCGGCAGTTGCGCGTAGTCGTCGGCCAGCAGCCGGTGCGCCGAATAGTTGTAACTGTCGGCGTCCAGCGATTTCCAGCCTTCCAGCAGCCCGCGCTGCTGATAGCCCAGTTCGTTATACACCCGGCCCTGCGCGGCGCTGCGCGCCGCCAGGTCGCGATCCAGCGCCAGGCTGGAGCGGTAAACGGCGCGGTTGTCGTTCAGGGCGATGGCCTGGTCGATGTCTTGCAGCGCTTCGATCGGATTGTTGACCGTCAGCTTCAGGATGGCGTCGTAAAAATAGGCGGTCGGGTCTTTCGGGTCGCGCTGTTTGGCCAGTTGCAATTCTTCATGCGCCAGTTCCGGGCGTTTTTCTTCGTAATAGGCTTTGCCCAGATAGCTGCGCAGCAGCGCGTTGCCGGGATTCAGCGAGACGGCGATTTCCAGATCCTGGCGGCCGGCTTCCAGTTCGCCGTCGCGGATTTTCGCCAGCCCCAGGCCGAGGCGCGCCAGCGGCGCTGTCGAGTCCAGGCCGACGGCCTGGTTAAAAGCCGCCAGCGCCGCCTCGGTATGCATTTGCAGCAACGAGGCGAAGCCCATGACGGTATGCGCGCTTTCCAGATTCGGATCCAGGGCCAGCGCTTGCTTGGCGGCCTGTTCGCTGTCCGCCGGCAAGCCCAGCGACAATTGCAGTTCGGCTTGCCGCGCCCAGGCCATGGCGTCGTGCGGGGCCAGGCGGACGGCTTGTTCGGCGGCGGCCAGCGCTTTAGGCAGATCGAAATGGGCTTGTTCGGCATAGGACAGGGCCGCAAACGCCGTGGCGGAATGGGGGTCGGCGGCGGCGGCTTGCTTCGCCAGCGCCAAGGCTTGCTGTTTGTCGTTTTGCGCGAGCGCCACGACCGAGCGCAAGGCCAGCGCATCGGCGTCGTCGCTTTTTAGCGCTTGCAAGGCCTGGATCGCTTGCATGGCGGGCGCGACTCTGCCCAGGCTCAACAGCATGGCGGCGCGGACTTTGTAATAATAAGCCGTGCGTTTTTCCGCCGCCAGCGCATCCAGGCCGGCCAGGGCGTTTTCCACTTGGCCTTGCCGGAACGCGGCGATTGCGGCGAGCAGCGCGCCGTCCACATCGGCGCCGGCTTCCGGATAAGGCAACAGGCTGGGGTAATACAGCGCCCAGTTCACCGCGTCTTCCGGGCGGATGTCGAGTTGGGCGCGCGGCGCTTGGCCGCGCTCGGCTATGGCGCCGGCGGCGGAGCCGACGCTGACCGCGCCCTGGTCGTTAAAAAACCGCACCCCGCCTTCGTAAACCCACAGCGACGCCTTGGCGGCGTCGACGCTGAGGGCAAATTCGGTGCCTTCCGGACCGGCGTTGACGATAGGCGTCCTGATCTCCAGATGGCGGGGGGTGCGGCTGATAAAATGCACGAAGCCGGTCAGCAAGTCCAGCAACGCCGGCCTAGTTGAGGCGA
The DNA here is from genome assembly GCA_050015235.1 of Methylomonas sp. Taxonomy (GTDB): domain Bacteria; phylum Pseudomonadota; class Gammaproteobacteria; order Methylococcales; family Methylomonadaceae; genus Methylomonas. The sequence continues at coordinate 3,732 of JBEKBU010000277.1, read as the reverse complement.
TGCTATTTAAATTTAGCACCGTGCCGGCTTTAAGCCGCAGTATGACATGATCCGGCAGCAGCAGGGAGGCGCGGCTGTCGGCTTCCATCCGTATCCGGGCGCCTTCGCAAATGAGGTCGTTCAGATGAGCGGCCCGCCAACGGCCTTGCCCGTCGGCGTCGAAAGAAAGTTCGCCTTGCAGGGAAACCAGTTGGGCGCCGGCGTTGTCCGGGCAGCCGTTTTTGCCGGCATCGCTATCAGGCCGGCAATAAAGCGGAAACCACGCTAGAACAATAAGAATAACAAAACACGGATTCTTCATGCCGGCCGCCGCACGCTATAATTATAATTAAATCAAACGGTTCACTTTTAATCTGTCCGAACAAAAGCGCATGTTATGTAGGCGAGCATCTCGCCTCGCTTAGGCTGAGTTAACTTGAAAAGGCGCTAAAAACAAAATAAATTGATATGCGTCACAAATTATAAATTTAAACCTAAATTAAGCAAGAAAATTAATTATCCACATCGTTTGATCGAAAAGATTTTTTAATCCATTAAAACCCCTTATTTATTTTTATTTTGTATCGAAGCATGCTTGATATCCATAGACTAGTTCACATTTATTTTGTGAGTTTTCTAACAGACGGTTCATTTGAATCGGTTCATACTGAACTCGTTTTTAATATCAAGCTTTAATTGTGTTTAATGTTTTTGATTTAAAGGCGCTCTCATTGAAATGGAATTATTCTTGTCTGTCGTTGGACTATGGCTTAGCCGAAGGAATTTGGCTAAGCCTTTTTTCATTAAATAATTCCCCACTTCATATCACGGTTACCGCCATGCTCCAAAATTTTAGCACCGATTCGTCGCAAGGCGCCGGCAGAGTTGCAGCCCGCGTGCGGACACAAGAGTATCCGCTGCGTCTTCCGCCTGAATGACCGGTTTCAACTTCGGCAAGAAAACTTACTCTCTCAACCAGCAAACGGTGAAGCCATGTTAAATTTTACTGATAATGGCCTGGAAAGTTCAGGTAAAATAAAATCCTCTATTACGGTAATGCCGGACTTTTTTCTGAGTAATGAAAAGTTTTTGAGGATAAGCCAAATGCATCAAGAAGTACTTTCGAACCTGTTAAAAATTCCGTTTCTTGCCGAACAGCCGGATGAGGCGCTAATATCTTTAGCAAAAAAAGCTAAAGAACTTAAATACCATAAACGCGCCATTATTATTACGGAAGGCGATACTACTAATTCGATTTATATCGTGCTATCCGGAGAGGTGCGCGTTTATTCCGCCAATCTAAAAAGCAAGGAATTCACATTTGCAATTCAAGGGCCCGGCAGTTATTTCGGCGATTTATCCGCGGTTTCCGACGAACCGCGGTCGGCCACGGTTGAAACGCTGGAAGCGACTACCTGCGCGGTTATTTCCCAACAGGATTTCATGCATTGGCTGGAATTACATCCTAAAGTAGCTATCGCCATGCTGAAAGTCATGTGCGAGAAAATCCGCTTGCTGACCGATAGAGCCAAACAATTGGCGCTCTCCGACGCCTACGAGAGAATGGTCGACGTACTTATGAAACTCGCCGTTAAAGAAGACAATATTTTTGTGATTTATAACGTGCCGCCTCAAACAGGGTTGGCCAACTTAATCGGCACGAGCCGCGAAACCATCAACCGCTATCTTACCGACTTAGTCAAAGGCGGTTATCTGGTCAAAGAAGGAAGGAAACTCAAAATTATAAAAAAACTGCCGGAAAACTATTAAACGTCAAATTTGAAGCGTTCATTCGACAAGGTTTGCGCAACGGTCTCCGGCAACTTTCCAACGGCATCGCCTCGCGCTAAAGAAATATGCAAATTGGCCCCTACCTGCTTTCGAATAATGTGTTACTGGCGCCGATGGCCGGTATTACCGATCAACCGTTCAGACAATTATGCACGCAATTCGGCGCGGCGTTAACGGTTTCGGAAATGGTTGTTTCCCACGCGCATTTGCAGCGCCATCCCCGCACCCTAAAAAAAACTGATTTTAACGGCGGCGGTTTGCGCGCGGTGCAAATTTTAGGCGCCGATCCCCGGCAAATGGCGGAAGCGGCTATATTGAACCAGCAGCGCGGCGCCCAAATTATCGACATCAACATGGGTTGCCCGGCCAAAAAAGTCTGTTCGGTTGCGGCCGGCTCCGCTTTATTAAAAAATGAACGGCTGGTTGCCGATATTTTAAAATCCGTAGTGGCGGCTGTCGAAATTCCGGTCACGCTAAAAATACGCACCGGCTGGGATACGCAAAACCGCAATGCGCTTATTATTGCCCGAATTGCCGAGGATAGCGGCATTCAGGCTTTAACTATCCACGGCCGCAGCAGGGCTTGCAAATTTTCCGGCCACGCCGAATACGAGACGATCAAAGCCGTTAAAGAAACGGTGAAAATACCCATCATTGCGAACGGCGATATCGGCAATGCGGCCAAAGCCCGATTTGTTTTAGAATATACCGGCGCGGACGCCGTCATGATCGGCCGTGCGGCGCGAGGAAAACCGTGGATTTTTGCTGAAATTTCCAGTATGCTGGCTGGCAAGGAATATTTGCCGCCTTCTTTGAGCGAAATCAAAATTCTGCTTGGCCGACACCTGGATAATCTTTACAGCTTTTATGGTAAAAGCAGTGGTGTTAAAATTGCCCGCAAGCATATCGGCTGGTATTTCGATCAAATCGGCGCTTTACCGTCAGCGCTTAAATCGGCAATCAATCAAGCCCATCAGCCTGAAACGCAACTGATCTTGGTTAACACGTCATTTGATTTAATCTCATTAACGAGTCGCATAAATGGAAATTAATACAATAACTATTCGCACCGGCAATGAACATACTCTTTCCGACCATGTGCGCACATGCGTTGAAGAGTATTTCAGCCATCTGAACGGACATGATTCGTCCGGTTTATATCAACTGGTATTGACCGAAGTGGAAAAGCCGCTGCTGGAAACGGCGCTTAAGCACTCCGATTTCAATCAAAGCAAAGCGGCAAAAGTGTTGGGTCTTAGCCGCAGCACGTTACGAAAAAAACTTGAACATCACGGTATCTCCTAACTTTTACCGCATTTTAAATTTCTCTCAAGTTTTCGCCCGTCTATTTTTGCGGTAAGCCTGCATTTTGTGGCCAAAACTTAAAAAACAATTAATACTCCCCATTAATTCCGAGGTAGGCATGAATAAAAAAGTGGCCCGCGCATTGGTTAGCGTTTCCGACAAATCAGGCATTCCTGAATTCTGCCGGGAGCTAGTCCGCTTGGGCATTGAACTTCTATCGACCGGCGGCACGGCTAAATTGCTGGCGGAACAAGGCGTTACGGTTACCGAAGTAGCCGATTACACCGGTTTTCCGGAAATGATGCAAGGCCGCGTGAAAACATTGCATCCTAAGATTCACGGCGGGTTATTGGGCCGGCGCGGTATAGACGATGCGGTTATGGCTGAAAACGGTATCCGGCCTATCGATATGCTGATTGTGAATCTGTACCCGTTTGAAAAAACAGTCGCCGATCCTAATTGCAGCCTGGAAACCGCCATTGAAAATATCGATATCGGCGGCCCGGCCATGATCCGTTCGGCGGCGAAAAGTCATGCCGATGTGGCGGTAATTGTCGATCCTAACGATTATCAACAAATCCTGACCGAATTAAAAACCTCCGCCGGCAGTCTCAGCCACGCCACCCGTTTTAGGCTGGCGCTGAAAAGTTTTGCGCA
>JBEKBU010000276.1:0-5323 GCA_050015235.1 Methylomonas sp. | reverse complement strand
TGCAAGACTATCAACCCATTCGTAATCGTTTAATTGAGATGCAGAAAGAGTTGGAGACGAAACTAACGCAAATCAGCGATGATGTAAGACATGTCGATCAACCGCCTGAACGCGATTTTTCCGAGCAAGCCATAGAAAATGAAAACAATGAAGTTTTGGATGCTTTAGGTATCGCCGCCCGAATCGAAATTGAAAAAATCAAACAAGCCATACATAGAATCGATACCGGCGTCTATGGCTTATGCGTAACTTGCGGGCAGCCGATTAAACCGGAACGGCTTGCCGCCCTGCCCTTTGTCGAAAACTGTATAAGCTGCGCTCAACATGAAGAGAGAAAATAAACCATGGACATTGCCGAATTATTGAGTTTTTCAGTAAAAAATAAAGCCTCCGATTTACATCTGTCGGCCGGATTGCCGCCCATGATCAGAGTAGACGGGGACATCCGCCGTATCAATATCCCGGCTTTAGCGCATAAAGAAGTACATGCTTTGATTTATGACATTATGAACGATAAGCAACGGCGCGATTACGAAGAATTTCTGGAAACCGATTTTTCGTTCGGTTTGCCGGGCGTCGCCCGATTCCGGGTGAACGCTTATAATCAGGATCGTGGCGCAGCGGCGGTATTCCGGACTATTCCCTCCAAGGTGTTAACCTTGGAAGAATTGGAAGCGCCACGGTTTTTTCAAGAAATCTGCAGCAAACCGCGCGGCCTTGTGCTGGTAACCGGCCCGACAGGCTCCGGCAAGTCAACCACCTTGGCCGCCATGATCAATCATATAAACCAGAATGAATATTCACATATTCTGACAGTTGAAGATCCGATCGAATTTGTACACGAAAGTCAGAAATCGCTCATTAATCAGCGCGAAGTTCATCGCGATACGCATGGGTTTACCGAAGCGTTGCGCTCGGCGTTACGGGAAGATCCGGATATTATTCTCGTAGGCGAGATGCGCGATCTGGAAACCATTCGTTTGGCGCTTACAGCCGCGGAAACCGGACATCTAGTTTTCGGGACTTTACATACCACGTCGGCGGCAAAGACCATAGACCGGATTATCGACGTATTCCCGGCGGCCGAGAAAGACATGATACGTTCAATGTTATCGGAATCCTTGCAAGCCGTAATTTCCCAAACCTTGCTGAAAAGAATCGGCGGCGGGCGTATCGCCGCCCATGAAATCATGGTAGGCACTTCCGCGATACGTAACCTTATCCGAGAAGCTAAAGTGGCGCAAATGTATTCAGCCATTCAGACCGGCCGCAAGGACGGCATGCAGACTCTAGATCAGAATCTTAAGGAATTGGTGGACGGCGGCCTAATTTCCAGCAAAGCGGCAATGGTCAAAGCGGTCAATAAAGACCTGTTCCGTTAAACCGGGAGGATAGCGTGGATTTTAACGCCTTATTGGCTTTGATGATAGAGAAAAAAGCCTCCGACTTATTCATTACCGCCGGAAAACCGCCGGCCATGAAAATAGACGGTAAAATTGTCGATGTGTCAAAAAACGCTTTGACTCCGGAACAATCTGAGAAAATCGTTTTAGGCATTATGAATCCGCGTCAAAAACTGGAATTCGAACAGTCTAAAGAATGCCAGTTTGCGCTAAGCTCCAGCGGGCTGGGCCGATTCCGGGTCAGCGCATTTACGCAACGGGATTCGGCCGGTATGGTGCTAAGGCGCATCGAGACCAATATCCCTTCGCCGGAGGAACTGCATCTACCTGAAATACTTAAAGAACTGGTTATGCACAAACGCGGGCTGATCATTTTTGTCGGCGCCACCGGCACCGGCAAATCGACGTCGCAAGCCGCTTTAATCCGGCACCGCAATGAAAACAGCACCGGGCATATTATTACTATCGAAGATCCGATAGAATTTGTGCATCCGCATCAGGGTTGCATCATTACGCAACGCGAAGTTGGCCTGGATACGATGTCATACGAAATCGCGCTGAAAAATTCCCTACGGCAAGCGCCGGATGTCATTCTAATCGGAGAAGTCCGGAGCCGGGAAACCATGCAGCACGCCATTACCTTCGCTGAAACCGGCCATTTGTGTATTTGCACCTTGCACGCAAACAACGCCAATCAGGCCTTGGACCGCATTCAGCACTTTTTTCCGGATGAAATGCATGGCCAGTTATTTATGGATTTATCCTTGAATTTACGCGGCATCGTCGCCCAACAATTAATCAAACGCGCCGATGGACAAGGGCGCTATCCGGTGATTGAAATCATGTTAAATACGCCGCTAATGGCGGATTTAATTAGAAAAGGCGAAGTCCATAAGCTTAAGGAATTAATGAAAAGCTCCAGGGAATTGGGCATGCAGACCTTCGACCAAGCTTTGTTTGATTTATATCAGGAAGGAAAGATCAGTTACGAGGACGCGCTTAATTCCGCCGACTCGCGCAATGAAGTACGCTTGATGATTAAATTGGGCGCGGAGCACGGCGGTAAGTTTAACGAGATGTATTTGGCGGATAGCGATAGCTATTGAACCTACGCGTAAATTCGTCCGTGTAGCTTGAGTCGGTAATTTGATAATTTCGAATGTCCGGTTTAACATTCAAATTGGGCATTTTGGCTGGACGGGGTTTGCAACCCCGTCCGTAACGTTTCGGACGGGATGTATATCCTGTCCATCGCTCAACGACCATCCACCGAAAAAACCCAGGGTAGTTAAACAAAAATATTTTGCATTTATACGTCAATGACGTACAATAATATTATGTACACCATCATCGAAACCGCCCTATTCACGCATGATTCAAAATCTATTTGGAATGAAGATGAACGCGGAGAATTTTGCGCTTGGCTTGTAGAGCGTCCTGAAACCGGTACAGTAGTTCCAGGTTCCGGAGGCTGCCGAAAAATTAGGTGGACTCGTGAAGGAACGGGAAAGCGTGGAGGAGTTCGAGTGATCTATTACAATCGTCTGGCGTATGGCGAAATTTACTTGCTGGTTATCTATGCAAAGAATGTGCAAGGCAATATACCAGGGCATTTATTGAAAACCATCAAGGAGACAATTGGCAATGTCTGAATCAAACACAACTATGACCGGCGAAGAACTAGGTCAAAAACTACTGGAATCTGTCAGACAGATGAAGGCCGGAATTTGGGGAAGAAAAACTGAGTTTTTACCGCAAGCGGACGGTAAAATTCGCCGATTGGTAACACTAGCCGACGGCACAGTAGAGAGCGACGAAATAATGACCCTGGCGGCCAGCACTCGAATCAATACCGGACTAACTCAGCGCCAATTTTCTAAACTGCTTGGGGTTTCTGTCCGAACTTTGCAAGAATGGGAGCAAGGCCGGAGACAGCCGACGGGAGCAGCAAAAACTTTGTTTAAAATTGCTGAGCGCCAACCAGACATACTTAAATCCTTAGCAACCGATTTTTGAAAATTATTTTTGGCCATCACTGTTGACGCCGATTGAAAAATTGCGTTAAATCTTCATACCCACCTAAAGACCCTTCTATTGGTCCGTCATTTTCGGCTTCTAAACGACGTTCCGCAATGAGCGCATTGCTTAAGCCGGGCGTTGCGGATACATGCTTCCGCACCAATTCCAGCGCATTTTGGAGCGCAAGCGCTTTTGGTGTGATGTGTATTTCGCCGTTGACCGTGGTTAACAACAGTTCATCGCCCTCTTTAATTCCCAATTCGGCGCGGATTTGGGCAGGCAAGACAATGCGCCCGCCCCCTGACAACCCTGGTTGATAATGAATTCATAACATTATTTTAATTATGGCATCGATTATAAGAATGCCATTACAGTTGTATTTTACTTAAAGGCCAATATTCTTTCCATCCTTTAGGGGGGGGTTGATCAAATTCGCGGATTAATCGAGGAAGCGCACCTACAGGTTGACCATAACTTAAAGCCAGACAGTTTATTTGTTACTAACATTGAAACGATACTGTTGCTAATGAGACAGTTTTAAGTAATCTAAAATAAAAGACTGAGCGCTTTTGCCTGTCATTTTGCCGATTTTGTTGGTAATATTAAAATAGATCTTAACGATTTAAAGGGAGCAAGACTATGAACGTGGCTATTTCCGAAAAAACAAAATCAGTTGATGAACCCTCGCCGTCTATTTCATCAAGCGTTGCCGAGGAACGGCAAAAACGAATTGCGGCGATGAAAGCCAGAAGCGCGGAACTTAACGCAATAGACCAAGACCACGGCAGAACCGAATAGCTAGACAATGCACCAAATGGAGTTCAAGTTATTTATGCAAATAACAAGTCTTGACCCCGTACTTGTAAATTCAAAGACTGAGTGTTTTTGCCTGTCATTTTGCCGATTTTGTTGGTAATATAAAATCAGACCGTAACAATTTAAAGGGGGGGCAAGGCTATGAACGCAACTATTCCCAACAAAAAAGAACCCATTGACGAAAGCAAGTTGCCTATTGCCCAAGTCAGCAAAGAGGAAAAGCAACGGCGCACCCAAAAGCTAAAAGGGACTATGGATAAAATCGCCCAAAACGTGAAAGAACGTGGATATACCGACGAAATGCTGGACGAGCTTCTAAAAGATATTTAGTTTTTATGGATGAAGAAAGAATTGTGGTTGATACCAATGTATTAATAAGTGCGGCTATAAAGAGAAATGGAGTAGCAAGAGAAGCACTAGACACAATCCTAGATAATTATCAGATTTTACAATCCAATGATACTTTTCACGAAATCGAAGAAGTCATCCAGCGGGGGAAATTCAATAAGGTTTTGACGAACGAAGAACGGGAAAGCCTTTTGCAAGATTTGGCTACACGCTCGGAATTCATTTCAATCAGCTACCAAACAGATGCTTGCCGAGACCCAAAAGACAACAAATTTTTAGATTTAGCTGTTTCCGGCGACAAAGACTTGCAGGACTTAGGCAAGCATCAAGAAATTGAAATTTTGTCGCCCACCCAATTTTTAGAACGGGAAAGACAGCTGAAAATAAACAGCCTGCGTAGCCATGATTGGCGAAGCTTATTCACGGCAATGATAAGCTTTCTGGAGATCGACATGGTCAGGTCTTGAAATATAACATTATAATGTCGTATTTCAAGACCTGACCCGTGACCGCTAAGACAAAAGACGAATCATAACTCTGTTAAACAATAGCGCCGTTTTCGGCGCGTAGTGGCCCGCATGCCGGAGCCATGCAGAAGGCCACGCAGAAAAGACCACGCGCCCCCGCGTGGTTCACTTTCCGCCTTAGTTTGTTCGTTTATTTGTTTGTTTGTTTGTTTATATCGTTGTTTAGTACGAAACAACTTGTTGCACAAAGGGTAAGTTTTGCAACATCAA
>JBEKBU010000275.1:0-5324 GCA_050015235.1 Methylomonas sp. | reverse complement strand
AACGATACCGCGCGATAGTTGGCAGGGATTTAAAATAAGTGGTTAACATGCTAACCTCCTTCAAAAGGGTGCCCTGAAGGATGGCGGCATTATTATGGAAAGCAAATCAGAGCATTGATATGTGGGGGAACCAAGTCAAACAGAGTCCGCCGTCACCCTGTGCTTAATATACTTCACATAACAATTTGCTTTCCATAAGTACGTATTATGCGAAGCTCAGCATAACCGTTCCATTGCGCTTCAAACCCCTAATTCATCCCCCAACTTCAACAATTCTCTAGTCTGCGCATGTATGCGGCCGACCACCTCACTATCCAGCCGGCTCAGCCAGCGTTCCGGGATTTGCTCCAATCCATAGCGGGCCCCTGCCAGCATGCCGACCAGCGCGCCGGTGGTATCGGCGTCATCGCCCTGATTGACGGTGGCGATCAGACAGGATTCGAAACTATCCGTGCTAAAAAAATAATGCAGTACCGTTTGGATGGTGTCGACGATATAAGCGGAGGCTTTGCCCGGATAGGGCGCGTACGTAAACTCCGGATGGCGGCTCAGCAAACGCTCCGCTTCCAGCCGGCAGGCGTCGACGCCTTCGCCTTGAATCAGCCGGCTTAGCATGGCCCCCAAAGTTAACGTCGCGGCGTCCGATAAAGGATGATTATGGGTAATGTGGCTGTGCTCCAGACTGCATCGTATCAATGCGGCGGGCTGGTTTAAGGTCAGTAGCACGACCGGCAAATTGCGCATGCAGGCGCCGTTTCCGGCATCGTCGGCCCGCTCCGGGCCGAAAATTTCGCCGGTGCGCCGGTAGCGGTTAAGGCCGCGGCGGATGGTGTCGCCGACATCGGGCGGATCGCTGTCCAGCCAGACGGAAAAATAATCGGCGATAGCCTTTATATTCCAGCCGCCGTGATCCAGCACGGCCTGCGCCAGCGTTAAACATAATTGCGTGTCGTCGGTGACTTGACCGGCCTCCAGCCCTAACCAGCCCCCGCCTATCATTTCCGTATGCACGCCATAGCGCTGTTGTATCTGCCGGGGCCGCATAAATTCCACGGTAGCGCCTAGCGCGTCTCCGCATGCAAAACCAAGATATGCGGCCAGGGCGTTGTTAAATTTCAGTTCCGGCATCGTATAAAAACCTGTATGGATGGGCTCGTTAAATTGTCTCATAGCCTGAAAAGCCAGCGCAGGTAAATTTAAGGCGGTTAGCCTTGCTTTTGTACGCTTCTGGAGTTATGTGCTAAGGTTTGATAGCATAAACAGGTTTTAATATAAAACCGGACAATCGGTAATAAAAGCTGATTCAATCATAGCCGCTAGACAAAACCGAATCTTATAGTCTAATTTGGAAGACTTTATGAAAATACTTTTCACCGTATTCGTTTTAATGCTTTTAGCCGGCGGATGCAGTTCTACGTTTAAATATAATAATAAGGAATATCCAAGCCGCGAAACGGTTATTTCAGCCTTCCGCTCCGATTTAAACCGGGTTATCGAAAAAGTGGCGGTAACCTCTCCACGGCTGGGCGGTTCGGCCATTATCGTTATTCCGACTAGAGACGCCTTAAAACAGTTAGGCCCAAAACCATCTGCGAATATAGATGAAGAACATATCGAGACCGGACTCGATTTTAACGAAATTTTTAATCTTGCTCATACCGATATTGTAAACGCCGGAAAAGTGTTCGATAAAACGGACACCGCCCGGTCCGCCAATACCGAAAGTTATTCCAGTATCGGCTACAACTATAAACTGTGGATTATGGGCAATAAAAACGGCAACTGGCAATGGTATTTGTCCAAAACCGGCTTTCCCGGCAGAGAGCCCGTTAATATCGATACGGTGCTTACCGGCAGCCGACAATTCGATTCTTTTAACAATGCGGTTGTCAAAGCGGCGTATGTACTCGAACAAACCGCCAACACCGGTTCGGCCTTTCCTAATCAAGCAACGGGCGACGGCAAAACCAAATCTTTCGGCACCGGTTTTTTTATCAATGAAGAGGGTCTGGCGCTCAGCAACGCGCATGTGATTAAAAATTGCGCCAATCTGGTGGCGGTGTTGCATACCAACGAAACCGCGCCGGCAACTTTTGTGGCGGCGACTCAGGAAAACGATTTGGCTTTAATCAAGGTCGCTACTTACAACAAAGCCCACGCCCAGCTCAATATCAGCAGCCCGATGCGCCAGGGCGAACAAATCATTACCTATGGTTACCCGCTGGCCGGGGCTCTGGCGTCTACCGGCAATTTGTCAACCGGCATCATCAGCGCGTTAGCCGGTATTAAGGACGACATCCGTAAATTGCAGATCTCCGCGCCGGTGCAACCCGGGAACAGCGGCGGCCCGCTGCTCGATCAGAACGGCAATGTCATCGGCGTCGTAGATAGCAAACTGAATGCGATTAAGGCGGCGAGTATGACCGGCGATATCCCGCAAAATGTCAATTTCGCGATCAAATCCAATGTAGTCGCCAATTTTCTGGACGCCAACAATATAAAATACGACGCCACACATGCAAGCAAACCTTTATCTATAGAAGATATCGGCGATAAAGCCAAGGCGTTTACTTTCAAGATCGAATGCCAGTGAGCACCGGCCAGCGGTTAACGCGACACTTTGACGCGGTACTCGCCGCCTATGACCAGATACTCCGCCTCGCCGTGCAAAGCATGGTGCGGCAGTAAGTCGTTAAAAAAAACCAGTTTGACCATGGGCACTTCCGTCTCCAGGATATAAGCGCCGAACTCGCTGGCGATACTGCGTCGATCGGTAAAAGAAACAACGCTGTTGAAACGCACAACGGAGTGGTTATCCTGCTCGCGCACCTCGCCAAGGTTATTCACGCCGCGATATAAGGTTTTATGCGTAGCCGCCGGAAAGCGGAAGCGCTCGATCACCCACTGGCAAAACTCGTATAACAAATCCAGTTGCATATAAATACAGTTATTATGATAACGGCTGTGCATTTTTTCTTCGATATACACTATCCATTCCTTGTTCATAAATCCGGCCAGAGGTTGTTTGTGATAATTCGGCGCCAAACCGAAGCGGCTTTCCACCCAGCCTTTTAAAACCGCGCCCTGCGCATTGTTGGAGTCCAGCCCCCAATCCTGAATCAGGCTTAAATAACTGTTCCGGAATCTGCGCCGTCCGTGCGCATCGCTAGCGCGCCGCTGCTCGTCTTCAAAACCGAATACGTCGCACATATAGGCTTGAAACAAAATGCCGCAATCCTCTAGGCAGGTGTGTTTGGATAAGCATGCAAACAAGCTGGAGGCGGCTTCGCGGGCGCCGGCGATATGCAGCGGTTTCGGATATAGATTAAAATGCGGATTGGCCAGGCAGGCGGTTGCGATACCCACCAAATTCGTATTTTGATAATAAGGATAACAATTCGGCATCTGTCATGCACGCAAATATTTCATAATAGCCATAATGGGTTAATTGCGCTAGAAAAAAATGGGGCCGCTTTATTTTATCGGGGACGCGCCCACCGGCTACCGGACGCCGTTTAACACTGAAAAGCCGGCGCTACCTCAGAACTCGCGAATAACCTTGATATACTCGCCTATGGCCTCACGGCTGGAACCCACTACAACGCGCTGACGCCCGCGTTGGTCTATTTCCAGCTGTCCGGCAATTTCGATCGTTTCGCCGGCTCTGGCCTGCCCGGTATAGGTTGCGGTAAAACTGACGACGCTATCGATTTCGGGATGCTTTAGCTTGAACTCAGCAGGATAGTCAAAGCCATGATAATCATCGAGCACTTGCGCGGTCAGGGAAATCGGCCGTAATTTACGATAAATGCCGTTCTCGGAAAAAGGCGGAAGCGTAACCAGGGATAAATCAAACTTTCTATTGTTTATCAATGCCTTGTTATTTTTTCTCTGTTCATGCCAGATATAGTCCTCCAAACTGAGATGGCAATCCCGGCGCTTATAACTGGCTAACCAGTCTTCAGTCCGTAACGACTGGCATTTGCCGGCAAGCAGCAGACTTTCCAACCGCTCGCGCAACCGATTAAATACTCCCCGGTCATAACATACCAGATCGATATCGGAATCGGGGTTTTGTAGACCCAGCAGCAAAGACCCTGTAACGCCCAACGCTGTCGGCAACGGTTGATTTTCAGATATCAGCATGCGGTACAACTGCCGGTAATCGGCAAGCACGGGATCATTCCCGGCGCTGTTTAATAGGGCTTGCAAACCCTGAGTGGACGAGTAATGCCGGACTACCTCCGCGGGGCTTACGGCGTGTAAGTTAGCGTCCAGGGTTTTGGAATAAAATAAATACCTTGGAAAGTTTTCCGCCAACAGCCGATTCGCGTCTTCGGTGGCGACTTTCCGCCAACGGCCGCGGCTGTAAGCGTAACGTAAAAAACAAAGAATTTTGCCTGCTTCGCCGGCGGCGACCACGGCAAAAATTAATCCCTGCCGGATTTCAATGAAATCTTTAACGCGAATATTATTGAGTGACCGAGAGAGCTGTTTCAATGCGGTTTCTGCCTTGACCCTTGGCGCTATACAAAGCTTCATCCGCCGCTTTGGTCAGTTCGCCAGCTGTCTTATATTGCCCGGTATAAGTACTAACTCCAAGGCTAATCGTAACATTCCCTTCAACTGCCGAAGCCTGATGAAGTATTTTTTTTCCGGCCACGCTGGAGCGTATCAGCTCCGCGACATGCGTCGCTCCCATCAAACCGGTATCCGGCAGCAAAACAGTAAATTCTTCGCCGCCGTATCGGCAGACTAAATCAGCGGAGCGTTTAACTTGTCTATTAATTTCTTGTGAAACCTCCCGCAGGCAATTATCGCCGGCCGGATGCCCATATTTATCATTATAAGCTTTAAAATAATCGATATCGCAAACGATTAACGATAAAGGCGATTTGTTGCGCTTGGCCAACTGGAAATATCTGTCCAGACTGAGATCGAAATTGCGGCGGTTGCCCAAGCCGGTCAGTTGATCGCTTAAGGACAGCCTTTCAAGTTCTACATTGGCCAGCTCCAATTCATGTTTGGTTTTCTGCAGGATTTGGCGCATGTGATAAATCCGTTCCATGGCGATCACCGTCAATTGCAGACGTAGAGGATTAAGCGGTTTAGTCAGATAGGCGTCGCCGCCGGCCAAAATACCGTCGGTAAAAGATTCGTCATCGACCTTGGCGGTCAGAAAAACAATAGGAAACCAATCGTTTTTTTTGAATTCCCGTATCGCTTTTGTGGCGGTCACCCCATTCATGCCCGGCATTTCCACATCCATCAGAATTAAATCGACATCATGCGCCGCTACGTATTCTAAACTTTGCTCGCCGGTT
>JBEKBU010000274.1:0-5327 GCA_050015235.1 Methylomonas sp. | reverse complement strand
TCCTTGCCCTCCAAACACCATTTGCCGGCGTCTTTCGCGCCTTGTTCGCCTTTGTAGGCGACAAAATCCTCATAGGAGATCACTTCGGCGCGGATAAAGCCTTTTTCGAAATCGGAATGGATGACGCCGGCGGCTTGCGGGGCCGTGGCGTTTACCGGGATCGTCCAGGCCCGGACTTCTTTAACGCCGGCGGTAAAATAAGTGGATAGATTCAGCAAACTATAGGCGGCGCGCACCACCCGGTTTAAACCCGGCTCCTCCAGCCCCAGGTCTTGCAGAAACTCCTGTTTTTCCGCATCCTCCAATTGTACGATTTCCGCTTCAATCGCCGCGCATACCGGCACTACCGATGCGCCTTCCTGGGCGGCGAAGGCGCGGACTTTGTCGAGCATGGCGTTGTTTTCAAAGCCGTCATCCTGAACATTCGCTATATACAGCGTAGGCTTGACGGTAATCAGAAACAGTTCTTTAAGGAATTTAACTTCTTCCTCGGATAAGTCCAGCGTGCGCACCGGCAGACCGGCGTTAAGATGTTCCTGGGCTTTTTCCAGCACTTGTTTGCGGGCCAGCTCGTCTTTATTGCCGGATTTGGCTAATTTGGCGGATTTCTGCAAGGCTTTTTCAACCGAGGCCATATCGGCGAGCGCTAGTTCGGTATTAATGACTTCGATGTCGTTGACCGGGTCGACCTTGCCGGCGACGTGTATGACGTTGTCGTCTTCGAAACAGCGCACCACATGGATGATGGCGTCGGTTTCGCGGATATTGGCCAGAAACTGATTGCCCAAGCCTTCGCCTTTCGACGCCCCGGCTACCAGGCCGGCGATATCGACGAATTCTATCGTGGTTGGCAACACGCGTTCGGGTTTGACGATATCCGCCAATTTATCCATGCGCGGATCGGGTACCGGCACCACGCCGACATTCGGGTCTATGGTGCAGAACGGGTAGTTTTCGGCAGCGATGGCTGCTTTGGTAAGGGCGTTAAAAAGCGTGGATTTGCCGACGTTGGGCAAACCGACGATACCGCAATGAAGGGCCATATGGATTTGTAAAAAGCTAAAAGTTTAAGGATTACCGGTAAAACGGGTCAAAATGGGTGGAGATTATACCGTTCAATCGGTGATTGGCAATGTTTATTTACTGGCTAACAATGGAACAGTTGATGGATCATGCCGTTAATAAGGGTTTTAGCTTTAAACAATTCTGGAACCGGGGATTAACCGGTTCCAGAACCCGAGCCATGAGCATTAAATTCGGCGGTATAAAACGCCGCTAGGCAAATTTAGAAGCTATTTAGCGCCTGTCGTATGTTGAATCTTATTGACTCGGCGTTTGGGCTTCTTCGCTGTGATGGTGGTGATGATGGTGTTTTTTATGATGCTGAGCCATCATTTTTTCCCATTTGGCGGTTTGCTCGGGGGTTAAAACTTCTTTAATCTTATTATGGTATTCTTCGTGCAGAGCGCGGAATTTTTCATGTTCTTCTTTATGAATGGCTTCCACTTTTTCGGTTTGCTCGGGAGTGAGCTTTAGCATTTTGCACAAATGTTTCGGATTGTGGCCGTGTGGGCCATCTTCGTTAGTGACCGGATCGGCGAATGCTAAAGAACATGACACCAGTAAAACGCTAGATAATATAAGGATTTTAGTATTCATGGGATTCCTTTAAGTAGTGTTTAGAACTATTTGTTAACCAAAGCGATTCGGATACTAACATTTATCCGCTAGAAAGTGAATTAATTCCGCAACTTATTCATCCACTACCTGCTTAACTTGGCTTATGACTTGCCCGCTGGCGAACCGGCAGCGCAGAAAATCCCCATTGTTGAGTTCGGCGGCGGATTTGACGATTTTGCCGCTGTCCCGATGCTGGGTGATCGAATAGCCGCGCTCCAGGGTAGCCAGTGGGCTCACGGCATGCAGGGTCTGGCTGACGGCTGTTTGCCGTTGGCGGAGGGCGTTGATTTTGAGGCGTATGGCGCGGTCGAGCCGCTGCCGGCAATAATGCAATTGCTGGCGGTGGGCGCTAATGCGCCGCCCAGGCCGCCATTGCCGGAGCTGGTGAGTAAATAAAGCCAACTGTTGAGCGTCGTATGCTAAACGGCGTTGCATGGCTTGTTTGATGCGCAGCTCCAGTTCGTCCAGGCGTTGGGCGTTGCGTTGCAGTTTTTCGCCTGGATGCTGCTGCCGCAAGGATTTTTCCAACCAGCTTAATTTTTCCCGGCAGTGTTTAAGCTGCCGCTGTTGCAGCAGTTGTAACTGTTGTTCAATGCCTTTATAGGCCGATAGCCATTCCTGCTGATTGGGTACGGCATGTTCCGCCGCCGCGCTGGGTGTAGGGGCGCGGAAGTCGGCCACGAAATCGGCAATCGTTACATCCACTTCATGTCCGACGGCGGAAATGACCGGAATTTGGCTGGCGGCGATGGCGCGGGCGACGATTTCCTCGTTAAACGCCCATAAATCTTCCAGCGATCCGCCGCCGCGCCCTAAAATGATGACATCGACCCATTGCTGGCGATTGGCTAATTCCAAAGCCGCTACGATTTCGGCCTTGGCGGCTTCACCCTGCACGGAGACCGGATAAATCAATACCGGAATGGCCGGGAAACGGCGTTTTAATACGGTCAGAATATCGTGTATCGCCGCGCCGCTTGGCGATGTAATCACGCCGATACGGGCGGGGATTAACGGTAGCGGTTGTTTGCGGCCGGCGTCGAACAGGCCTTCCAGCAGCAGTTTTTGTTTCAGGCGTTCAAACGCCTGCCTTAGCGCGCCGTCGCCGGCTTCCTCCATATGGTCGACGATGAGCTGATAGTCGCCGCGCGGCTCGAATAAACTTACTTGGGCGGTGACGATTATTTGTTTGCCGTTTTCGGGTTTGCAGCGCATGCCGAATTGCTGGCCTTTGAACAGAGCGCAACGGACTTGCGCCTGGGCGTCTTTCAGCGTGAAATATAAATGCCCGGAAGACGGCGCGCTCAGATTGGAGATTTCGCCGGCTACTTGTATGCTGGGAAAATGCAGGCCCAGCAGGCGTTTGGCTTCGCGGTTAAGCTGAGATACGCTGTAAACGTTGTCGCCGGCGGCCGTCACGGATAGCTAAGCCTATTCAATCGGCAAACGGGCTTTCCAGCATGATGGTTTCATTCCTATCCGGGCCGGTGGAAAGTATGGTAACTTTTACGCCGACCAGTTCTTCAATGCGGGCTATATATTTTTTGGCGTTTTCCGGCAATTTTTCAAAATCGGTGATGCCGGCCGTCGACTCGCTCCAGCCCGGCATTTCTTCGATGACGGCTTCGCATGCGGCGTATTGATCGGCGCCCAGCGGCGCGATACCGGTGACTACGCCATTGATGTTGTAGGCGTTGCAGATACCGATTTGATCCAGGCCGTCCAAAACATCCAGTTTGGTTAGGCAGATGCCGCTCAAGCTGTTCAATTGCGCGGATTTACGCATCGAAACCGCGTCGAACCAGCCGCAACGGCGTTTACGGCCGGTAGTGGCGCCGAACTCCTGGCCTTTGACGCCTAAATGTTCGCCGTCGGCGTCCAGTAATTCGGTCGGGAAGGGGCCGTTGCCGACGCGGGTGGAATAGGCTTTGGTTATACCCAGCACATAGTCGATGGCCAGCGGCCCTACGCCGCTGCCGGTGACCGCGCCGCCGGCCGTGGTGTTCGAAGAGGTCACATAAGGATAGGTGCCGTGGTCGATATCCAGCAACGCGCCTTGCGCGCCTTCAAATAGAATATGGCCGCCCTGTTGTTGCAGCGCATGTAATTCTTCGCCGACATCGGTCAGCATGGGTTTGATGAATTCGGCGAATTTAAGAGTCTCGCTCAATACCGCCTCAAAGTTGACGGCTTCGGCCTGGTAATAATTCGTCAACATGAAGTTATGGTAGGCGATCAAATCTTGCAAGCGTCTGGCGAATTCTTCGCTATTCAGTAAATCGCCGGCGCGCAAGCCGCGTCTGGCCACTTTATCTTCGTAAGCGGGGCCGATGCCGCGTCCGGTGGTGCCGATGGCCTTGCTGCCGCGCGCTTTTTCGCGGGCCTGGTCGATGGCGATGTGCACCGGCAAGATGAGCGCGCATGCCTCGCTGATTTTGAGGCGGCTGCGCACCGGAACGCCGGATTGCTCCAATATTTCGATTTCCTTCAGCAACGCTTCCGGGCACAGCACCACGCCATTGCCTATCAGACATTGCACGCCCTTATGCAGTATGCCGGACGGAATCAGATGCAGTACGGTTTTTTTTCCATTGATCACTAAGGTATGGCCGGCGTTGTGGCCGCCCTGAAATCTGACCACGGCGGCCGCTTGTTCGGTCAAAAGATCGACGAGTTTGCCTTTGCCTTCGTCGCCCCATTGCGTACCTATGACTACAACATTTTTCCCCATGTTTATTAACCCTTTTCTAATGGCTTGACTATCCAGTGATTGTTTTGTTTTTCCAGCGTGGCCGTGCAAGCCAAATCCATGGCGCCGCCGGCCTGATTCGGCAAAAACCGGATGACGCGAACGCCGTCGGCGCGTAAATCGCGTATGGTTTCCGCCAGATCCGGATCGTCCAGGCCGGGCGCCAAAACTGTTTGCGTCTGCTCCGCTGCAGAGCTTTGCCGGTAATAGCCGACCAGCACTTTTAAATCGGTGCTGAAGCCGGTAGCGGCGCGGGCGCGGCCGAACACCCGTCCGATGTTGTCATAGCGGCCGCCGCGGGCGATTTCCCTGCCCAAGGATGGAATAAATGCGGCAAACACCAGACCGGTATGATAATGGTAACCGCGCAGCTCCGCCAAATCGAAACTCACCGGCAGGGCCGGAAAATCGCGGGCCAGTTTTTCGGCTATGATGCGTAAATCCGCAAGCGCCAGATCGATAACCGGATTATTGAAGTGTTGTTCGAACAATAAACCGGCTTTTTGCAAAACTTCGGCCGCGCCGTTTAATTTCGGCAAAGCCGTAAACAACGTTTTGTAAGCTTCGCCGATACTTAATTCTTCCGCAAACGCATGCAGTTCGCTTACCGCTTTGCGTTGTAAAATGTCAAACAACAGGCTTTCCTGCGGGCTGCTTAGGCCGGCGGCGTCCGCCAGCGCGCGGTAAATGCCGACATGTCCCAGATCGAGATGGATGTTTTCCAGCCCGCTGAGCGCCAAGGTTTCCAGCATCAGGCAGATAATTTCGTAATCGCTTTCAATACCGGCGTGGCCGTATAGCTCCGCGCCAATCTGCATGGGGCTGCGCGTCTTTTCCAGCGCATCGCCCAGGGTATGCAGAATAGTGCCGGCGTAACACAGACGCGTTGGCTTATCAT
>JBEKBU010000273.1:0-5446 GCA_050015235.1 Methylomonas sp. | reverse complement strand
GCTACGCGAAACAGCCAGGCCCCTACTTGTTCGATCGGTTCCGGCAAGCGGTAGGCCTCGACCAACTCGAAGAACACCTCTTGCAAGATGTCTTCAGCTTCCTCGGAATTAGGTACGCGCTGACGAATGAAACTGCCCAGCCGCCCGCGCTCCCGTGCGATGGTTTCGGTAATGCGCCGGTTCCGTTCAGTCATAAACGTCTGCCGGTCATTGGCGGATTGGTCGGTTAGCGATGTATTCATACTGGTGTAGACGAATCATCGGCCTGAATATTGTGGGTTAGAGAAAATATATATTGGGAGGCGCGATTGGGATAGGCGATTCAATCGGCGGCGGCTTTGCCTTTTTTAAATTAAACGGCAACCATACCGCCATCGACATACAAATCCACGCCGGCGACATAACTGCTGTCAGAAGAAGCCAGGAACAGCACGGCTTGGGCAATTTCCTCCGGGCGGCCAAAACGGCCTAAAGGCACTTGCGTCGTTGTGTTTGCGCCGAATGCTTCAATTTGTTCGGCCGACAAACCCATTTTGCCAAAGATCGGGGTCTCAATAGGGCCGGGACTCACGACATTGACCCGGATTTTGCGCGCCTTTAATTCCGCCGTCCAAGTGCGGGCAAAAGAACGGACGGCGGCTTTGGTCGCGGAATAAACCCCAAATCCTTCAAAACCCACCGTATTCGCTACGGAAGAGTTAAGGATGACCGAACCGCCATCCACTAACAACGGCAAAGCTTTCTGAACGGTAAACAGCAAGCCTTTGACGTTAATGTCAAAAACTTTGTCGAAATGCTCTTCGGTAATTGCGCCGATGGGTGATAATTCAGAAATGCCGGCGTTGGCGAATACGATGTCGATATGGCCGAATTTGGCTTTAACTTCCGCATAAAGCTTATCAAGGTCGGCCAATTTTGAGACATCGCCTTGCACACCAATGGCGTTGCCGCCGATTTCCGCCACGGCGGCATCCAGCTCCGCTTGCCTGCGGCCGGTGATGACGACGGCGGCGCCCTCTTTCGCAAACAATTTGGCCGTGGCCAAGCCAATACCGCTGTTGGCGCCTGTGATAACGGCGATTTTTCCAGAAAGCTTGCTCATAAATAATTCCCGTATGTTAAAAAAATGGTTGCCAAAATGAATTCAATAATTCATTTGTACAGTATTATAGAACTAATAAATAACAATTTCAAACCGTGCTATGATAATTAATATGAGAAAGCTGTTTCATCCGAATATCGAAGAAATTACGGTCGAAGGCATACTGCATGCTTTTTCCGACCCGGTACGCATAGAAATATACGCCAATCTGGCCGCGTCGGAATGCGCCAAGAATTGTTCGACCTTTTTAAACATCCAAAAGCAAGCATTGCCTAAATCGACATTATCCCAGCACTTTCGCATTTTGCGCGAGGCAGGGCTGGTCCGTAGCGAGCGTAAGGGTGTCGAGCTTATTAATTCAATACGTTGGGAAGAACTAAAAGAACGGTTTGGCCCCATGATTCTGGCGATCGTCGAGGCCTATGCGAAACAGCGGGATGACGATTGCGATCATGATCGAATTCGAATTTGAATTTGAAAGCAAGACGCGGAGTGTAAAAAGGCTTTAATTAGCTTAGATTGCGGCTTGAATTGAACCTATATTTGGAGTCAACATGCTCGATCCCGCCCAAACAGGCCTGTTGCCGACAGAGAACGATCCTCGTTGGCAAGCTGTGCTTGGCCGCGATCCTGCCGCCGATGGACGCTTTTACTATTCGGTTAGAAGCACCGGCGTCTATTGCCGGCCTTCTTGTCCGGCCCGTACCGCCAAACCGGAAAACGTGCGTTTTCATCTTAACCGCGAAGACGCCGAAGCCGCCGGATTCCGCCCCTGTCGGCGCTGTAAACCGGATCAACCTTCCTTACGCGCACAGCACGCCGAAAAAGCCGCTAAAATCTGCCGCTTGCTGGAAACAGCTGAAAGCGAACCCAGCCTTGCCGAGTTGGCGGCTATCGCCGAACTCAGTCCTTTTCATTTTCACCGGGTTTTTAAAGCGATCACCGGTTTAACGCCGAAAGCCTATGCGGCGGCCCAGCGTAGCAATCGAATTCGGCGTCAATTAATTAAAAGCCAGTCGGTGACCGCCGCCATCTATGACGCAGGTTACAACTCCAATAGCCGTTTTTATGCACAATCGCCGCAACTGCTAGGCATGACGCCATCCGACTATCGCGCCGGCGGCGCCAATAGCCGAATTCGTTTTGCCTTGGGCGAATGCGCGCTGGGCTCTATTTTGGTGGCGGCTAGTGAAATCGGCATTTGCGCAATTGCTTTAGGCGATGATCCGGATCTCTTGGCGCGGGAGTTACAAGACCGTTTCCCGCGGGCTGAATTCATAGGCGGCGATAGCGAGTTCGAGCAATGGGTTGCTAAAGTAGTTGGCTTTGTCGAAGCGCCGGCCATCGGCCTGGATTTACCGCTGGACATGCGCGGCACGGCATTTCAACAACGGGTTTGGCAAACTTTGCGGCAAATACCCGTAGGCGAAACAGTCAGTTACGCAGAGATTGCCCAACGCATTGGCGCGCCGAAAGCGGTACGCGCGGTGGCCGGCGCCTGCGCGGCCAATAAACTGGCGGTAGCTATTCCCTGCCACCGGGTCGTCCGTTCAGATGGCGGTTTATCGGGTTACCGCTGGGGTGTGGAACGGAAAGCCGCATTGTTACAGCGAGAGAAAGTCAATCGAACAATCCAATGCAAGCCATGAAATACAAGGTATCTTAAGATTCAATTTTAAAATATACCCCCATAAATACCCCCAGCTAAATAATGCTGCCATAATTTTCAGTGCATAAAAAAGCCTAAATCAATCAATTTTGTTAGCTAGAAATTTGCCAGTCATCACACCGCACATCAGGTTTTTAACGTTTTTATGATCTGAAGTGTAGATTATAAGTCAACCAAATAAAAAATAGATTCATATTTGTTTATAGAAATAATTGAGGGAACCAGGGAACTGAGAGAACTTCCAGTAAAATAGCCGGTTCTAAAGGTTCTCTCTAAGATTTTATGGGGGAACTCAAGAGAACTATGATTGCACTAACGATTAAAAATTTTCATATAGCTTAATGGGTAATTAAAATCCTTGATCAGCCAGCATAGACGGAGCATTAATAGCTAAGAGCAGTAATGCTAAATAACTTTTGCGTGAATTTCCAAAAATGGCAATTAGTCCCAATATTTTTTGCGAAATTATTCCTCGTGGCGTCTGGTCTGGACAGGGATAAATATGGTAACGATAGTCCAGTAACGTTTGTTAACATCCAATAGACATTTTCTTTGTAGATATTTGATAAATATATAAAATAATTGTTGACAGTTCTGTTTTAGTTGGTAGAAAATCTCTCTCGCCTAAAGAACTTTTCAGGACGAAATTTTCATAAGCTGCTAGCTCGGCAGTCTAAAGAAAGAGCAGTGCCAGCTTGGATGTAGTCCCAAATGGGATGGCAGAGGATGCCGCTGGAAATGATTAAGGCTAGATGCCGAATAAAGACTTGCCCAGTATTGAAAGATGCTGAAGCTATATAGAATGATGGTTTTCTCACGAAATCCGATAAAACAGAGGGCACAGATAATTGTGCCTGGTAAGAATTACCTGGTTGGTTGACATTGTTGACCTTCCCGGTTTGTGTTCTGATCGTTTCGATCAGAATTCTACACGCGTACTCGTACGCTTTAAATAACCGATAAACCGCGTTAGTAAGTTTTCTGAACGGCGGTGTTGCTGTTGCGCCTTTATTGGAGGTGCAGAAATCTTGTTCGGAACTCAGGTTCCGCAGGATGGATACTGTATTGATGACTTTCAATGCAGAGTGGCAAGCTTTGGCTTTCGGCTTACAAGATCAATCATTTTTGTCCAAGGATTCGGCTGGCCTATATCATCCGCTCCGGCCTGAAACCGATTGAGTTGTCTCTAGAACCACTCGACACCAATATTGAATGCCATGCTTCATGGCTGCGTTCGGCTTTTGCCTATGCAAAACCAGTGCCGGTAAGGGTTGCTCGATCCGGGTTCTTTCATCACATTAATGCTCTGGCGCTGGTTGGGCGTCGTTCATTCGAGTAAAGACCCGCTGTTTTAATTTTTTCTGAAAAACAGAAACAGAACGGGATTTAAGTCATTCCTTTAAGTAAATCAAACGGATAACTGCGAAGACTTCGCGGGTTTTTCCGGGTTTTGCCGGTAACGGACGACGATGGGGCAGAGTTGATTGTCGCGGTAGGACAATCAATGCGTCTGGCCAGCACCCCTAGTTCGTCTCCGACATACAAAAAATATCTCGCTTGCGCGGCGAGTCAGAAGCAGCGCACACCACAACCTTTGTACGCACAACTGCCGAGTTTGCAACTCGTGCGTCAACACTCATCGTCATGAGAATGGCCTTGTGTACAAAGAGGGTGAGGAGCCGGGGACCCTGCTCATGACGTTAAACAAATTTTATAGGCCAACCCGGCTCCATCTTTCAACGCAGAACGCTTCTGTTTTGAAAGATGGAGCCTATTTCCATCCCATTTTTTGACAGGAAATAAATTATGACAAAACAAAACAAAAGCAGGTTACACCGGGGTAACCATTTAAAATCCACCCGGAATTTCGGCATTGGCAGCCGGAATCTGCTACGCGCCGGAAAAATATGTTCGCATCGATCCGCCAAGTCCTTTTCAACCCGTGGCTCCTTGGCTGATCGCTGGACGGTATTTGCTAAATGGCTAGAAGCTGAATATGGCATTTCCAAAATGGAAAATATCACGCCTGAGCATTTGCTGGCCTATGGGCGGTATTTAAAAAATCGCATCGAGCAAGATGAACTGAAGCCCTCTACCGCCCAGTTGTATATCTCTGCGATCAACAGCATTCTGAAATCCGCTACGGCAGGTAGCTGGAAAACGGTCAGTCCGACCAAGGACTGCGGTATTCCGAAACGGAAATACCTGCCGGAAACCAGCAAAGCTATGTCACCGTCGCAACACAACCAGGTTATTTTAGAATTGGGCAAATTGGCAGAATTGTCTGATGAGCGTTTAGTCATCCTGCTGAATCTACAAAGGACGCTGGGACTGCGCTTTAAGGAATCCGTCTTGCTGGATGCCGGACAAGCATTACGGCAAGCCCAAGGAACAGGAATGGTCACCATACTATCCGGCACCAAAGGCGGCAAACGCCGTGAAGTGCCTGTTAGCGTCGCCGCGCGGCAAGCATTGGAAAAAGCCTCCAGCGTTCAGGACGGACGCTCCATGATCCCAAACGACATGAGCTATGTGAAATTCCGTCAGGAAAGTTATGCTATAGCAGGAGGGCTGGAATGTAAGCACATTTCAGCCCTCCTGCCTCACGGCGAGTGTGGGGTTTGGGGCAAAGCCCCAAAGTTGTAAAGCAGCAATTTTTCTCCGTCATATTTACG
>JBEKBU010000272.1:0-5496 GCA_050015235.1 Methylomonas sp. | reverse complement strand
TTATGGGTTTTGGATTGGTTGATGCGCCTGCCGGATGCTTTAAATAAACGATTGCGGAATGAGATAGTAATTTTAGAGGAGAGCGAAAAAATGCGCTATGTGACGAGTTTTGAGCGATTGGCTATGGAAGAAGGCATGGAGAAAGGCATGGAGAAAGGCAGGGAAGAAGGCAGGGAAGAAGGTAGATTAGAAGGCGAAATCATACTCCTTAAAAAGCTGATGGCGCGCCGTTTTGGCGAATTGCCGGCATGGGCCGAGGAAAAATTTACGGCGGCGAGCGAACAAGATGTGGAGCGCTGGGTAGAGGCGGTGCTGACGGCGCCGTCTTTAAGCGCGGTGTTTAACGATCATTTGCCGCATTAGCAAAACCCTAAATTTCAAGCAATGAAACATGCCGGACGATGGATAGCGGCCGAAAACCGACCCTCAACTCAAATATTCAATAAATCTATCGACTTGATCAGCCTCGGTTGCAAAACTTGTCACCAAACGAATCAGCATTTCGTCTTGAGCTAAAAAACCGGGTTTTGCTCGCGGCTGATTCCACTGATAAAAAACAGCGCCTTTTTGCTGAAGTTCGTTGGCGTGGGCTTTATCCAGTATGCAAAATACTTCATTGGCTTCCGGCGGCCAGGCCAATCTCGATCGTTTGGAGCCGGCGATGCCGTTACGCAGGCGCTCGGCCATGGTGTTGGCGTGGCGCGCCAAGTCCAACCAAAGCCCGTCGTTGAAATAAGCATCGAATTGACAGGCGATAAATCGGCTTTTTGAAAACAATTGCGCCGCGCGTTTCCGAATAAACGGTAAATCCCTGGCTAATTCCGGATGCATAAAAACCAAGGCTTCGGCGCACCAGCATCCGTTTTTGGTGGCCCCGAAAGAGACAATATCGACGCCTCGTTTCCAGGTCATTTCCGCCGGCGTCAGATTCAACGCGACCAACGCGTTCGCGAAACGCGCGCCGTCCATATGTAAGGGCAGGCCGTAAGATTGCGCGATTTCCGCTATGGCGGTTATATCACCGGGACGATAAAGCGTGCCGATTTCGGTGGCTTGGGTAATGGAAATCGCCATGGGCTGTCCCGCATGTACGAAATTTGGCGGGAAACGCTCGATTTCGGCTTTGAGATGATCGGGATCGATTTTACCGTTTGAGCCATCAACGGGAACCAGGCGTGATCCATGCGTAAAAAACTCCGGCGCGCCGCACTCGTCTTCCAACATATGCGCTTCGCGGTGACAAAAGGAAACCCCGCCCGGCCGGTTGACGGCGGCCAGCGCCAGAGAGTTCGCCGCCGTGCCGGTGCCGACAAAATAAACCGCGACTTCCCGTTCGAATAGTTCGTTAAATTTTTGCTCGATTTCGTGATCAAGCGCGCTTGCGCCATATGGCGCGGAAAATCCTCCGGAGCCGTCCAACAGCCGTTGCGATATGGCCGGATGCGCGCCGGCCCAATTATCGGATGCAAAATTCATATTGCGTAAACTCGTACGATGGCGTCAGGCCTCGAATCCGGTCCCGAAGGAGGCGAGACCTGATTCGTCCCCGTAGATCCAAGACAAACCGGAAAGATCCGGCGTATCGATCCGATTCGCGGAATATGCGTCCAATAGCGGCAGGATATGCCGTACCGAACTAGGCGTGGTGTAAACGTAATAGCAAGCGCCGTCATCGGTCCAGCATCCAAACATCGCCATGCCCTCGGGCCCGTTTTTAGCCACATAGGCCGACCGGAACGCGCCCATCAGCACGGCGACTTCACCGGATTCATATTCCTGGCGCGACAGCGTGATGCGATGCCAACTCAAGGTATTTGAAATCTCATGTCTGCTTGTCATTAAAATCACCTCAATATATCCGCATAGCGTACGCTAGTTTATTTGCCGCTGCAAATGATGCGAACGTCAGGCCGCCAATCGCGCGGCAGGTCTTAATCACGCAGCTTCGAAGACGCGATTTGCAGTATGGCGATACATACAAACGCTGCGCATACCGCCAAAAGCATGGCGCCGCCCATTTCGCAGAATACCATCCAGTCCATGAACCAAGGCGCCGGGTGCATGGGGTTTAGCTCCAGGGCGTGCTGCTGGAAGGGCATTTCCGCCAGCGCGATCAATAACGCCGGCACGGTTGCCGATAATAGTAAAATAGCGGCCAAAATGCCCAATACGATCAAGATCAAACGCTGCCGGAAGTTTTGCAGCGGCCAGACCAGGATAATCGAAAACTGTATGACCACCGGCAATAAAATATGTAATAAATGCATGGCGGACGGCAGGATAACGCCTTTTGGTATGGTGGTCTGCGAGCCTATGGCTACGCTGCGCATCACCCAGACGGATAGCTCGATGCCGCCGCCGGCGGAGCCTGCCGCGTATTTTAACGATGGCATGAATTCCGGCGTCATGATGACTATAATGGCTTTAAATAACGGAAACAATGCGGTCAGCATCCATGCGCCGGATAAGAGCGTCAGGCAGGTCAGCGCCGACCAAGCCAGCAGCATTTTAGCGCAGAATATCAACAAATCACGCCGGTTCCGCATCATGACGGCAGGCAAATGTCCACCAGGCGAAATAGATCAGTACGCCCAGCGTCATAAGGGACGGCGCTAGATAAACGTGTACGAATTCAAACCAGTCGCGCCTGTAGGCGACTATAAAATACAAACTGTCGACGCGGACTATGTTCATGGCGTAAACCAGGGTAACGCCGGCTAATATTCCCAAAAGTTTCTGTTTCAGCCGGGCCGGGTAAGCCAGTAGCGCTGAAACAAGCAAAAACAGTATGCCGGCGCTATCGCAGCCGCGGATGATTTCCAGATCGGCGCGGGCGGAAATCAAATGATTTTTTACGGCCGCGACCTGTTCCGGCGGCAGTAGCAGGTTAATCAGGCCGGCGCATTCGGTGACCACGGCGTAATGATAAATTGTATCGCTGTAGATTTGGTCAGGGATCTGGAAATAAAGATATTTGCACAGGCAATAACAGCCGACAAACACCATAAACTGCCGGAAGGCGGCGAAAGTGAATGTCGACGCGGCCGTCATTGCTCGTCCATCCTAGTCCCTTACCCAATCCTCGGCCAGACGGCTGGGTATATGCGGGGCTTCAGTGGAGGGCGGATAGGCTTTGCCGTTCAGCACGCAATAAACGATGCGGCCAGTGTCTGCCGCCAGCAACCAGCTCAACAGCATGAACAGTAAAGTCAAGCCGGCGTCCAGATAGTCGTTGAAGATCAATTGCGGCGCGTTGCGCTGCTGTTCAAGCGTTAGCAAGCCGTTCGCCAGCTTCCCGCTTAAATCGCCGGCATGCGCCAGAAAGCCGAGACGGGTGTCGTCGGCGAATAATTTCTGCCAGGCCGCGCTACTGGTGATGATAATTAACCATAGCAAGGGCAGGGCGGTTACCCAGACGTAACGGATTTTGCCGGATTTGACCAGAATGGTGGTCGCAATGCATAGGGCGATGGCCGCCAGCATTTGGTTAGCAATGCCGAACAGCGGCCACAGGCTATTGATGCCGCCTAAAGGGTCCAAAGTGCCCATATATAAAAAATAACCCCAGGCCGAGACGACCAAAGCGCTGCAGATCAGGATGTTCGGGTAGCCGCCCGGTTTGCCGGGGTTTAGTTGATAGCTGTTCAGTATGTCCTGCAGCATAAAACGCGCCACCCGTGTGCCGGCGTCCAGCGTGGTTAGAATGAACAACGCCTCAAACATGATGGCGAAATGATACCAGACAGCCAACAGTTGATCGCCGAAAACTTTAGCGAATAGGCTGGCCATGCCGATAGCCAATGACGGCGCGCCGCCGGTGCGGGCGAATAATGTCGATTCGCCAACGCTCCGGGCGAGCTCCCGCATCTGGTCGACGTTGACGCTAAAACCCCAACTGCTGATTTTCGCCACCGCGTCGGCGGCTTCCTTGCCGACGACGCCCGCCGGGCTGTTGATGGCGAAATAAACGCCGGGCTCCAGAACGGAGGCGGCGATGATGGCCATAATGGCGACGAAGGACTCCATCAGCATGGCGCCGTAGCCTATGAAGCGGGCGTCTCCTTCATTAGCCAGCAATTTAGGCGTGGTGCCGGACGCAATCAAGGAGTGAAATCCGGATATGGCGCCGCAGGCTATGGTAATAAACACGAACGGAAATAGTTTGCCGCCGAAAATCGGGCCGCTACCGTCGATAAAGCTTGTTAAAGCCGGCATTTTCAGTTCCGGACGTAATAGCATAATCGCCACGGCCAACCCGGCGATGGCGCCGATTTTCATAAAAGTCGACAGATAATCGCGCGGGGCGAGCAACAGCCAGACCGGTAAAACGGCCGCCGCGAAGCCGTAAACGATTAACATGATGGCGAGTTGCGGCGCCTCGAAATCGAAAAATCCCCTTAGCCCCGGATTTTCGTCTATCCAGCCGCCGCCGACTACCGCAAAAATTAACAGCGAAACGCCTATTAGTGTCGCTTCCAGAACCCTGCCGGGGCGAAGCTCGCGCAGATACAAGCCTGTCAGCAAGGCGATCGGTATAGTGGCGGCGACGGTCGAAGTCGCCCATGGACTATGTTTCATGGCGTTGACGACAACCAAGCCCAGTACGGCTATTAAAATCAGCATGATGGACATCACGCCCAGCATGGCGGCGGCGCCGCCGATCCGGCCGAGTTCATCCCTGGCCATTTGTCCTAATGAACGCCCGTCGCGGCGGATTGAGAAAAACAAGGTCACAAAATCCTGTACGCAACCGCCTAATACCGAACCGGTGATTATCCACAAAGTCCCGGGCAGATAGCCGAACTGTGCGGCCAGAGTAGGTCCGATTAAAGGTCCGGGGCCGGCGATGGCGGCGAAATGATGGCCTAGCACTACCCATTTGTTGGTTGGGATGAAATCGCGTCCGTCGTTGAAGCGTTCGGCCGGAGTCGCGCGGCTGGCGTCTAAAACAAGTACTTTGGCGGCGATAAACGCGCTGTAAAATCGATAGCCCAAAGCATAGACGCAGCTGGCGGCTATGATGATCCAAAGGCTGTTGACGGTTTCCCCGCGCTGTATGGCGATCATGCTTAATGCGCCGACGCCGGTTATCACGACAAGCAGCCAAAGGATAATGGCGGAAAAATTTTGTTTCTGGCCGGGCATTAGGGTTCCTGTTATTAAAATGCGGTCAATATAAAATAACAGAGGTTAGCCATGAATAACAGACGGAAAAAAAATTAGAAGGCCGAAACACAACAAAACTGGCCGCAAGCGATAATTCCGGACAAGTTTGCCGGCGCGCAAGCCATGGTTAAGGATAACAAAAAATATCCGGAATCCGGCGCCCAAAGCCGGGTTGCTGACGCTATCTTAAAATTAGCCGAGTAGTTACTTTTTATTTACCTGATGATTAGCCGGCTTATGCGCATGATGAATCGTTTTGGATTCGGCGCCGGCGCCATGGCCGGACTTTACCGACGATACTTTTTTCAAATTTGAATTGGTGTTGGCTGA
>JBEKBU010000271.1:0-5499 GCA_050015235.1 Methylomonas sp. | reverse complement strand
CCAGCCATTTTCGCCCAGTGCGGGACATCGCCGGCATCACCCGCATGGTGGCGTGGCGTCTGTTAAGCCGCGGTTTTTTTCTGTCCGGATTGTGGCGAAGCCTGAATGGCGTTCAAAGCGTAAAATCAGAAAATCTTTAACATTTCTACTAGCGGTTATGACTCTCTACCTGAATGATTTGGGCATATTATGTGCATTGGGCAGCGGTAAACAAGCCGTACGCTCGGGTTTGCTTAGCGGCGACCGCAAAGGATTGTCGCAAACCGATGAATTCAGCCCGGGCCGGCAATTATGGTTGGGCCGGGTCAATTCGGCGCTAGCGGATATTCCGGCGGAATTGCGTGTTTACGCTTGCCGCAATAACCAATTGTTGTTGACTGCTTTGCGGCAGATTCAGGCGACCGTCGAGGCCATGATCGACCGGTTCGGCGGAGATCGGATCGGTATCGTGCTAGGCACCAGCACGTCCGGTGTGGCGAACACGGAAATGGCGCTTCGGTTTGCATCGGAACACGGGCAATTACCGGCGGAGTTCCACTACAAGCAACAGCAAATGGGCGCCGGCGCGGATTTTTTGGCGCTGTATCTCGGTATTAAAGGTCCGGTCTATACGATTTCCACTGCTTGTTCTTCCAGTGGTAAAGCTCTGGCGTCGGCGCGGCGTTTGCTGAATCTTGATTATTGCGATGCGGTGATCGTCGGCGGCGCCGACAGTTTATGCGGACTGACGGTTAACGGCTTCATAGCGCTGGAATCGGTCAGCGCCGGCTTATGCAAACCTTTTGGCCGAAATCGGGACGGGATCAATATCGGCGAGGCCGCCACGCTGTTCGTGCTCAGCCGCGAACAGGGGCCGGTGTGCTTGCGCGGCATAGCCGCCACCAGCGACGCTTATCATTTCTCGGCGCCCGCTCCCGATGGCGTAGCGGTGATTCAGGCCATGAGGATGGCGCTCGATCAAGCCGGATTACGCCCGGACCAGGTAGATTATCTGAATCTGCACGGCACCGCCACCGCGCTCAACGATGCAATGGAAAGCAATGCGGTGTTTGCATTGTTCGGCGAAGATGTAGCCGTCAGCTCCAGCAAGGGCATGACCGGACACAGCTTGGGCGCCGCGCCGGCCCTGGAGTTGGGATTTTGCTGGCTGCTGCTGAACAATGACGACTCGGACGGCGTACTGATCGCCAACATTAATGATGATGCAATCGACGAAGGCCTGCCGGCGCTGAATTTTGTAAAACCAGGGCAAAAGCTCAATCGGCGGATAAATGTTTGCCAAAGCAATTCTTTCGCCTTCGGCGGCAGTAACGTCTCAATCGTGGTAACGCGGACATGACGGTTTCAGCTAATTTTCAAGTCAGCGAATTATTGCCGCAAAGTGGAAAAATGGTGTTGCTGGATAGAATTTTAAGCGTTGACGATAACAGTTTAAGCGCCGAATTGAGAGTTCGCTACGACGGCTTGCTGTTGGGCGATCAACAAACCGTCCCGAGTTGGGCGGGTATAGAATACATGGCGCAAGCCATCGCCGCTTTTACCGGCGTCAAAACCAAGTTGGCCGGCGAGCCCATACGGCTGGGTTTTTTGCTAGGCGCCCGCGGTTACCGTAGCAATGTCGCAACGTTTGCGGTCGGCGCGCAACTGACGGTGACGGTCAATAAGGTTTTTCAAGACGCGTTACTTGCGGTTTTCGAGTGCCGGATTCAAGGCGAAAATATTGATATAGACGCTCGCCTGAATGTATATCAACCGCCGCCCGCTATTGACCAGGATCATGAATAAAACTATTTTAGTCACCGGCTCCAGTCGCGGCATAGGCAAGGCTATCGCCTTGTATCTGTCCCGGCGAGGCTACGATTTGGCGCTGCATTGCCGCAGCCGCCGCGAACAAGCGGAAGCCGCCGCCGCCGAAATAGCGAATATGGGTCAAGCGGTGCGCGTCTTACAGTTCGATATTTCGGATCGCGGACAGTGCGCGGAAGTCTTGACGGCGGACATCGAAGAGCACGGAGTCTATTACGGCGTGGTTTGCAACGCCGGCATAGTCGCCGACAATGCCTTTCCGGCCTTGAGCGGCGAGGAATGGGATAGCGTGATGCGCACGAATCTCGACGGCTTTTATAACGTGTTGCAACCCCTGGTCTTGCCGATGGTCAGGAGCCGCAAACCGGGACGAATCATCACGCTATCCTCCGCCGCCGGGTTGGTGGGGAATCGCGGCCAGGTCAATTATAGCGCCGCCAAAGCCGGTGTAATCGGAGCGACAAAAGCGTTGGCGCTGGAATTGGCCAAGCGCGAAATAACGGTCAATTGCGTCGCGCCCGGGCTGATCGATACCGAAATGACCGCAAACTTACCGCTGGAGGAAATCAAACAATTGATTCCGGCCCGCCGCATCGGCCGCCCCGAGGAAGTGGCGGCGGCAGTGGCGTTTTTGCTATCGGATGACGCCGCTTACATTACCCGCCAAGTGCTTTCGGTCAATGGAGGTTTATGTTGAAACGAATAGTCGTGCCGCCATTTTGCGCGCCGCTTGCGGTCTTCGCGGACAAGGAACGCAAACTTTACCGGTTTAGAAAGATATGCTTTTTGAAATAATAGTCAGTAATTGGGGCGCCTGGGCGCCGGGGTTAACCAGCCGTGACGATTGGCGGCAATGGCGGCGGTGTCTAGGGCAAGGCGAATCCGATACCGCGCCGGCTTCCGCCGCCGTTCCCAAGCCGCTGCAACGCCGGCAAAGCCCCTTGGCTCGCGCCGCGTTACATGCGATAGGACAGTGTATCGCCGCGGATGAGTCTTTGCCGACGGTATTCAGTTCCGCACATGGCGAGATCGGCAGCTCTTTAAACATGCTGGAAAGTCTGCAGGCTGGTGAGGAGCTTTCGCCGACCGCATTCAGCCTGTCGGTGTATAATTCCATTGCAGGCTTGTTTTCAATGGCGTATGGCAATCGCAATGAACTTACGGTGATTGCCCCCGGGGCGGACGGAATGGGGGCGGGGTTTGTTGAGGCGCTCGGCATATTACAGGAAGGCCACGCCGAAGTGTTGCTGGTGTTCTACGACGAACGAATGCCGGCATTCTTCCCTGTCGCGCCATTTATCTTGAGCCAGTCTTTTCCGTGCGCATTGGCGTTGAAACTTACGGCAAGCGGCGAAGGGCTGGCGTTACGCTTCGATAAGTCGGCGGCTGCGCGCCAGGAAGGCGAGCAGCCGTTACAATTGCCTTTGTTTATTGAGTTCCTGGTTTCCGATCAGCCGATGTTGCAGTTAGGCGATCATGTGCGCGGTTGGCGATGGCGTAAAATATAATTGTAACTATTCAGCGAAAAACTAGTGCCGGCTATTCGGCTTTCGGCGCCGGAGCGCCTGGCGGAGGTTTGACCGGCATGGAGGCCGGGCGAAAGCTACAGGGAGGTATATACAGCGTCCTCCGTCAGGCGCTCCGGCGCCAAAAGCCAAGGTGGTCAGCTATCGGCAAGCTTTTTGAAAGTTTAGTCGCTCGGTGAATAGTTACATATAATTCAAAAAACAGATTACTTTTTAAAGCCGAAGCCTGGCGGCAAATTACGACGAGAATGCAATGAGCACACTGGAAACCGAATTAAAACGCCTGATCATCGACGCTCTGGCGCTTGAAGATATTGATATCGAAGATATAGATAGCCAGGCGCAGCTGTTTAACGATGGGCTGGGACTGGATTCCATAGATGCGCTGGAGTTGGGTCTGGCGATCCGTAAAAAATACAACATAAAAATCGATACCGAAAAAGACGATGTAGTGAAAATTTTCGCCTCGGTTTCGGCATTGGCTCAATTCATTGAATCCGCACGTAGTAACAGTATTTAAACAATCCATGGAAATTCGTAAACCGATTTTAGCAATCACTTATGGCTTCATGGCCGCATTTTATAAAGTGCGCCCGGATGCAATGACCGATAAAGCGCTTGATTTACAATGTTATGGAGCAGGTTAGAGATTCGGAGCATGTATTGATTCCCTTATCCGATTTGCTGACGGCCGGCTCCCGCCGGCAGCCGATCGCCAAGCACGATGGCGGCTATTATAGCCATGCACAATTTTGCGCTGCTGTCGGCGGCTGGGCCGGGCGGCTGGTTGATGAACCGGAGGCGGCATACGCCTTATATAGCGATGACGCCTATCCTTTTGCGGTGTTGCTGTTTGCTTTGCTGCGGGCCGGCAAACAGGTTTGGCTGCCAGGAAATAATCGCCCCGGCGCCGCTCGGTTGCTGGAGCGGCAAGGTTGCCGATTGATAGGCGATTGGACGCGGGAATTCGACTATCGGCTGGACGCCGAAGCCGCATCGGCTCCATATTTTTCGCCGTTAAATCCTGACCGGGCCGAGATAGTCATGTTTACCTCCGGTTCAACCGGTGAGGTTAAACCCATCAGCAAGCGCCTCTGGCAATTACAGGCCGAGATTGATACGCTGGAAAAAAAGTGGGGCCAACAACTAGACGGTAGCCAGGTGTTGGCTACCGTCAGCCATCAGCATATTTACGGTTTGCTGTTCCGGGTATTGTGGCCGTTGGCCGCGGGCCGCTGTTTTCACAGCAAAACGTCGATTAATCCGGAAGCTCTGCTCAAACAAGCCGGCATTGCTTGTTTAATAAGCAGTCCCGCCTATTTGAAGCGATTGGACCAGGATACGGAGTGGGCGGCTTTCACGGATTTGACCGCGATTTTCAGTTCCGGCGGGCCTTTGTCTCCGGTGGCGGCCGAGCGGATTCGGAGCCGCTCCCGGCTCTCCGTAATCGAAGTTTACGGCAGCACCGAAACCGGCGGTATTGCTTGGCGGCAACAGGCTGACGCCGCTTGGAGCTTGTTCGATGGCGTAACATTGACAGCCGGGGAGGATGCCGCTGTTTTGCATTCGCCCTATTTGCCCGGATCGACCGCTACGCCTCTGGACGATAACGTCAGCTTGCTGGGCGAAGGCCGATTTCTGCTATATGGCCGCCGTGACCGCATCGTCAAAATAGAGGAAAAACGGTTGTCGTTAAACGATCTGGAGCAGCGTCTGACGGCGACCGCTTGGCTGGATGATGCGGCGGCGCTGATGCTGGAAAAAAACCGCGACACCGTCGCGGCGGCTGCGGCTTTGTCGGCGGAAGGCAAGTTGTTGACGCGGACCTCCGGGCGTAAAGCCTTAATAAAGCAGTTGCGAGCGGCGTTGGAACCCTGGTTCGAGAGTGTGGTCTTGCCGCGCAAATGGCTGTTTTTGGAAGCTCTGCCGCTTACCGCGCAAGGGAAGCGCGATACGCAATTGTTGAAACAGTTGCTGAGCGCGGATTCCGGAAAATTACCGGTATTGTACGGCGGCGCCATCACTGCCGCCGCGGCCTGTTTGCAACTGAAAGTCCCGGAGGATTTGCCGTATTTTCCGGATCATTTTTCCGCTTACCCCATTTTACCGGGGGTGGTGCAGATCGGCTGGGCGGATTATTTCGCAAAATTGCTGTTCGCCATCGGTT
>JBEKBU010000270.1:0-5562 GCA_050015235.1 Methylomonas sp. | reverse complement strand
CCTTGATTAACACGGAAGTGTTGGCAAGATGTAAACCGACCACCGGTATCGGCTGAAATTTGAACTGCAGGACTGTCGTATCTATGGACAAGAACAGCTGTCAATTTATTGCTAGGCGTTAATCGACATTATAGGTAGTGAATTTATGAATGGCATTACCAATCACAATAGCGATATCCTTTATATTGAAGCGCTTTTCGCCATTTCCATTTTGGCTTTTGGTTTGCTGCTGTCCGTCGAAAGAATCAAACCCTGTCGTATTTATCCCAATAAAATATATAAAGAATCAATTCTCACGAATACAAGCGCGTTTTTAATTAATAATTTAATATTGATACTGATAAGAGCATCGTCGCTATTTATGCTCGCGCAACAATTTTCAGGCTTAGGCTTATTGAGCGGTTTAGAAAACGGCCATCTTAAATGGTTGCTGGCATTCGCTTGTTATGATTTCGGCATTTACGTTTGGCATTATGCTTCACATAAGTATGAGTTCTTGTGGCGATTCCATAAAGTTCATCACAGTGATAAAAGCGTCAACGTTTCAACGGGATTTCGATTCCATGTTTTTGATTTGTTGCTTGAACTCCTTTACAAATGTGTGCTTATTATCGTTATCGGCATCAATGCCTATTTGGCTTTATCATTTGAAATAGTAGAGTTGTTCTTTATTTTTTTTCATCATGCAAACATATCGATTCCAAATGAATGGCTGGTATCGCAGGTATTTATCACCCCTTCTTTACACAGACCGCACCATTCGACTTTACGAATAGAGCATGACAGTGATTACGGCATTGTTTTGTCGGTTTGGGATAAAATTTTCGGCACTCGAAAAGAACTAACGCCGGAATCTATTGGTCTGGAACTCATTGAGGCTAGTAACTTTATACAGCTGTTTTCGCTGGCGTTTATCACGGAACGGGAAATTCGAAAATTATTAAACTCGAATCCAAGGGAAAAAAAATAGCTGGCGGCGTTCGCATTGATCACGTTGCGTACTTGGGAATTAGCGATGATAATCAAATCAAAACAAGAAATTCCAGTCGGCGAAATAACAGACCCTGTTATATTTGCCCAACGGCGGAAAATAATAAAAGCATTTTTGACTTCAATCGTAGCCGGGTCAGGCGTTTCCGCTTCGGTCACTCAAAGTGAATCATTACGGAACAGCCCGCCAAACGCCGGAAATATCGCTAGCGTATCAACCGCCACTCCTTACGAACTTGTTAAAAACTATACCAATTATTACGAGTTTACATTTGATAAACAAGAATCCGCAAGTTTGGCGCAAAAGCTTAAAATCGATCCATGGGCTATCGAAATTACAGGCGAGGTCGAGAAAACCGCAACTTTTAATTTAGATGATATTTTATCCCGCCAAACCCTTCGGGAATACGTCTACCGATTTCGATGCGTGGAAGGATGGTCCATGGTTATCCCTTGGATCGGATTTCCTCTGGCGAAGCTATTAAACCAAGTCAAACCATTGTCGAGCGCAAAATTTGTAAAATTTACATCGGTTTGTCAACCTGAAGCCATGCCTCTCCAACGCAATAAAACCATGCTGGATTGGCCTTATGTTGAAGGATTGCGTATCGATGAAGCCACTCATCCCTTGACGTTATTGGCGGTCGGAATGTATGGCGAGATTCTGCCGAAACAGAATGGCGCGCCTTTACGTTTGGTTGTGCCATGGAAATATGGATTCAAGAGTATTAAAGCAATTGTCAAAATTGAATTATTAAAAAGAGCGCCGGCCACTACTTGGAACAAATATGCGCCTAACGAGTATGGTTTTTACGCTAATGTGAATCCAGATGTTCCTCATCCTCGTTGGAGTCAAATCAGCGAAAGGCAGATTGGAACAAGCTTTTTCACGGCGCGCCGGAAAACTGAGTTATTCAACGGCTATGGCGAGCAAGTGGCTTCGATGTATCGTGATATGGACTTAAAACATTTTTTATGACGCCATTTCGAAATATCAACTTGTTGGATTGGACTTTAGTAGCTTGTTTAATACCGTTATTTTGGTTATCGAGCGATATAGTTTTCGATCATTTGGGCGCAAATCCCATTCAAGCGCTTGAAATTCGATTAGGCGATTGGTCATTACGGTTTTTATGCATGACGCTGGCTATCACGCCTATTCAAATTGTAACTAAATGGCGCGGTATGACCGAGTATAGGCGATTGTTTGGATTATATACCTTTTTTTACGCGACTTTACATGTAACGGCATACTTCCTTGTAGATCATGCCCTGGCATGGCGGATCATTGCTGTCGACATCGTACAAAGTTCATATATCTGGTTTGGTCTTGTAACTTACATCATTATATTTCTACTGGCAATTACCACACATAAATCTGCAAAGCGAGGTATGGGTAAAAGCTGGAAAAAGCTGCACCGTTTAATCTATCTATCATCATTCACGGCAATGATGCATTATTTCTGGCAACTAAAGGGAAACCTGGTTCAACCTTTTCTTTATTTAATACTAATTTTATTTTTATTGGCTTTTCGAATTATTGACCGGCGTAAGGATAGACAACTCAATCCTATATTAATACCGAAAAGCCGAGAGTAAGCTATTCCAGTTTCCGGCATTATGAGTCGGCGGAAACTCACGGTTGCTCGCCACCCTTTACACAAGCCGTGTAACCGCCTTTGTTCATGGCGCGTAAATAAAGAAAAATGCGTTCGGCAACCTGGCGCCGCTCCTCGGCGGGCAACATTTTGCTGAGCGGCGGCATGGCCGTTCCTGGGCGGACTTGGGAGGGATCGTCAATCCATGCTTTTAGATCGGCGTCTGTCCAGCGGCAGGAGGCTAGCGCCAGATCCTCGGCATATTTTTTCCCGCCTCTGCCTCGGATGTGATGACAAGT
This sequence comes from Methylomonas sp., assembly GCA_050015235.1. GTDB lineage: Bacteria > Pseudomonadota > Gammaproteobacteria > Methylococcales > Methylomonadaceae > Methylomonas. The sequence continues at coordinate 2,675 of JBEKBU010000270.1, read as the reverse complement.
CAGGCAATACGCCTTCGCTGCCGTCAACCCCTTAGCTTCGTCCTTAGTCGGGTTAAGCGGTAGCAACGCCCGGTCATCCACCTTGTTATGAAATTCGATCCGGGTAACCTGATACGGCCAGCCGGACGCCCCTTGACGCAACAACTCCGTGCCGCCGCGATTGTCCCAAACCAAGTAATAGGGATCGAGTGGAATATGCTTTTGGTTCTGCTCGGGAATGTCGAGAACGAATGCCGCGCCATCATCCCGTCCAAACGCCAAAAAGGCGTGGAATTTCTTGAAGCTGGAACTAGGAATCACTGATCGATAGCCGTCGTTGGCGAGGAAAACGACTTCGGCGTCCGGAGCTTTCCAGTTATCTCCAAACCAATGAGTCAACAGGGCATCCATCGGCAGACCGACGTAGCGTATAACTACGGGCCGGTCGGCGTTCGACATGTGCGGCTCAATGACGCTAATCGTCTGGCGGCTCAGACCGTACCGACGCTCCAATATGTCAGGCGCCGGCAACTCCAAGGCCATGGCGGCGCCGGCGAACAAAGTTAACGCCGCTACAGTGATTATCAACCGGAAAAGGCGCGACAAGAGACTATGGAGCGTATCCGAGGATATTCCACAGCGCTTATCTTTTTCGGCGGCCTTGATAAGGGCGGCTTGATTTAGAATAAATAAATAAGAATAATTGTTCAATTAACATTTCCTCTGTCATATAAGTACAAAACCAAGAATCTTTCCCAATTGCCGCAAAATTATATTTACAATAGCTAAGTTCGGAAGTTGCAGCAAAGATTTTTCTCAATTTACATAGGATACAAACATGCCCATCATCCCATTGATGCTGTTTTTGATGATCTCGGTTTTGTTGATAGCAATGATCCAAGTTGAATTTTTTGAAATTGCCTTCGCTAAACTTGGGTTGACGCCGGAAGCCACGCTTATGGTATTAGTGGGAACTTTAATCGGTAGCGGCATAAATTTGCCGATATTTAAGTTAAAAACCCATGCATCCGGACATCTCATCAACGTAACGGGCAGAAAACCGGTTTGGGAATTATACCAACCGGCCAGAGAAGGCGTAACCGTCATCGCTGTTAATGTCGGCGGCTGCGTGATTCCGGTCGGATTATGTCTTTACTTCATATCGCTGCAACTGATTAATCCGATTATTTTGGGTTTGGCGTTAATGGCGGTCGTAACGATTAGTTATCTATTAAGCCGGCCCATTCCCGGCATTGGTTTTGGTATGCCTTTATTCATCGCGCCTCTCGCCTCGGCATTAATAGCATTAATGCTCGATTCTACTCATGCGGCCCATCTGGCCTATATCAGCGGAGTTTTAGGGGTGTTAATCGGCGCCGACATTTTGCATTTAAAACAGGTCGGCAACCTAGGCGCCCCCGTTGCATCGATTGGCGGCGCGGGGACATTTGACGGTATTTTTTTAACCGGCATCATTGCCGCTTTTTTGGCTTAACATTGAATATTTTTAAGCGTGCGCGCATACGTTATATTCTGCATCGCCATCAAATTCCACATCCGCTATGGTTGCAGATTGCCGAAAACCTGAATGTGTTGCAAGGTTTGAGCGCCGTGGAAAAAGCGCATTTGCGTGAGCTGACGACTTTATTTTTGTATGAAAAAAACTTTATTGGCGCCCAAGACCTAAATCTGACCGACGCCATGCGGATCACTATCGCCATTCAAGCCTGCCTGCCGATTTTGCGGCTAGGCTTGAGCTGTCTTTCAGGCTGGACTGACATTATTGTTTATCCAGGCCCCTTTCGCGTGACAAGAGATATAATCGATACTGCCGGCGTTGTGCATCGGCAGGAAAATATTTTAAGCGGCGAGTCCTGGTCTCGCGGCCCAGTAGTAGTGTCATGGGCCGATGTCGAAGAGGATGTTAAGGCGATCCGTCGCGGCCATAATGTGGTTATTCACGAAATTGCCCACAAACTGGATGCGTTAAATGGGAATACGAATGGTTACCCGCCCTTACATTATCAAATGTCGGCGCCGCAGTGGACGGCGACATTGAGCGAAGCTTATCAATTTTTGCTTCAACGCCTTGATCACCGGCAATATTCCGGCATAAATCCCTATGCGGCGAGCAGCCCGGCTGAATTTTTCGCGGTCGTAAGCGAATATTTTTTCTGCTTACCCGATGTGTTACACGCAGAGTTCGCTGACGTTTACCAACAATTGCAGCTTTATTATCGGCAGAATCCTTTGCAGCGGCTGCATTCCGAATAGCTGACGCCGGCAAGCATAACGAACGCATGAAACCGAAAAATTTCCCAACGGCTGATTTGATTGAACCGGACGCTATAAAGCTTTGTCTTTATTGGCTGGTGAAAACGTAACCTGGAAGATTTATATACCTTGAGTTAATACGAATGATGATTAAAATGTTTTCGAAACGCCGCTTCGTTTCAATTATCCTGGCGGTCTGCGCCTTGCTCTCTATCCTATATTGGTGGAGCCTGAGCCGGCCGGTAATGCTGGCTGACGCCTCTACCGACCATCTAAGCTGCGTATCTTATTCGCCCTTTCACAAACAGGGCCAAACGCCTTTCGACAAAGCAATCTCCATAAGCGCCGAGCAGATCGAAGCCGACTTGGCCGCAATGGCGCGGCGTTTCGATTGCGTGCGGACATATACCGTTAGCCAAGGG
>JBEKBU010000269.1:0-5610 GCA_050015235.1 Methylomonas sp. | reverse complement strand
CTACACGTTGTCCCGCGCTCTCTTAGGTGGCCGTACCACCCAGGATAGCGTGGGTCAAGGTGCACTGGCTTACCTCATATAGGGTGGGACGTATTCCCTTGAATAGCGTGAAACGTAACACTAAATGAAACTACACAATCAGAATTAGTGACATTGCCATCACATGTGGACGGCGGAACACCTTCACCAATAGCAGATATATTACCTCCGGCAGTTGAAAATACACTTATAGATGAGGATTGTGGATCGTTAATATTTGATATACTTCTACTTTCAACGACCAGAGTATTAGTTAAAGGTGCAACTGTCTCCGTCTGATCCGTAATTATTGTAGTGATTGGGTTCAATAAAGCCGCCGCTGCAAAATCGGTGTTGTTAGCTGCTTGACCAGCAGCATAGTTCCCAGCAGAATTAACAAATATAAACTGTTTTTCTAATGTACCAGGAACTAAGATATTATTTGGGCGCACTTTTCTAAGTAAATTTAGGGCTGCATTATTTAAGCATGAGTCAACTGAAGCAGGTGATGTATACCAGTAGTCTGGACAAATTCCAGCATATGGATCAACAAAATTTGACTTACCATTTTTACCCCAACTTCCATTGATTATAATATGTGGACATGATGGAGTGTTTTGTGTGTTACCTATAATATTTGTACAGTTAGGAGGAAGTATTGTGTTATATAATAATTCATTTAAAAACATCGTCTCTGGAAAATAATCTGCTAAAGCATACCAAGCTGAGTTTCTCAAACATGCGGAATCCATAGATAGTGAGCTATCAAAAAACTGTCCTGGGAAATCAGCAGATGTAGCAGGTAAAATACCTGAAACAGAATAACTTGAAAATGAACTAATAGAGTTAAATAGTCCTGCGAAAATTCCTGTAACATTATACCCATGCCCTGAGGGTTTATTGAGGCAACCATCACGTGTAATATCAAAGATTGATAAATTGTTAACGATGCCAGTCTGATCACTAATTGCCTGATCATAAAAAGGGCCACCTTTACCAAACTCATCAGGTACCCAAAGAGTAGCCAATTGTGACTTAGGATAGCCTATTGCGTTTATGGCATTCCATGCAGCATAACCACGCACTGCAATATTATTTTGTGTCACTATCTCTGGCGTAATGGCTCCACCAGGCAGTTGATTTGTTTGTACAATGGCTAATGGAGTAGCGACATCTATAATATTTGAATAAGAAAGCAGTTGATTAACAATTTGGAACTGCTCAGAAACTGTACCAGGATCGGGTATTTGAATAAGAATTTTTAAGCTACCTAAATTGCTAGAATATATTAGCGCACCAAAATTATTTAAAATAGAATTTATCTGTCCAATTGTGGCGTTCGGATTGATAATTATTTCAATGATGTTTCTAATATAGTTTGCAGTTCCTAAAGAGTTTTGTGATATAAGCGCAGATGAGGTCAGAAGGCCGCTGCTATAGTTTGTTATCGCTGTTGTTGCCAAAGCCGTAGCATTTCCTTGCAATAAAGTGCCAACTACAGGCTGACTGGTTATCCCAAAAAACTGTGTTGAATAGGTAAACTTAATCTGGCCAGGATTTTTGAATTGCAGCAAGACATTAGAGCTTGTGCCGCCAACAGATAATATGCCACGAGGCAAAGAGACCTGAATTGTCGGATTGCCATTAGAGTCAGTACCTGTTGCGCCATACAAAGTGACGCCTGATGGAAGTCGGGTGACCGATATGGTTAAAGCCGTATATAAAGGTTGTACCGTATTAGTCAGTGTAAGCGTTGTATTAAAAGTATTTGTAAACCGGTTTAGCTCTAAACCTGATTTTGTGACTTGAATCTGTGAGGTGACATCGATCAAATTCGTTGTATTTGCCCCAAAACTCAAACCAGACCAGATCAATAAAGCCAGCAAAAACAATAGCGGAATACGTCTCATCTCAATGTCCTGTCATTTATTTTTATACAAAAGGGATTGGCCAAAGCGTATAGGCTCTCAATAATCCCTTCATTCAAATTACTTTTGGTAATCTAACTACGTTGTTTTCTTGCGGTTAATTTCACACCCATCAGTCCAATAGTCAATAACCCTATAACTGATGGTTCTGGAACGGAAGAGACAATAGGCGTCGCCTGCCAGGTAATGGGAAGATCAAGTGATGTATATATATTCAAATTGCCAGTGTCTGTACCGTCAATATTGAACAAAAATAAAGCATTGCCTCCTGAAGGATCGGTAGTTGTCGGTATCGGGTTACCGCTGCTATTCAGCAAGAAGAATGAAAAGGTATCCGGCGAACCGGTCGGGTCTGGCCCGTTTTGGGTGAAATTCAAGTCAAATGAAATCTGCGTACCGTAGGTGATGTTTTGGGCCAGTTCATTAAAAAAGGTTGAATTGGTATCCAAAGTCGCCGTTCCAGGCAAACTGCCAATTTCATCGCCTTGCGGCGTGACTGCACCTAATGTTCCATCGCTGCTGAAAGCGGAAATAGTGGCGGTATTGCTGGTTGAATTGCCGCCGCTGATCAGATCGAAAACCAGCGTACCGGATGTTCCGTCTATCGCAGTGGTATTGATCGTGACATCGAGGTCGGTTGCTCGGGCGGAGTTAAAAGAGGCTAGGGTTAGACTTATTGCGCACAGACGAATGTAAAAAGAGCGATCCAGTTTCTTCACTATTAAATTCCTAAAACTTTAAAAGTTGACCGGCCTCTTTTACACCTGAGTACGGTATATTCGTTAAGTAAACTTCATCTAGCCATTGTTCTTGGTTGTTAATTTTTTAAAAAGTGCTGACTTTGTCACAAGTTAATAGAATTGACCAATATTGTCAATAGTACCTATGTAGATGGATTACCGATCTAAATCCTCTTTGGTTTCAGTTGCAAATAATTCCAGTTTGCACCGGATGTATGAAGGCCAATTTTCAAAAGGCGTTAAAAGTTCTAACTGTTTGAAACAAACCCTAAGACTTTTATTAAATTTCCTTTGTAAAATTATTTCATGCTATGTTTTGAACGGCAATACGTATAAATACGTATGAAAAGAACAAATAAGAATCGTGATTTAAAATTAGATATTCAGTTTTACAGAATACCTCTAAAATTGTTCACATTTAAGCGACTGCCCGCTTGTATCCAGATAACAGTCATTAAGAAATAAAACTGTATGGCTCCTAGGGGTCTATAGCACCAGTTCGTCTTCCATGGCAAACCATCGGCCCAAAGCGGTCTCACCTAAAATCGTTTTGTACAAGAAAACAAGAAAATCTCCCTAAAAGCCGGACGTGATTAGACCTAACGGAGCTACTTCCAGAACTTGCCTTTCAAAAGTACGGTCTGATGCTGATAGCCATCCTTGCGCTCGATTTTAGGGTGGCCTGCATTGATTTTCAATCGATCTTCTTCATCCTTGGCCATGGCCTCTTTTAAAACTTCACGGTAAGAGCGGTTGATGCTTTTTGCGTATTCGGTATTTTTCTTGTCCTGGGCCTCCGCCTCCAACTCCGCAAAAGACTTGGTCGATTCCGTGGAATATCTTTCTTTTAACTCGTCGGCAAGCTTGCTGAGCTGCTGGCTTATGGTTAAAAGCTGAGTTGACGAGTGGTGTTTGTTTACATCCAGTTTAAAGTGCCTGATGATTTCGTCCCGGATATTAAAGCCGTAAACGGCGTATTCGCCATTCTTCTGTTGAAAATCATAGGCAATATAGAAATCCAAGGGATCCCTGGCGTTGCTGTCGAAGTAAACAGTCCCACTTTCCATGGTGTAGTTAAGGGCTTCAATGAACTGCTTTCTGAGAGAATCCAGTTCATCTGAAATAAAGTCGTCGCCGATTTGTTTGATAATGTATTTCATAGGTTCCTATCAATATTTTTGACGAGTATCGGTTGTTGGCTATTTTTGCGCGGTTCGTCAGGGCTCATCGCAGCCACTTTCGAACCATTTAAAACAAACCTGTCTAATTTTGATCTATATCAGCATTTAGCCCTTATGTTTAACGTAGATTATTACAATAAGTTTGATTTATTACAAATGGATAATGGGTCGTTAGGACAATGCCGTTACCGTGAAATCATTAATTTGATCCCCCCCCACCCCAACCCTCTCCCGGGCGGGAGAGGGAGCTGCCCCTGGCTTCACTTAACGGCATTGGGATAATGGGTTAGCTGACTCCATCTTCATTCGCTGAATAGTTACACTTATTTTTCAGTAACTTAAAATTAGTTCTTGCTCGAAACAATTTTTTTTTGTTAAAAAGAATAAGGTCTTATTTTGGCGCATACTAGCTGGATCGGGATAAGCTAGTTATCGATATCCACGCTAAACAGTACTCCTTTATTAATAATCAGGGTGTTCCATGCAGAATCAGCAAACCATTACCATAGACGGTAATCAAGCAGCGGCCAGCATTGCACATAAACTCAGTGAAGTCATCGCTATCTATCCGATAACGCCTTCTTCACCGATGGGCGAATGGTCGGACGAATGGTCGGCGCAAGGACAGGTCAATCTATGGGGTACGGTGCCGCAAGTAATCGAACTGCAAAGCGAAGCCGGCGCGGCCGGAACCATCCACGGCTCATTGCAGGCCGGATCGTTGGCGACTACCTTTACCGCCTCGCAAGGGTTGCTGCTGATGCTGCCGAATATGTATAAAATCGCCGGCGAGTTGAGCGCCAGCGTTTTTCATATCGCCGCCCGTTCGCTGGCCTGCCAGGGATTATCGATTTTCGGCGATCATGGCGATGTCATGAGCGCCCGGATGACCGGTTTCGCCATGCTTTGCTCCTGTTCTCCACAAGAGGTGCAAGACTTCGCCCTGCTTGCGCACGCCGCCAGTCTGGAGAGCCGCATTCCATTCATGCATTTTTTCGATGGATTCCGCACTTCGCATGAAGTCGCCAAGATTCATCTTATTGAAAACGACGTCATCCGCGCCATGATCAACGAAGATTGGGTATCGGCGCACCGGGGGCGGGCATTAAGCCCGGACCGTCCGGTTTTACGCGGCACCGCGCAAAATCCGGATGTGTATTTTCAGGCGCGGGAAACCGTCAATCCGTTTTATGCGGCGCTGCCGGCGCTGATGCAGGCCGGCATGGATAAATTGGCCGCCTTAACCGGCCGGCAATACCGGATTTTCGAATATTCCGGTTCCGAACAGGCGGAACGGGTTTTGATTTTAATGGGTTCCGGCGCCGAGGCGGCGGCGGAGACGGTGGATTATCTGAATCGCAACGGCGCCAACGTCGGCGTTTTGAAAGTACGCTTGTACCGTCCGTTTAGCCCCAAGCATTTGCTGGCGGCGCTGCCGGCCAGCTGCCGGAAAATCGCGGTTCTGGATCGGACCAAGGAGCCCGGCGCCGACGGCGAGCCTTTATATAAGGACGTACTGGCCGCCGTCATGCAGGATTATGCCGGCGGCGCCGGTAAATTTCCGGTCTTGCCGAAAGTGGTGGGCGGCCGCTACGGTTTGTCTTCCAAGGAATTTACGCCCGGCATGGTAAAAGCGGTATTTGACGCGCTGGCGGCGGAACAGCCGCGTAATCAGTTTACCATCGGCATTATTGATGACGTGAGCCATACCAGCTTGAATTGGGACGCCGGGTTCCGCACCGA
>JBEKBU010000268.1:0-5679 GCA_050015235.1 Methylomonas sp. | reverse complement strand
ACGGTCAGAGATTGCTAAGAAGGCGGCGGCGGCTCGGTGGGTGGAATCAGAAAGCTAGTCATCTATGAGCATGTCGTCATATTCTCCAGCAAGAAGGGATTCTTCGTTATATTCATACCCCAAGCTTTCAATTTTTCTTCGTTTTTTTAACCATGCGTATGCACATGCGCCGGTTTACCCGCCTCACCAATGCATTCAGCAAAAAACTTGAAAACCACATGCATGCATTAAGCCTGTACTTCATGTTTTACAATTACTGCAAAATTCATAAATCGCTTAGAATTACGCCAGCAATGGCGGCGGGTTTAACAGATCACGTATGGGAACTGATAGACATTGTTAACTTAATTCCTGAACCAGAGCCTAAAAAACGTGGGCCTTATAAAAAATAATCCAACAATAAGACTTAAACCAATCGGACAAAGTCATTCATTCTATTTTTTATAGCCATCTATAATTAATCACAAAATTGTGATATTTTATGTCTAAAATTAAGATTAAATGTTATGTTGCAAACAGTGGAAAAAATGAAGTCCAAGACGTATATAACAATGGCTCCGAAGAACTTAAAGCCGGATTTGAGGTTGCTATCTCTTATCTTAAAGAGATGAGCCGACAACACTGGTCTAGACCTGATGCTCACAGGCTAAACAAAGTCAAGGGATTTAAGGATTTTTATGAAATCCGATTCAGGGCAGATAAGCTACAACAAAGACCTATTGGTTTTTTTTGGCCAGATGATAATCATTTTACTATTTTGATATGGGCCACGGAGAAAGGAAATAAGCTAAATCCTGAGTCTTGGCATGAGAAATGCGCAAAAAGGAAAAGCGACATTGAGAATGGCATTGCATCGATTAAATGTCTAAAATTAGAAGGCGAGGAAGAATGTTTAGAGCAAAAATTAATAGATTAAATAAAAAAGAGTTTCGGCAGGCTTTCGTAAGCGCTCATTTGATACAAGGTTTGGCTTATCAAATTAGAGCTTTACGCAATCAGCGAGGATGGACGCAGGCGGATTTGGCTAAGAAACTAGGATTAAAAGGGCAGTCTGCTGTTGCTAGGATTGAAGATCCTGGTTATGGGAAGCTTTCAATCGTAACTTTAATAAAACTCAGTAATGTCTTTGATGTAGCACTTTCGATTAAATTTCAAAGTTTTAGTAAATTTTTAATTGAACACGAAGACTTGAGCCAAGAAGCACTTGAGGTCGATAGCTTTGAGGATGATAATTTTATAAAAAAATTAAGTTGTTCGAATTATGATAGACAGTCTATGCAAGGCATTCCGCAAAATTCACGTAATTTATTTTCAATTACCAGCCCTTATCAGTTGGTAGTTAAGACCGCTTCCGAAGTTAAAGACGACTTTATTAAAAATAACTTTCAATCGCATTATGCAACTTATTTCGAAAATATCAAACCAACACCAAACATACCGCATACGCCATCACAACCGATGCCAAATATGAAAATTACAAAAACAGTTCAATTAAGCGGGATTTAAATATGTCAGAAAATAATCAACCTATGCAGGTTATTGAAAATCCAGGCGTTCCAATTTTTTATACAGATAGAATTGTAAGTTTTTCCATTGGGCCCGCTATTTCAAAGCTTAATCTAGGGGTAGAAGTAAATAAAAACTTAGCGATGACAACAGCTACTATCGTCATGCCTACCAGCGCGCTCATTGATTCGTTATCATTTTTACAGTCTACATTGCATGAAAACAAAGCATTGAAGGATGAATTAATTATAGGATTTGATTCCATTAGAAAATTATTCAACGAACTATAAGCTATCTTTGTAATAAAAAACCCGCTAGATCGGGTTTTTTTGCCTAAATTTCAAACTGAACCACTACCGACGCCTGCCTTAATTCCGCAAATGACCGTTTCCATAGGCCACCCACTTGTAGGTTGTCAACTCGGCCGGGCCGACCGGCCCCCTGGCATGCAGCTTGTCCGTGCTGACGCCTATTACCGATCCCAAGCCGTAATCGCCGCCCCCCGACAATCTGGTCGACGCATTGATCAATACCGACGCCGAATCGACCCGCTGCTCGAATTTTTCAGCGGCGGTCAGGCTTTGCGTGACGATGGCGTCGGTATGTTTCGAGCCGTATCGATTGATATGCTCGATGGCCTCATCAATGCCGGCGACGATTTTTATGGAAAGAATCGGCGCCAGATATTCGCTGCGCCAATCGTCTTCCGAGGCCGGGGCGATATCCGGCAATAGCGTTTGCGTGTTTTCGCAACCGCGCAGCTCGATGTTCATCGCGTCAAACGCCGTGCGCAGCAACGGCAACATCCGTTCGGCGCACCGTTTATCGACTAATAGCGTTTCCAGCGCATTACAAACCTGAATGCTTTGGCATTTCGAGTTAACCGCTATATCGATCGCCTGTACCGGATCGGCGTCGGCCGCTATATAAAGATGGCAAATGCCGTCGTAATGTTTAATCACCGGAATGCGCGTTCCTTCGGCGATGCGCTTAATCAACTCTTTACCCCCGCGCGGGATCAGCACATCCACATATTCGTCCATTTTCAGCAATTCGCCGACAGCCTCATGGCCCGGCGTCCGGATGATCTGGATGGCGTGTTGCGGCAGCCCGGCGTCCGCGGCCCCGGCTATCATCGCATCCGCCAGCAGGATGTTGGTTTGCAGCGCTTCCGACCCGCCGCGCAGGATGACCGCGTTACCGCTTTTAATACAGACGCCGGCCGCGTCGGTCGTCACGTTCGGCCGCGACTCGTAAATAATGCCGACGACGCCCAGCGGCGCCGATTTTTTGAAAACCCGCAGCCCGTTCGGATTGGTATGCCCCGCCAATATTCGATTCAGCGGATCCGGCGACTGGGCGACTTTTCTCAGCCTGGAGAGCATGTACTGAAATACTTTATCGTCTATCGTCAAACGTTTGATCAGCGCTTCGGACTGGCCATCCAACCGGGCTTGCATAACTTCCTGGGCGTTAGTTGCAAAAACCTGGCCCTTAACGGCTTCAAGCGAATCGGCCATTTTCGCAAGCGCGAGATTACGCGGTTTTTCGGAAGTCGACGCCAGCTGGCTCGCCGCGTATCGGCTTTGCTTGGCAATGACTTGAACGGCGCCGGTATTCATATTCTCAACCCCATGTTTTTGAAAAGGGCCTAGACTATCAGCTAGCGGGGCATGCCGCAAGACTAACCGGTAAATCCGCGCCGCCTTCATCCGCCAGTAGGCGCGGAACAGCCATTATCTACATATTCTGCCTGAACAATTTCAACAGAGCAAGGGTACCGGCCGGGTCCGATTCAAACTCCTCGGCGGTGAAAGAGGCATTCATGTATGGACTAAAACCGGGAATGGACTGGACAGCCTGGTCGTTAAGATTGCGGAATCCCATTGACCAATCGCCAAATTGCCGCTCGGCTAGTTCGCCCTTATCGAGTATCGTGACGCCTTGGTGATTGGAGTTGGCCTTGATGGCGCCGAAAAGTTTCATGACCGCCGTTTCTTCGCCTTCAAGCACCTGTAGAAAATTGCCGTCTTTGTATAGCAACATGCCTGTTACGCCAAGTTTGGTATTTTTTTCGCGGGACTTGGATAACAAATCAACAAGTTCGTCTTCACTGAAACGCTTGGATGCCGAGCTGATATAGATCAAGTAAATCATAATATGCAAACCTCTTATAGTTCAAATATTTATCTATTCTGTCCCGATTAAAAGCTTGCCGATCGCCGACCGCCTTGGCTTTTGGCGCCGGGCGCCCGGCGCCAAAAGCCGGGTAGCCGACGCTAGCTTAAACCAGCCGAATAGTCGCATAAGCTTAAAGCCCGGACGGAAACAGCGCCGTGGCCGTGACGCTATTGCCTTTGCCGAGATATTCCAGTTGATCGAAGCTCAGCGCTTTTGACATCGCAATTCCCCGGCCATTTAGATCGAAGGCCCGTTCAGGGCTAAAGGCGACATAGTTTCGCCAGTCGAACCCGTCGCCTTGATCCGTGATGGTGACTATGCAAGCCGTGGGCGTTTTTTCCAATAACACCTCAACCCGGCGCTCGAGAAAGCGCGGACTTTGCAGGCGGAGTTCAATCTCCTCCGTCCAGCGCCCTTCCATCAGCAACCGGCTTTTTTCCTGATAGCTGACGCCGAGATTGCCGTGCTCCACGGCATTAACCAAAAGTTCGGAATAGCCATTGACGGTGCGCAGCGGGTCCTGGCTAGCGTCGGCCAGCAGCAGCGCCAGATCGCTGGCTTCCTGTAAAGTCCGAAACACGAATTCGGCGCGATTCATCAACAGCAGGCCGTTTTGGTGTTGACTAAGGCGGGTGCGGAGTTCGCGCTTATGCCGGGCGTCCCGCAAAGTGTTCTTGATAACGCTTTCCAACACATGCGGAGGCGCGGGCTTGATCAGATAATAATAAGCGCCGACCGCCAGACTCTCGGCGATTTCTTCCGGATGATCGGCGCTGGACAGCATGACGACCGGCAAATCAATGGTGCCCGCATCGGCTTTAAGCTTCTTCAACAGCGCGACGCCGTCCATGACGGGCATGTTCTTATCCAGCAAAATCAAATCATAGCCGGCGGGGGCGGCCGTTATTTTCTCCCAGGCCGACAGGCCGTTCTCGGCGGTATCCAGCGCATAACCCAATTGCATAAGGTTTTCGCCGGTGATATCCCGCATGAACTCTTCGTCGTCTACCAATAAAATTTTAGCAGTCATAACACCTAACCGTTTAATAAACAGGAATATTTTGCATAATGCGCTTATCTTTCGCCTATGAGTTTTACAACGTCAAGATAGTTGGCGTCCAGGCTTTCTACAAGCGTCCTTACAGTCCGCATGTCGTCCCGGCGGCCGGCGTCTTCCAACTGGGCGCACAATTCGCCGAGCCGCATCGCCCCCACCGTCAGCGCCGGCGATTTCAGCCTATGCGCCACATCGGCAGCCAAGGCAGGGTCTTCCGACCTGGCCGCATCGCCGAGAGCGGCGACTAACTCCGCCGCCCGCATCAAAAACTTGTCCAGCAGCTGGCGATGAAGCGCGGGCGCGCCGCCAAGCATGCGGGGTAAAACCTCGGCATCCCAGACGGCCGCCCGCGAGGATGCGTCAACCGGTTCGCCATCCGTAATCGGTTGTTCCGGATAGTCGGGATGCGGCAGCCATTTCGCCAGCATGGCGCCTAATTCCGCCAATCTGAGCGGCTTGGACAGATAGTCGCTCATGCCTTTGTCGATACTGCGTTCCGCTTCGCCCCGCACGGCGTCGGCGGTAACCGCGATGATGGGAAGGCGGTTACCGGCGTCCTCTTCCGCCCGGATTGCCGCCGTGAGCTGAAAGCCGTCCATGGTCGGCATATGAAAATCGGTCAATAACAGCGCATAACGCCCGGATCGCCAACGCTGCAAAGCCTCCAGCCCGTCTTCGGCCGCTTCCGACGCATAGCCCAGGATGCGCAATTGTTCTTGAATGACCTCGCGATTGGTTTCATTGTCCTCGGCCAGCAGAATCAGACGTCCGCTGCTCCGGGCCTCCTCTACCGTGGGGGCGGTTAACCTGGATGGATTTGGGGGCTTGCAGGGAGCGCTCGGCTCGGACAACCTGCCGGCGGCTATCGCCACGCCGCGCAATAATTCGTGATAGAACAAGGGCTCGGTCGGCACAACAATTTTTTTGCCATGACT
>JBEKBU010000267.1:0-5703 GCA_050015235.1 Methylomonas sp. | reverse complement strand
CCCTACACGTTGTCCCGCGCTCTCTTAGGTGGCCGTACCACCCAGGATAGCGTGGGTCAAGGTGCACTGGCTTACCTCATATAGGGTGGGACGTATTCCCTTGAATAGCGTGAAACGTAACAATCTGAGCCTTGCTTTTTTGAGAATGATAAAAATGAACAAATTATATACAACATTGCAAAATGAGAAGGAACGAATTTTAGCCATTACGAGCCGTTACCATGCAGAAAATGTCCGTGTTTTTGGTTTTGTCGCCCAGGGTGTAGAGCGCGAAGACAGCGATGTTGATTTTCTTGTCGATTTTTTGCCCGGCGCTACATTGGTTGATCAGGTTGGGCTAATTGATGCGCTGTCAAATGAGCTTGGGCGCAAGGTTGATGTAGTTAGCGAGCGGGCGTTGAATAAATATTTGCGGGAAAAGGTTTTGATGGAAGCCCGGCCATTATGAAAGACAGATTGGTCTTCCTTGCCGCGGCATTGGAAAGCATCGAGTTAATTCAGTCATATACCGGGGATCATGATTTACCTGGTTTTTTAAATGATAGAAAAACCCAGGGATTTTTCTACCCCCGCGCTTGATAACGCGTAGGATCGGCGACATTCAATTCCCGGAAGCCGGCGGCGCGCAGGCGGCAGGCGTCGCAGACGCCGCAGGCGCGGCCGCGCGAGTCGGCGGCGTAGCAGGAGACGGTCATGCCGTAATCGACGTTTAACGTCAGGCCGGTGCGGATGATGGCGGCTTTGCTTAATTCGATCAGCGGCGTATGGATATGGGTTTTTGCGCCTTCCGCGCCGGCTTTGGTGGCTAGATTGGCCAGATTCTGAAAAGCCTGGATAAAGGCCGGCCGGCAGTCGGGGTAGCCGGAGTAATCCACCGCGTTGACGCCGATAAATATGTGCCGGATTTGCAAAACCTCCGACCAAGCCAGGGCGTAGGCCAAAAATATGGTGTTACGCGCCGGCACATAAGTCACCGGTATGCCGGGTTGCGGAGAGTTCGGCACCGCTATCGAGGCGTCGGTCAGCGCCGAGCCGCCTATGCTGTCCAGATGCAGTTTGATGGTTTTATGTTCGACGACTTGATAATGCTCGGCTATTTTACTGGCCGCCCGCAGTTCGGCGTTATGGCGCTGACCATAGTCGAAACTCAAGGCGTGACAGGCGAATCCTTGTTGTTTGGCTAACGCCAGGACGGTAATGGAGTCCAAACCGCCCGATAATAAAATGAGGGCTTTTTTTTGCGCCTTATTTTCCACGTTCATCGTTCCACAAATATTTATGTAATTGAATTTGAAACCGCACCGGCAACTGATCGGCAAGAATTTTGTCCGCCAGCGCCACCGCCGGCATTTGCCCGGTTACCGGCGAAAACAAGACCTGGCAATGGTCGTCCAGGCGGTAAATTTCCAGTTGTTGTTTGGACCATGCATAATCGTTTTCGTCGCCGATTACAAATTTAATCTGATCCTGGCGCCGCAAATAGTGCAGGTTTTCATAGCGGTTACGCGCCATTTCGCCGGAGCTGGGCGTTTTTAAATCCATAACTTTCACGACCCGGCCGTCGACGGCGCCGATGTCCAGCGCGCCGCTGGTTTCCAGGGAAACTTGATAGCCCAGGTCCAGCAGGCGGACCATTAATTCGTTGCAGCCGGTTTGCGCCAACGGTTCGCCGCCCGTTACCGTGACATATTGCGTCCGGTAGGTTCGGACTTGCCCGATAATCTCGTCCAGGCTAAGTTTTGCGCCGCCGGTAAACGCATAAGCAGTGTCGCAGTAGGCGCAACGTAACGGGCAGCCGGTCAGGCGGATAAACACGGTCGGTATGCCCGCCGTGTTGGTTTCGCCCTGTAAGGAATAGAAAATTTCGGTAATGCGTAAATCCGCGCTCATGCAAAAAGCCGCTCTTCAGCTCGGCAACCGGCGCCTTCCGCCCGCCGCGCCGCCTAGCCCTGTATTGCAGAATCGATAGTCGTCCGTCATTGCGTCATTTGCGCCAGTTTTTTCGCGGCGAGATGCGCGGCGGTAGTGCCCGGATAACTGTTGTTAACCCGCGTCAGATAATCGCGAGCTTTAGCGTAATTTTGCAGATCGGCTTCGATATAAGCGATTTTTAACAAGGCGTCCGGCACTTTAGGGCTGTTGGGGTACTGGTTGACCACTTTGTTGAACGCCTGGCGGGCTTTATCGTATTCGCGATTCATTTTATAGGCTTCTCCCTGCCAATATTGAGCGTTGTCGGCGTATTCGCCGGCGGGAAAGTCCGCCAGAAAAACGTCAAACAACTTGATGGCCTGATCGTTATGCCCGTCGCGCAAGGCGTCGTAAGCGGTCTGATAGCGTTCTTTTTCATTGCCGTTGGCGGATACGGCCGGGGCCGCCGTATTAGCGGCCGGCGCTACCACGGCGGCGGTCGCCGGCGTATTTTGCGCCGGCTGGCCGGCCGCGGTTACCGCTGGAGCTACAGCCGTAGCGGGGGCGGCGGCGAGCGGGGCCGCGCCGGTTTGCGGCTGGCCGTTAGCAGCCGGAGCCGGCGGCTGCGCGGTCTGCGAGGCGGAAGTTGTAGGCGTGACCGCCTGTAGCCGCCCGTCCAGATCCGTATACATATTGCGCTGTTTGCGCTCCAGATCGGCTATGGTTTGCGATTGCTCTTCGACCATGCCTCTTAGTTGCCGCACTTCCG
Source organism: Methylomonas sp. (assembly GCA_050015235.1). Taxonomy (GTDB): domain Bacteria; phylum Pseudomonadota; class Gammaproteobacteria; order Methylococcales; family Methylomonadaceae; genus Methylomonas. The sequence goes on along the minus strand of JBEKBU010000267.1, from coordinate 3,023 downwards.
ATTGCAGTTGTTCGACCTGGCTTAAAATATCGTATAAAGCGCTATCGGATACCGGCTGTCCGGCGGCGCCGGCAGCGTTCGGCTGGGCATGGGCGGCCGCGCCGGCGCCCATGTACAGTCCAACCATCAGAAGCGCGGCCCGTCTCATTGATAAATAACCTCGACGCGGCGGTTCATTTGCCAGGCCGATTCATTATGGCCGGCGACGGCCGGTTTTTCCTCGCCGTAACTGACAATTTCCAGCTGCGCGGGGGAAACGCCTTGCGTTCTCATGACGCGTTCAACGGATTTTGCCCGCTGTTCGCCCAATGCGATGTTATATTCGCTGGAGCCGCGTTCGTCGCAGTGCCCGGCCAAAATCACATGTTGATTAGGGTGCGCGGTCAAATAACTGGCGTGCGCGGCGACAACCGGTAAATAATCCTGTCTGATCTGGCTGCTGTCCAATTCGAAATATATGATTTGTTTCGATAACGGGTTGTTCGGATCGCTAAATTCAGGGCCTAGGCGCGAGGCGGAATTACTTCCGGAACCGAATTGGCTGCCCGACATGGAGCCGTCGCTAATGCCGCTGGTGGAAGCGTCGCTGTCTTGAGTGGCGTCCGCCGTACCGGCGTCCTGGCTCTCGTTGGAGCTGCAAGCGGTCATTAACACGGCGACCAACACCATTACCAGCCAATTGATTTTTTTAAATTTCATAAGTTTTCTCCTAATAAATAATTATTGTATCGTTTTTCAACATCGAATTCATGTTTACGGGCCCCAGGCCGGTTCCCGCACCTCGCCGCTTTCGAAAGCCAGTTTCTGCTGCATCGCTCCATCCGTTGAAACCACCGATAATACCGAGCGTCCGCCTTTGTTCGCCGAATAGAGGACCATACTACCATTCGGGGCGAAACTCGGCGAGTCGTCGAGATTACCGTCGGTTAAGACATTCACGGTGCGGGAGGCCATATCCATTACGGCAATGCGGTAACCGCCGCCGCTGCCGGTGACCATCGCCAGGCTTTTGCCGTCGGCCGAGAAGCGGCCGCGGGCGTTGTAGTCGCCTTGGAAGGTCAGACGGGTGGATTTGCCGCCGCCGGCCGGAATCAGATATAGCTGCGGCTTGCCGCCCTGGTCGGAAGTGTAGACTATGGAGCTGCCGTCAGCCGACCAGTTCGGTTCGGTATCGATGGACGAGTTGGAAGTCAGGCGCGTCAGATTGCGGGTGGACAGATTCAGCACATAGATATCCGGGTTGCCGTCCTTGGACAAGGTCATCGCCAGACTGCCGCCGTCCGGCGAAAACGCCGGCGCGCCATTGATGCCGTGATAAGAGGATACGCTTTCGCGATGGCCGGTGGCCAGGACTTGCACATAAATTTCCGAACGTTTGGTATGGAACGATACGTAAGCGATTTTAGAGCCGTCCGGCGACCAGGCCGGGGCCATGATAGGCTCTGGCGATTCGGCGACGGTTCTCGGGTTAAAACCGTCCGAATCGGCGATTTGCAGCACATACTGCTTGCCGTTGGCTTTCATACTGGTGCTGACATAGGCGATGCGGGTGTTGAAAGCGCCTTTGCGGCCGGTTAATTTTTCGTAGATCAAATCGCTGATATGGTGCGCGGCGCGGCGTAAATCATTGGCGCCGGCCGTTAGCCGGTAACCCAGCAACAATTCGCCGTTATGCACATTGAATAAGTGGAACTGGATATTATAGCCGCCGCCGTTGCCGGTGACCTGGCCGACAACCATGTAATCCTGTCCCAGCACCTGCCAGTCCTTGAAACTGATCTGGGCCGGATCGGTGGGTTTGGTGAGCATGTCTTCTTCGGGCAGCACTTTAAAAAAGCCGCTGCCGGCCAGATCGGAATCGACGACGTCGGTAAGTTTCAGGTTGCCGATGGCGCCTTGCTGGGCAAAAGGCACAATGGCGATCGGTACGGCGGCTTGAGAGCCCTTGGTGATTTCTATGGTCAAACCCGCGGCATGAACCGTGGAAAACAATCCGGCCAGCAAGCAGGTGATTAAGGCGCGTGTAATTAAGATCATGCTAATATTTTATTCAGGTTTAAACGGGAAAGTAAGTTCTCTAAATTTTTCATTAAACAAATTTCTATCTTGCGGCACCGGTAAAGGCGAAGCTTTTCTGACCGCGTTTTCAGCGGAACGGTCGAAAACTTCATCGCCGCTGCTGACCACAACATCGGCGTCTATGACATCGCCGCTCGGCAACAATCGCACCTTAATTGTACATTTTAAACCCTGGGTATTGCTAATCGGGCGTACCCAGGCGTTTTTAACTCTGTTCTGAATCAAGCTGGAAATTCTGGCTACTTCCGATGCGGCCGCCGCAGCCGCCGCGTCAGCCGCCGCTTTCGCCTCGGCCTGTTGCTTGGCGGCGGATTCAGCCGCTTGGTTGTCCTTTTCCGCTTGTTCGGCGGCCGCCTGTTTTTCTTTATCGGCCTTGGCTTTAGCCGCGGCGGCGTCGGCCTGTTTGTCCTTTTCGGCTTTTTCGGCGGCGGCCTGTTTTTCTTTATCGGCCTTGGCTTTTGCGGCGGCTTCGGCTGCTTGCTTTTCCTTTTCCGCTTTTTCGGCGGCCGCTTGTTTTTCTTTATCAGCCTTGGCTTTAGCGGCGGCTTCGGCGGCCTGTTTGTCCTTTTCGGCTTTCGCTTTGGCGTCGGCCGCGGCCTGTTTTTCTTTTTCAGCCTTAGCTTTAGCGGCGGCTTCGGCGGCCTGTTTTTCCTTTTCGGCTTTCGCTTTGGCGTCGGCCGCGGCCTGTTTTTCTTTTTCCGCCTTGGCTTTAACGGCGGCTTCGGCGGCTTGCTTTTCCTTTTCGGCTTTCGCTTTGGCGTCAGCTACGGCTTGTTTTTCTTTTTCCGCCTTGGCTTTAGCGGCGGCGGCGTCGGCTTGTTTATCCTTTTCGGCCTTTTCGGCGGCCAATTGCCTGTCTTTTTCAGCCTTGGCCTTAGCGGCGTCGGCGGCGGCCTGTTTGTCCTTTTCGGCTTTCTCGGCGGCCAATTGTTTATCTTTTTCAG
>JBEKBU010000266.1:0-5748 GCA_050015235.1 Methylomonas sp. | reverse complement strand
AGAGAGTGGTATTGTTCGGCAGCAAGTTTAATAGTTTTTTGTACGCCGCCGCCGCCTCATCCAATTTGCCTGATTGATGCAGAGCTATAGCTTTCTGTTTCAACTCTTTTTGTTTCGGTGTAAGAGGTTTTCTGTTTTTCAAATCGCACCCGTAAGCCTCGACATTCGATTAATCGGCAGCCAGTTTGGAAAGATGGGGATTTCAAATCAACCCGTTAAATCCTAGGCATTTGACGCAACTTTTCCACAACTTTGTCGCCGAACTCTACGGTGCTAATCATCGTCACGCCACTACCGGGTTTCGACAAATCGGCCGTGGAATAGCCATCGGCGAACACTCCCTGCATGGCTGCCCAAATATTTTTGGCTTCAGCCTCCATGTCGAAGCTATTTTCCAACATCATCGCCACCGAACCTATCATTGAATAAGGGTTGGCAATGTTTTTGCCGGCAATATCCGGCGCCGAACCGTGCGATGGTTCGTAGTAGGCTTTATCAGGGCCTATACAGGCCGAAGGCATCAAGCCCAGCGAACCGAGAATGCCGCCGCCCTGGTCGCTGAGAATATCGCCGAACATGTTTTCCATGACCATCACATCGAACTGGGTCGGCTTTAGGCATAGCGCGGTAGCGGCCGCATCGACCAGCATGTTGACCACCTGTACGTCGGGATATTCCTTGGCCACTTCCTCCATCACCTCATTCCACAATACGCTGGATTTCAATACGTTGCTCTTATGAATGTTGTGCAACAATTTCCGGCGCTTACTGGCTAGTTTGAACGCTTGCTGCATAATTTGGAAAATTTGTGCTTCATCGTATTCCAAGGTTTCGCGAACATAGCGCAAGCCGGCGGAGTTGACGCCCATTTCCTTCTCGCCGAAATACAGGCCGCCAACCAATTCGCGGACGATCACTAAATCGATGCCTTCTCCGATGATTTCCGGCTTTAGCGGCGAAAAATGCGCCAGCGTTTTCGGCAGGGAGACCGGACGGAAGTTGGCGTAGGTGTTGTAACGGCGGCGCAGCGGCAATAGCGCGCCGCGTTCGGGCTGCTCGTCGATAGGAATCCGTTTCGAGTCTTCGTGACTCAAGCCGATCGGGCCTTTCAAAATCGCATCGGCCTGATCGCAAATGGCTTTAGTCTGGGGCGGGAAGGCGGAGCCGGATTCAAAATAAGCGCAGGCGCCAAATGCGGCGGGCAGCAGCTCGAATGTCACATCGTTACGTTCTTCTACAACCTTGAGAACTTTGATGGCTTCTTTAGTAATTTCGGGGCCGATCCCGTCGCCGGCCAATACCGCGATTTTATAATGTTTCATGTTTCTGTTTGCTTTTAAGTGAATTGGAGTGTTCTAAAAGTGTTGCCGATGCTGCCGCCATTTCGTGCAACTGGATGTTGATTAGTTTAATAGTGGCTAAAATCCCCGAGAATACTTGATTGACGTGGACGCCACGGGTTTTGCGAAACTCGCCGCCACAATCCCAGGTAATCACGCATTCGGTCAGCGCACTGGTGTGGCCGCCTTTAGGGATGCGGATTTCATAATCGGCCAAGGTTGGCAAGATGTAGCCATACGTGTCGAGCACCTTGCCGATGGCGTCGATAAATGCGTCGAAACCACCGCTGCCGGCGCCGGTGGACTGATGTTTGTCGCCTTTGATATCGACGCGCAGGCTGACGGTGGATGGCAGATCAAGGCCGCTGTTGATTGAGCATGCCAACAACTTGATGTGCTGGTAATCCTTGCTTTCCAGTACGTCGGCGATAATAAAGGGTAGATCGTCGATGGTGACGGTTTGTTTGGAATCGCCAATACTGACGATACGCTCCAAAACTTTTTTTTGATCGGCTTCGGAAAGTTCCAGTTCGAGCTGTTCCAGGTTTTTTTTCAGTGACGCCTTGCCGCTCATTTTACCCAAAGCATAGCTGCGGGTGCGCGAAAAGCGCTCCGGCCCCAGCCTGGTTTTATACAATCCGCCTTTTTGGTCGCCATCGGCATGGATGCCGGCGGTCTGGGTAAAGACATAGGAGCCGACTATCGGCGCGTTGGCGGCGACACGTTTGCCGGAAAAATTTTCGACCATATTGCTGATGCGGACTAAGTGGCTTTCATTAATGGATAACCGCATGTTCATTTTATCCCGCAACACTACGGCCACCTCAGCCAGCGAAGCGTTGCCCGCGCGCTCGCCCAGACAGTTGACGGTGCAATGTACCGTGCTGGCGCCCGCCCGCACCGCGGCCATGACATTTGCGGTGGCCAGACCGTAATCGTTATGCGGATGAAAATCGAACCGCAGCTCCGGATAGCGTTTGCACATGTCGCCTAGGCTTGAATACACTTCGTCCGGCGACATGACGCCCAGCGTATCCGGCAGCATGAAATGGCTTACCGGGCTGTGTTGCAGGCAATCCATCAGCCCATAGACATATTCCGGGCTGTCTTTATAGCCGTTCGACCAGTCCTCCAAGTAAACATTGATTTTCAGGCCTTGCGCGTACGCATAGGCGATGGTTTGCAAGACATCGGCGCTATGTTGATCCAGTGTTTTACCGAGTTGTTCCCGGCAGTGTTTCTCGCTGCCCTTGGCTAGCAGGTTGATAACCTTGCCGCTGGTAGACTTGATCCAGTCGACGCTACGCGTATGGTCGACAAAACCCAGCACTTCGACACGCTCGGCAAAGCCTTCCTGCAGCGCCCATTCATTGATATGGCTTACCGCCTCCTTTTCACCTTCCGAGACCCGCGCCGACGCCACTTCAATACGATCTACGCCTAAAAACTGCAGCAAAGCCTTGGCGATGCTGACTTTTTCCATCGGCGTAAATGCGACGCCCTGGGTTTGCTCGCCGTCGCGCAAGGTGGTGTCCATTAACTGGATATGTCTTGTATCTGTGAACATGATTGTCGCCTGAGTTTTCAATGTGTCCCGGCGTTAAGAACTTTTAAGCCCAAAGCCATGGATAATCTTTCCTGTGTTGTTGTTCATACAGGTCGATCTTATCGGCTTGCTTTAATGTCAAGCCGATGTCATCCAGCCCGCTCAGCAGATTTCCCTTACGAAATGGGTCAATTTCAAAGCTAAAACCGTTGCCCGCTGGCGTGACAACCTGTTGGTTTTCAAGATCGACGACGAAACGCACGCCTTCGTTAGCGGCAATTTCAATCATTAATTTATCGAGTTGGTTTTTATCGGCTTTAATTGCCAGGATGCCATTTTTAAAACAGTTGTTGTAAAAAATATCGGCATAGCTTGTGGAAATAATGGTGTTAAAACCATAATCGGCGATGGCCCAGGGGGCGTGTTCGCGCGATGAGCCGCAGCCGAAGTTGTCGCCAACCACAAGGATTTTAGCGCCCTTAAAGGAAGGTTTATTCAATTCGAATTCCGGGTTGTCGCCGCCGTCGTCGTTAAAACGCCAGTCGTGAAAAAGGTGTGCGCCAAATCCGCTACGCTCCACTTTCTTCAAGAACTGCTTAGGGATAATCTGGTCGGTATCGACATTGCTACGGTTCATCAACGCCGCGATGCTTTCATGTTTTTTGTACGGTTCCATAATGTTTTTCCAGTCACTTTTACAGGTTGCGAATATCGATAAAATGCCCCGCGGCGGCAGCGGCGGCGGCCATGGCGGGAGACACCAGATGCGTACGTCCGCCCTTACCCTGACGGCCTTCGAAATTGCGGTTTGACGTAGAGGCGCAACGCTGGCCTTTGGACAATTCATCGCCATTCATCGCTAAACACATGGAGCAGCCTGGATCACGCCATTCCCAACCGGCATCGATAAATATTTTATCCAGACCTTCCTGTTCGGCTTGCTGTTTGACGTGATAAGAGCCGGGTACGGCAATCGCCGTGACGCCATTCGCAACTTTTGTCCCTTTCGCCACTTCGGCCGCGATCCTAATATCTTCAATTCTGCCATTGGTGCAAGAGCCGATAAATACGAAATCGATCGGAATGTCCGTGATTTTAGTATTGGGCGAGAGACCCATGTAGGCCAAGGCGCTTTCGCAGGCTTTACGTTTTGTTTCGTCACTAAAGCTGTCCGGCGCGGGCGCTACGCCATCAACGCCAGTCACTTGCTCGGGCGAGGTTCCCCAGGACACTTGCGGGGCAATCTCGGCGGCGTCCAATATTACAACGGCGTCGAATACCGCGCCTTCGTCGCTAGGTAAGGTTTTCCAATAAGCCAAAGCTTGTTCCCAGTATGCGGCGGACGGCGCAAACTCGCGTCCTTTTAAAAATGCATAAGTTTTTTCGTCGGGCGCCACCAATCCGGCCCTGGCGCCGGCTTCAATCGCCATATTGCACAACGTCATCCGGCCTTCCATGGAAAGCGCTTTGATGGCCGAGCCGGCGTATTCGATGACATAGCCGGTACCGCCCGCCGCGCCTATCTTGCCGATAATAGCCAGGGCTATGTCCTTGGCTGAAACGTATTTGGACAGATCGCCATTGATCACGATCTGCATGGTTTTAGATTTTTTCTGCGGCAGGGTTTGGGTGACCATGACATGCTCGACTTCCGAGGTGCCGATACCAAAAGCCAGCGCGCCGAACGCTCCGTGGGTCGCGGTATGACTATCGCCACATACCACCACCATGCCAGGATGGACGAAACCGTGCTCCGGCGCCACCACATGAATCACCCCATTATTCGGGTTTTTCATATCGTATAAGTTCAGGCCGTTTTCCCGGCAGTTTTCCGCCATGATTTCGATCTGCTTTTTGGCGATCGGATCGGCAATCGGTAAGCCGCGATTTTTGGTCGGCACACAATGATCCATTGTGGCTAGAATGCTGTGCGGATTGCGGATCTTGCGGCCGGCCAGCCGCAAACCTTCAAAAGCCTGCGGACTGGTGACTTCGTGCATCAGATGCCGATCAACATATAGCAAAGGCGCCTGCCCGGTTATCTCAGCAACAAGGCGGCTGTCCCAGATTTTTTCATACATGGTTTTTTTCATAGAATATTCCTAAGCTTGCATAGCGACGCTATATCGAGCGTATTTTTGTTACGGATTCAATCTGAAGCATAGTTTAACTAAATCCAATCAGACATTCTCCACTAAAAAAGATCCAATTTGCAATTTGGAGTCTCATTTCATATATTTTACTTGCCACATACCGCAACTATCGGCGAAATAAAAGATTGTTTCAGTCTGCCAGATGAACTAAAACCGCAGAGTAGTAATCGAATTGATATGACTATTCAGCGAATTTTAAGCTAGCGTCAGCTACCCGGCGTCAAAAGCCAAGGTGGTTAGCTTTCGGCAAACTTTTAAAAGTTTAGCCATTTGGTGAAGAGTTACTTATTACCTTTTATAACAGCGGAGATAGCGGCGATGAGAATGGTGCTTGAAGTAGTCATGTTGTTAGCGCTTGTCGGAGGTTTGTTCTTTGTAATGAATGTGATGGCAAAAGAAAACAAGGAGGAAAAAGCTTTGGCCAAACGTAATGAGGCTGACGGTAAAGACGAGGACTTTAAATCAGAGCCGCCAGAATCTGAAAATTAACTTTAGTTAAAAATACCGCCACCCTAATTTTTTATAAAAACTCACGCCATCGGAAGTGAAAAGATAAATCTCTCGATACCTGCGTTTTTGGCTTGTTGCATAACCTTCATAACCAATTGCAAATATTCACCGAGTGACTTACCTTCAAATGTTTGCCCAAAGCTAACCACCTTGGCTTTTGGCGCCGGAGCGCCTAGCGGAGGTTTGACCGGCATGGAGG
>JBEKBU010000265.1:0-5753 GCA_050015235.1 Methylomonas sp. | reverse complement strand
GCGGATATCCTAGCATTAACATTGTTAAATAACAAACAGTCAACATTTGACCCTCTGTTTGAACAATTATGGACGGGGGGGGGGGGGGTGGGCAATACCGTTTAGTTAAGCGACAAGCCGTCCCCTCTCCCTCCGGGAGAGGGCTAGGGTGAGGGGATCTAAAACAGGAAAATGCATGGAGATGATTAATTTGACCCCCTCACCCCAACCCTCTCCCGGAGGGAGAGGGAGCAGTCCCTAGTTTAACTTAACGGCATTGGGGGCGTCTAGCGGCGGTATTTTAAAAGTTTTCCGAGACATAGTTAGCCGGGTAATGGCGTATTAGCTCAATAATCCGTTGCTAAAGCCTGAGCATTTGGGCTGCCGAGGCCGGTGATATAATCGTAGCCTTTGGCCGCCGTGCATAATACCCCGCAACTGCCGTTGGTTCCGGAAGTGACGTCATTAAAAATCTGCGCGTAATCGCTTCCGGTTTTGGCGAGCGTATATACCGTGGCGCCGTCGCTGGTTTTAAGCCCGTGCATCTGGTTGGCGATAGCGAAGAAGGCGGCCCATTGCGGAGCGCCGGCGCTGGTGCCGCCGACTTGTATCCAGCCGGTTTGGCCGTCAAATTCAGCGGATGTGTAAACCGAGAAACCGATATTCGGATCGGCGCCGTACGCTACGTCCGGCACGGCTCGATAACCTTGGCTATCAAAATTAAGTTTATAGACGGATTGATCCGCCGGCTCGGTCTCGATGGCGCTGGCGTCGGCCGTATGCATGCTAGTGCCGCCAACCGCGACCACATAAGGCGAGGCGGCGGGATATTCGGCGCCATGGCCGCTATCGCCGGCGCTGGCGACAAAAGTGACATGCGCGGCTTTACTATTGTTAAAATGCATATCGAACATTTGCTCGCCGAAAAACTCGGCGCTGCCCAGACTCATGGAAACCACGTTAGCGCCGTTATTTACGGCGTAATCGACCGCCGCCATTAAGTCCGGAATGCTGCTGCTGTTAGCTTCCACCAGCATAATCGCCGCATTCGGGGCAATGGCGTGCGCCCATTCCACATCCAAAGCCGATTCCACGGACCAGCCGGCGTTTGCGGCCGGTTTACTTCCGGCGGCGTATGCTTTTTTAAAGCATTTATTCGCGGTGGTGCAAGCAGGCAAACCGTATTGTTTGCTGAATACGCCGAGGTCGGATTCGATGGCTGGATTATCGTAAGCGCCGATAAGGGCGATAATTTGTCCGGCGCCTGGCGCCGCGTTATTGATTTTATCGAACTTATAAAAATGCCTGACCTGCGCCGGCGTTAATTTTGTGGCGCCGCCGCTCACCGCCGCTTGTGTCACATGGAACAGCGGACGGGCGAAACCGGGCTCGGGCAACTCGTTGCCGGATAAATGCAAAGTATTGCCGGTGGCCGGGTCTATCTGGTTATCGGCGACAGCGCTTTGCATGGCGATGCTTGCCGAAAGCGCCGCAAAAAAATAATAGTTAATGTTTCGCATTGAAATTCTCCGTTTAATGTAAATTCTATTCTGGAGATATTCTTTAGCAATTACGGATGGGTTTCTGTGAAAAACTACCCAGATGGTTGGAGATACTCTAATTTTTTTATAGAAATGCGGGTTTGATCACACCAAAATGGCGGTTGTTATATATACTTGTCGCACTACTAATTTTGGCGACGCGAATACATCCCCGCATATATCAGGCTTTAATTCGGCGTCCAATCGAACAATTCCACCGAAACCCGTTGCCTAACTTTACCGGGTACGGGAATATAAGATTTCGGTGATTAATTTTAATGCCGGTAAACTCAGTTTAAGCGTTTTAAGGCATGGGGAACAATAATACGAAGCCAATGAAACTTATTCAATTTCGTTTTGTAATTATATTGCTCTGTTCGGTGATTTTTAGCCTTCAGTGCCGTAACGTCTTGGCCGAAGATTGGCGCTATAGGGTGCAAGAAGGCGATAATTTATGGAGTTTGACTGAAAAATATTTGCTCAATATGTCGTATGTGGGGCGGCTGGGCGAATTAAACAAGATTGCCGATCCTTTGCATATACCGCCGGGAACGGTGTTAAGGATTCCGGTCGCTTGGATCAACCGCTACGCCATACCCACGGCAGTCAAAAACATACACGGCCAAGCGGAGCTCACCAAATCCGAAAGCGGCGAAACGGCGCCCTTGGCTTCCGGGGATCTTATCTATATCGGCGATACGGTCATTACCAGGTCCGACTCCTCATTGCTTTTAGAGTTTACGGACGGTTCGACGCTGCTGGTGCAACCGGACAGCCGTCTAACGCTGGACAATTTAATCCTGTTCGGCGAATCGGGGATGATGGATACCCGGATACGTTTAAACGAGGGCAGGGTGGAAACCCGGGTGGAAAAAACCAAGGGGCCGGCCAGCCGTTTCGAAATCTCCACGCCGGTCGGCGTCACTTCCGTTCGCGGCACGAATTATCGGGTTAGCTCGGAATCCGATACGAATCAATCGCACGCCGAAGTATTGGAAGGCGGGGTGCGGGTAAACAGCGCCGGACGAGGAAAGTTAATCACCGGCGGCTACGGCAGCGTGCTGTCGCTGCATCAGGCGCCGAGCGCCGCCGTCGAGTTGTTGGGCGCGGTCGATACGCAATCGATACCCGAAGAATTTGGCCGCGTGCCTATCCAGTTGGTCTTGCCGGCGGATCGGAACATTAGCGGTTATCGGCTGCAAATCGCCCGCGATAGCAGTTTTGACGATGTATTGTTCGATCGCAAATACGAAACCAATCAAATCCGCGGCCCGGAATTGCCGGATGGGGATTACGCCGGCCGGATTCGCGGCATAGACAAACAGGGGCTGGAAGGTAAAAACGCCGAGATTGCGATTAAAATCAACGCCAAACCGGAAGCGCCGTTTTTACAGGAACCTAAACCGGATGTCGGCCTGTCGGAAGAAACGCCGGGTTTTATCTGGGCCAGACAGGACAATGTGCAAAAATATCATTTTCAATTGGCCAGGGATAACAAATTCACCGATCTGGTCGCCGATTTTCCTGATTTGACCGATAACGCCGTCAATAGCGGTTACGCCCTTGAGTTGAAACAATATTTCTGGCGGGTCGCCAGTATCGGCGATGCGGAAGGGCAAGGGCCGTTTAGCGACCCGCAAACGTTCAAACGCGTGCAACCGCCGCCGCAAGCCGAAGAGCCATCCATCAACGATACCTCGCTGATATTGCGTTGGCCGGCGGATTTGCCGGACGCCAAGTACCGTTTCCAAATGGCCAAGGACGAATCGTTCGCCGAGCCGTTGATCGACAAGGTGATTTCGGAGCCGACGCTGGAAATCGAGCGCCCTGAAGCCGGAGAATATTACATCAGGGTTTGCACTCAATACGCTGACGGTTTTGTCGGACCGTTCGGCAAACCGCAGATAATCGAGATTTCGGATGACGATTATTGGTGGTTGTTAGGCTTTCTGCCGCTGCTGGCGCTCATCGCAATTTAGGCGTTTTGTGCGATTGCCGAAAATGCCGTCGCCTACTACTTATTATAAATATTCATCGATAGTCTGCTTACTGATGTTTGCTTTGCTGGCGCAGCATCATGCCTGGTTAAAACATTGGGACGATCTGATTTTCGACAAAATGCTGTCTTTGCATAGCCGGCCCGCATCTGAAGATATCGTCATCGTCGCCATCGACGACTATAGTTTGCACAAGCTGGGTAAATGGCCGTGGCCGCGCGGCGTGCATGCGAATTTAATTAATTTGTTGAGCAAGGCCGAACCGCGGGTGATAGGCTTGGATATTATTTTTTCCGAACCTGATGGGCAAAATCCCGGCGGCGACGCCGCGCTTGTCGAAGCGGTCAGAAACAGCGGCCGCGTCGTTTTGCCTGTTTTACCCGAAATGAATGCCGACGGCAGGCTGAAAATTACTTTACCCTGGCGGGAGCTGGCCGAGGCGGCCGCGCAAATCGGACATGTCGATGTCGAAATAGACGGCGACGGCTTGGTGCGCAGCTGCTATTTGGCCGCCGGTATGGGCGAGCAGCGCTGGCCTTCGTTCGCTTTGGCGTTATTTTCCGTCAATAACAGCGGATTGCCGGTAAATTTAAAGGGAACGCGCATAAACACGGCAAGTTTTTCGCCCGATATCTGGTATCGGGATTTTCGCATCGAAATGCCTTTTGCCGGTTCCGAAGCGCATTTTTCCAGAGTGTCTTACGCGGACGTTTTAACCGACGCCAATATAAGAGCCGGTTTGCGCGGCAAGTATATACTGGTGGGCGTAACCGCCGCCGGTCTGGCCCCCATGTTCGCCACGCCGTTGCAAAAACAGGCCGGATTGATCAGCGGTGTGGAAGTCAACGCCCATGTGCTGGACGTATTGCTTAAAGACCAGGCCGTCGCGAGTTTGAACGGCGCGTCGAGCTTGGTTTTAACGGCTATGCTGGTGCTTATTCCGTTATGCGCCTACCATTTCGTTTATCCGCGCCTGGCTTTATCCATCAGCCTGCTTTCCGCCGTGCTGACGCTGGGTTCGAGCATTTTGTTATTCGTATATTTTCGTTATTGGTATGGCCCCATGCCGGTTTTGGCCGCTTTGCTGTTCGGGGTGCTGCTATGGTTTTGGCGGCAGCTGCGATTTTATACCCAATCCCTGTTTAAGCAAAAACAATTGGCAAGGGCTACCCTGCACTCTATCGCGGAAGCGGTCATCACAACCGACGCCCAAGGTTTGATCGTCTATTTGAATCCCGCCGCCGAAGTACTGACGGGTTTTTCCCAACAAACGGCAAAAGGTTTAGATATTAACGCCGTGGTAAAACTTATCAATAATGGCGATAAAAATAGCCTGGACGGATTTGACGACTTTCTGCATCAATTACGGAGTAATCAAACCGTTCGGGAAACGACGCCGCGATATATCGTCAATGAAGCGGGCCGCGAATGTGCGGTGCAAATAAGCGCCAGCCCTATCAAGGAAAAATCGAACAAAATTTCCGGCGCTGTTTTTGCGCTAAACGATATTACCGAAACGCTGCAAATCAGCAGCAAAATTTCTTATCTCGCCACTCACGATCCTCTGACCGGATTAGCCAACCGGATACTACTCCGTCAACAAATGGATAAAGCCATCGCCTCCTGTAACCGCCATGGAAATTTTTTTGCCGTGCTGTTTATCGATTTGGATGATTTTAAAAAGGTCAACGACGGCATGGGACACGCCGTGGGCGACTTACTGCTGATCGAGGTGGCGTCCAGATTGCTCGCCAATATCCGTCAGATCGATTCCGTGGCCCGCTGGGGCGGAGACGAGTTTGTGGTGTTATTGAATCAATTACCCGCCGAGGATGAAATCAGCAATATTATTGTCATGATATTCGAGCGTTTGTCCCCCCCCTATTTGTTGGAGGAGCAAACGCTGTATGTCACCAGCAGTATGGGAATCAGCGTTTATCCAAAAGACGGGCTCACCGTTGACGAACTCCTGGTGAATGCCGACGCCGCTCTGTACCAGGTTAAAGATCAGGGCCGGAATAACATGGGCTTTTTCTCGGGCAGTTTTCAACAATCCGCGAAAGCTCGGCTGGAGGTAGAAAAGGAGCTGTATAAAGCCCTTGACGACAATCAATTCGAAGTGTTTTATCAACCGCAAGTGGATCCGAAAATAAACAAAATTATCGGCGCCGAAGCCTTGTTACGCTGGAATCATCCCGACAAAGGGCTGATTACGCCCGATTCGTTTATTCCGCTG
>JBEKBU010000264.1:0-5770 GCA_050015235.1 Methylomonas sp. | reverse complement strand
TAGAGTGGGGTCGGCCGCTTCGATGGCGCCGGCCGCAATGGCGGGCGAAGCCGCGGTAATAGGAGACGCAGCGGCGCCTAACACAGCGGCATTACCATTGGTATAACCATTTGCGAGCGAAGTCACCTGCATGGTGATAAAATCAGCCCGTAAGGATTGTATGGTGCGGAATTTTTCATTCCAGTGGATCTGATTTTTGAAATACAGGCCGCCGGTGCTCTCCGAGACGTTGTCGTCGCTGATGGTATTCAAATATTGCCTGTTAACCGTTTGATTTAGGCCCAAGCCCATGACTTCGTCATGCCGGAAACTCATACCATAGGTGTTATCCATATCAAGGCCGAATAATTTGTCATAGTGGGTTAACTCTTCATTACCACCCACATAGACCCGGCGCTCTTTCTGGTTTATCTGGTCGCCCCACGGGCCGGTCAAGTAGCCTGTCAGGTTTGAAAACAGACTCAAATCATAATAAACGGCATAAAGATTGGCGTCGTTTTTCCAGTCTTCACCTTTATTCCACAAATTGGTAGAGAAGCTGTATCGGTTGGTATTACCCATATCCGAAGGGCTTATGTTGCTATAAAGTCCATTGGTATCAAGAAAGCTCTGCGCCTGCTGATTAGTCGCCGTCCATTCGTTGGTATAGGCTTTGGCGTTAACCGCCGTACCCCATTTTTCATGATCCTGGGTATACCGTATTAAAGCGTTGTATTTGTGACCATTTTCAGGAACCGCCCAGGCGCCGTTATAAGTCTGAAATTCTGCGGCGTAGAGTAAATTCCCGTCATCGCCCAGTTTGCTGGAATTAGCGGCTACGGTGCGGTAAAAATCGAATTCGCCGCCGGTAAATTTCACAAAACCTTTTGATAAAGTTTTCATGGTCGTCATTTTGTTAAAACCCGCAGCCGCGAAGTCGCCGATCTCGGCATAATACGGTCCTTTGCCGTATTCGATTTTGTCCACCAATTCAGGAATCATACTGTTAAGATCCATATAACCCTGGCCATGAGCGTTTGACGGCAAATTCATTGGAATTCCGTCCACCACGGTAGTGAAATCGGTGCCGTGATCAAGATTATAGCCGCGCAAGAAATACTGGTTGGCCTTGCCGGAACCGCTATGCTGCGTGGCGATCATGCCGGGAATTAACTCAACTAACTCGCCCGGACGCGATACGGCGCGGAATTGGATTTGCTCCTGACTAATGACCCCCTGCGACGCAGAGTTTGTCATGCCAAGCAGGTTTCTTGAGCGGCCCGATACGACGGTGATTTCTCCCAGCTCTTCAGTCTTTAAGGATTTAATGAGCGGTTTCGTCTGTTCACTTTGCCCGGACGGATGCTTGGCCGGGTCAGCCGGATTGGGTGCAACGGAATTTTGCGTCTGACCGGATTGATCTTCCCGAACAGATTGCTCAACCTGTGTGGCCCGGTTCGTTTTGTTGGCTTTTTTTCGATGTTTTGGTTTTTTATTCTGTTTTGTCTGATCTGACGATGGCGTCTGCACAGTTTGGTCCGAATCGGGCGCAGCTAATAGATCGGCGGAGCTTAAGCCTAAAATAATACCCAATCCGATAATCAGTTGTTTCTGTTTAAAAATGCTTTCGTAAGTGTCCACTGTCGTTCCCAATACTCTAACTTATTATTTTAATTAAATTTTCTAGCTGTTTGCTTTTATGTTTCAATACAAAAAAGTTTAACTCCGCGCCGGCTAATTCTTTTAACGGCGGGATATTCGGATTTGCAGACAGGTCATGTCGGTTGGCAAATTTGCCTGCAGCAAAAGAATTCATGGCATCGGAAAATTGAACGGCTTCAGAGAGGTTGAAACCAGGCACGCCACATATGCAAGGTATAAACTCCTGCCCGGCGATGCTGATAATACGCCTTAAGAAATTAGCGTTGTAGAGATAAAGCGCTTTGCTGACGGAATAACCGGGACGGAATTCGGCAATGTTTAATTGCTGACGTAAAGTTGCAATTAAATTAAAAGAGGGATTTTGAAACTGGGCGGGCGCTACAAGAGAAGAATACGGATTTGGCGGTGAAGTCAAGCCAACGCCATTGCTGAGTAAATGTTTGCCTGGTGTATGGTTAATAGCCGGATAATAGTTTTTAAAGTCCAGGTTACTGCAATCGGCACAGTAGTTTGGGTAAAAAAATCGGTTTATCGACTTATCGCTGACATGTAATAGATAATCTTTAACAATTACGGCGTGATAATTGCCGCCGGCATTGTGTTTTTCCAGCTGACTCTTAATTTTTGAGTTCGACATGGCTGATGGCGGCGCGGAAAACTTGCCTGCTCCAGCTAGCTGCCCACTTCCACCGGCGTCTTGCCCGGCCGATAGATAAGCAATAGAACAATAACCGTTGAAATCAGGACTATCGGCTTCGTAAACGCGCGACTGAGGCGCTAGCCAAAAGTATTTAGACTGATCAATATCCCGGTACTGATTGATAACAGGGTTTTTAACTTTACTATCGATATCGGACTCCGCCGTTTTTGCTAACGCAGAGCTGGAAAATAGAACGGTCAGCAAGCAGGTAATCGCTAGAACCACCAGCTTTGCCGCCAAAATACCCGCGCCATGCAAAAGTAGCGTGGCGAATATAAAACCCAACGTATACGAAATCAGACTGGCGGAAGTGGAAATTTCCTGGCCGTGAGCAAAACCATGGAAAAAAGCAAAAAACGCTACAATCAACACATTGATTTTGCTACTAAAACGCATATTACGCGTTATCAACACACTAAATACCGCGCATGATAAAAGAATGACGCCGTCAACATTTGGAATGACTAAACCGGATGCGCCGGCGAGACCGCCTAAACTCATCACGCCGACAAACGCCAGAGGCAGCATCCAAACCGCCCGGCCGCGTAATTGCGCCGCCCATATTCCGACGGCCAGCATGGTCACCAAATGATCCCAGCCGGTCAAAGGGTGTGAGAACCCGTTACTCAGACCGATATCGTTCAGATCAATAAATTGCCTGCCCAAAAAGACCGTCAACAACAGTAACGGCAAACCAATAGAAAACACAAGTCTAAAAAGACTTAATCTTGAACCGGATTGTTTTCTCGGGAAAAAACTCATCACGCAAACAGCAGGTAAATTTAGGTAGAAGAATTTTGATCGTAACAAATTTTCAAAAAATATGTAATACCCCTAGGAAAAAATAATTTTGTAACTATTCAGCAATTGATTATTCTTTTAGAAACCTACCGGTAGCTGAGCGTATTGGCTTTTGCGCCGGAGGAGCATATATTTCTCCTCGACCCTAGCATTAAGCTTTTTGCGTTTTGTCAACTACCTAAGCGGACATGGCGGCCTAATTTTCATCAAAACTCAAAATAGCTGCTATAAATAGTATAGAAAAATATTTTCTCTAAATTTACCAAACATCGGCGTAAAGATGGCGCCGGATTGGCCTATCGTCCAAATTAAAGACATCGAGACAGAATACATTGAAACATTTTAATTATTCTTACGCCAACCTTGCGGCCGATTTAGGCATAGACGAAAAGGAAATCAGCCATCGCAAAGCCTTTCTCGAATTCACCGAAGCCGATGTCGAACTGCTGAAAAATGCCCATACGATGCTGGCTCCGTTTCAGTCCGAATTCGTGGATTCCTTCTACGAGCATATTTTTTCTTTTCCGGAAATGCGCGAACTGATCAACCGCCACGGAGTTAGCATAGAACAGCTAAAGCATACGCAGATAGCTTATTTCCAATCCCTGACGACCGGCGTGTATGATATGGCTTACGTCCGGAATCGGCTGGAAATCGGTCTGGCTCATCATCTGATCGGCCTGGATATCAATTGGTTTGTCGGCGCTTATCGTCTGTATTTATCCGAACTATTCACCTACCTGGAAAAAATCCGGACTTATGATTCAGAGCAATTAACCCGGCTGTTTAACGCCATAACCAAAGTTGTTACCCTCGACATTGGCTTAACCCTGGACGCCTATATTTTTTCAACCCGGCAAACCATAGTCGATCTGGAGCAACGCCAGAATAATCTTATACAGGGCATCGACGGTTTTATCTGGGAATTTGATGTGCTAAAACACAAATACCGATATGTCAGCAATAAGGCCGAGTTAATGCTGGGCTATCCGCAACGCCAGTGGCTGGAAAACCCCGATTTTCAACAACAAATTGTTTCTCCTGACTATCGTAAGGAAACCTTTGACGCCTTCAAAAAAGCCATTATTGAAGGGCGCAATTTCACGATCGAATATCCTGCCCGCGCCGCGGATGGCCATATGGTTTGGGTCAGCGAGCGGGTAAACGCCGAAAAAAACGCGGCCGGAGAGGTAGTTTTATTACGCGGTCTGATGCTGGATATCGGCGAACGCAAACATCAAGAAGAACAATTATCGTATCTTGCCACTTACGACGAATTGACCGGCTTGCCGAACCGCAATTTATTCGGCAGCCATTTAAAAATCGCGTTAGCGGACGCCAAACGCAACAACAATAAACTGGCGGTCATGTTTCTTGATCTGGATGGCTTCAAGGATGTCAACGATAGCCTTGGCCACGAAGCCGGCGACCAGTTACTGCGCACCATAGGCAAACGGCTGGTGGAGGATGTGCTGCGCGGCACGGATTTCATTGCCCGCTTCGGCGGTGATGAATTTTGTATGATTATAGAGAATAAACAAGGCGAATTCCGGCCTGAACAGGTTGCTGAACGCTGTTTGCAGGAATTGGGCAAACCGACGCAGATCAGGACAAGCAACATCTACCCGCGGGTCAGCATCGGCATCGCCATTTTCCCCAATGACGGCGACAGGCCGGAAACCTTGCTGCAATGCGCCGATAACGCCATGTATGCCGCTAAAGCAGCCGGCAAACACCGTTACATGTTTTACGATCCGGACATGACATCGCTCGCCGAACAACGCTTACGTTTAGAAAACGATCTGCGTAACGCAGTGGCTAACAATTATTTCATACTACTCTATCAACCTCAGGTATCGCTGACGTCCGGTAAAATGGTCTCGGTTGAAGCATTGATACGTTGGCAGGATCCGGTAAGAGGTTTCGTGCCGCCCGACGATTTCATACCGGTGGCGGAAAAGATCGGTTTAATAACGGCCATAGGCGAATGGGTGCTAAAAACAGCCTGCCTGCAATTTATGGCGTGGCGGGAATCCGGCGTATCGTTGAGTCACATCGCCGTGAATATCTCCGGCTCCCACTTCCGCAACAAAACGTTACCGCTCACCATTGCCGAAGTAATGAGCGAAACCGGCATTAGAGCGGAAGAACTGCAAATAGAAATAACCGAAGGCGTGCTACAAACCGGCAAGGAATGCCTTGCAAGCTTCGAAAAGATCAAGGCGCTAGGCGTAAAAATCGCCATTGATGATTTCGGCACCGGCTATTCCTGCCTGAGCTCCTTAACTCATCTTCCTCTTGATTGTCTGAAAATAGATAAGTTATTTATAAAAGACGTGCTGAACAGTACTAACGACGCCGCTATAGTCGCCACCATCCTGGCTATGAGCCGGGTGCTTAATTTTACCGTTGTCGCCGAAGGCGTGGAAACCATTGAGCAGTTACAATTTTTATACGGCAGCGGCTGCGATGTCATTCAGGGTTATTATTTCAGCAAACCGGTTAATGCCGAACAAATCGCCAAATATGCCGCCCAGGGGTTTTTACCTAAGCCTATATGAATCAGTTCAAAATGCGATGACCCTCAGCCTACCGTGAACAAAAACGAAATAGAACAAAAAATATTTC
>JBEKBU010000263.1:0-5801 GCA_050015235.1 Methylomonas sp. | reverse complement strand
ATTCTTTTAATTCATCATGGCGTCAAACGTAAGGAAGGCCGCTTTGCGCTGCCGGTGTTACATCTTTGGCATAAACAGAATGACCGCAGCCGGCGCGACAACAATTTTCAGCTTCTGCAAGCAAGGATTAACGATATTTCGGTAATTCGCGCCGAATTAGGGATCAAGCAATATTTGTAACATTGGGATCGCTATCATTTTCCCGCAAATCGCTTATGTAACTCCAGGTTGACTTCCAGCACATTGATCAGGTTTTCGCCCGCCAGGCCACCGAAAGGCGCCGAGGCGCGCGCCCGCAGTATGGTTTGGATTTCCTGGCGGATTGAAGCCGGGTCCCTTTTCAAGTCCGCCGCCCAATGGCCGGCGACGCGCTCGAGTTGATAGTTGGCGTTGTCCAGCGTAATGTGCGGATCGAGACCGGAAGCCGAAGTCGTCACCAGATCGCCGGGTAAATCCAGAAGTTTAATATTAGGGTGTTCTTCCCGCCACAAGTCGAAAAATGTTGATTGAATCTCCGGGCCGCCGCTAACCGGCTGGAGCATGGTTACAGATTGTCCGGCATTTTCAGTTACCGCCGCCGGAAATTTCCCCGGGTTTTCCTCGGAGAAACTCTGAAAGAACGCCACGGCTAAATCGACCGCACTCGGCGTCGGGGTGGCCGGATTTTCCATGATAAACCGGGATACGATTTGCGGATGTTGTTTTAGCCAGTTATCCAGGTAAGCGGCATGCGTGGGATCGGCCTTGATCCATGCCTGCGCCAACGTGGGATGCAAAGCCGCCCATTGGGCAACGATATGCGGCTGATGACGATCGGCCGCAAACCAGCGATCCAGGTCCGGCCCCAGCGGACGCCCTGATTGATGAGCATCCGTATACATAGCCAAAGGCCCGATCGTCCGCGCCACGCGGTCGCGTAAGGCGTAATTGGAGGCCGCCAGCGATGAAGACGCTGAAGCCGCCGCGTTGTAACTTGCCGCCGAAGGGCGCGGATGAAAATAGGCGCCGCCGCCGAAGGGCTGAGCAATAAGCAGCGAACCCACGGGCTTGCCGTCATCGCCGATGATGCGGCTGCCGTTAGCCTGAAAAGGGAAAATCAGTTGCCCTACCGACCAAAGGGCGAAGGGATAGAGACCGCAGCAGAGCGCCACGGCCAGGGTCAACAGCAGGATACTCTTGGAAATAATCGGCCACATATTCGTTACTCCCGATGTTAGCGCATCAAATGCAGGCTGACCATGAACAGGTCGATAAGTTTGATGCCGATGAAGGGCGCGACGACGCCCCCCAAGCCCCAGATCAGTAAATTCCTGCGCAACAAAGCGTCCGCGCCCAGCGCCTGATACTGGACGCCTTTCAAAGCCACCGGAATCAGCGCCGGGATGATGAGGGCGTTAAAGATCACCGCCGAGAGTATGGCGGAAGTGGGTGAATACAAATGCATAACATCTATGCCCTTAAGCCACGGCAAGGTACCGGCAAACAGCGCCGGAATGATGGCGAAGTATTTCGCCACATCGTTGGCGATGGAAAAAGTGGTCAACGAACCTCGGGTGATTAGGAGTTGCTTGCCGATTTCGACGATTTCGATCACTTTCGTCGGATCGCTATCCAGATCGACCATATTGGCGGCGTCCTTGGCCGCCTGAGTACCGGCGTTCATGGCCAATGCGACGTCAGCCTGCGCCAGGGCCGGCGCATCGTTGGAGCCGTCGCCCATCATCGCCACCAGTTTGCCTGCCGCCTGCTCCTTGCGGATATAGGCCAGCTTGGCTTCGGGCGTGGCTTCGGCGATAAATTCATCCACGCCGGCCTGTGCGGCGATGGCGGCGGCTGTCAGCGGATTGTCGCCGGTGATCATTACCGTCCGCAGTCCCATGCGTCTCAGCCGATCAAAGCGTTGCCGCATGTGCGGTTTTAAAATATCGGAAAGCACGACGACGCCCGCGATCTCGTTACCGGCGGCGACCACCAGCGGCGTGGCGCCTCTTGATGCGACGCTGGCTACCATGGCGGCCAAGCCGTCAGGGATATCTCCCTGCCGGCTTTGAATCAAGGCAATAATGGCGTCCGACGCGCCTTTACGAAGCTCCTGCCCATCTGGAATATCAATACCGCTCATCCTTGTTCGCGCGGAAAAGGGCACTATGGAAACTTCCGGCGGAATATCAAGATGTTTATGGCAGTGTTGATTATATAATTGTACGATGCTCATGCCCTCCGGCGTCTGATCCGACACTGACGCCAAGGCGGCCAGCCGCGCCAGCTCCACCACGCTAAATCGCCCTAAAGGCAGGAACTTCGAAGCTTTCCGATTGCCGAGGGTAATGGTGCCGGTTTTATCCAGCAATACCACGTCGACATCGCCGGCCAGTTCGACCGCTTTACCGCTCTTGGCTATCACATTGGCCTGCAAGGCCCGATCCATGCCGGCGATGCCGATCGCGGCGAGCAACGCCCCAATGGTAGTGGGAATCAGGCAGACCAGCAAGGCGATCAGAGTCGGAATATCGGTGCCCAGGCTTTTCAAGGGCGCTGAAAGACCCAGATAGCTAGTCATATAGTGTTCGGCGTTCCAGGCCATCGCCCACAGCGGAATGACGACTATCAAAAAGATCAGCGAGAATGCCGACAGCACTAGAGTCAAGGCAATTTCATTCGGGCTGCGTTGCCGGATAGCGCCTTCGACCATGGCTATCATGCGATCAAGGAACGAGCTTCCGCTCTCGCTGGAAATTTTCACGATTATCCGGTCCGACAACACCAGGGTTCCACCCGTTACTCCAGAGCGGTCTCCCGAGGCGGAGCGGATCACCGGCGACGATTCGCCGGTGATGGCCGACTCGTCGATACTGGCGAAGCCTTCGACGATATCGCCGTCGCCAGGAACCATTTGCCCGGCCTCTACCACCACCCGGTCGCCGGGTTTCAAGTCCGAGGAAGAAACGGTTTCCATCTCTCCCTTATCGTTCAGGCGATAAGCAAGGGTTTGGCGTCTCGCCAACCGTAGCGAATGGGCCTGCGCCCTACCCCTGGCTTCAGCCAGCGCCGTCGCAAAGTTGGCGAAAAACACGGTCAAAAACAACCAAACATCCACCGCTACGAAATAGTCAAACGGTACTTGGCTTGGTTTGTCGCCTCCCGCGGCATCCAGGATATACATCAAAGTCAGAAACGCGCCAACCTCAACCACAAACATGACCGGATTTTTCCACTGAATATCCGGTCTGAACATGATCAAGGCTTGCTTGAAAGCCGCCGCCGCCAGACTTTTATCCAGCAGCGAATGTTTTTTATGCCTACGCTGTAAACCAGCCGCTTGACCAAATAATGGGGTATCTTTCATGCTCTTCTCCATTTAGTCATCGGTCATTTCATTAGTAACCGGTCGCTTGGGATTAACTTTGCCTAGCCCCGGTCAACCGCCGAAAGGTATGGGACCCAAGTGTTCCGCGACCGGCCCGAGCATGGCGACCGGCAAAAACAGCAAGGCGCCGACGATCAAAATGGTGCTTAACAACAATACGCCGAATGTCAGGGTATCGTCCCGTAAAGTGCCAAGTCCGAAGGGGCTCGATTGTTTTTCGCCGAGGTAAGCAGCCATTGCGATAGGGGCAATAATGGGCAGATAACGGCTAATGACGATAACAGTCCCGGTGGCAATATCCCAGGCGACAGCGGTCGGGGCCGGCGAGGGATTGTTGTAAAAGCCGTACGCGACCGCCAAGCCGTCAAACGCTGATCCGTTATTCGCCGAGGCCGACGAAAACTGATACAACATTTGAGAAAATCCATGCGAGCCGGGATTGCTGACCGCCAGCAAGCCCCAATCCGTAGCAGAAAACAAGCCGGTAGGCATCAGGATCATCAATGGATGGACAAGCAAGGCGATGATCGCCAGCTTGACTTCGCGCGCGCCGATCTTTTTACCCAGATACTCCGGGGTACGGCCCACCATCATGCCGGCCAGAAAGATGCCGATTATGATATACAACAGCATGTTGATCATGCCGACACCCTTGCCGCCGAAAATACAATTGAGCCACATCCCCACCATAGGCGCCAACGCCGCCAAAGGATTAAGGCTATCCGCCTCCGCATTAACCGCGCCGCAAGTCACATCGGTGGTTAAGGCCGCAAAAGTGGCCCCGGCCGATACGCCGAAGCGTAATTCCTTGCCCTCCAGATTACCCAGATGCTGATCCACCGGCAAACCGGCCACCGCCGGCAGGGTTATCCGCCTATCGGCTTGCCCAACGCCGCCTTGTATATCGTAGCTTCGCGCCTGAGGATGAGCGGTCAGGCCGGGGTTGGGCTGTAATGTATCGAAATAAACCGACCAGAATACGGTGCCGGTCATCAACAACAACATCACCGAGAAAATCACCATGCCGTGCCCGAATCGCCCCAGCATCCGTCCGTACATGAGCACCAAGGCGAAAGGAAACAGCATCATGGCCAAGGTATTGAAGAAATTCGATAGCGCGGTCGGATTCTCGAAGGGGTGGGCGGAGTTCATGCCATAGAAACCGCCGCCGTTGGTGCCCAACATTTTGATGGCTTCAAAAGCCGCCACCGGCCCTAAGGCTATGGTTTGCGGCACAGCCTGACCGTCCGCGCCGACGCCAAGCGCGGCCGGTTCCAGAGTGGCTGCTTGAAAACTGCTTTCCAGCGTCATCGGGCTGCCCTGTTGAATAAAAATCAGGGCGATCACAAAGGCGATAGGCACAAATAGATAGGCCAATACCCGCCACATGTCCAGGAAAAAATTACCGAGCAGTTTGTCGCTCCTCAGCGCCCGGATAATGGCTAGCAAGGCGCACAAGCCAACCGCCGCCGAAACAAAAAAATTGGTGACGCCAAAGAAAATCTGGCTAAAGTTGGACAAATGCTGTTCCCCGGAATAATGCTGTAAATCCGTATTGGTCATAAAGGACACCACACTGTGAAAAATCGTGCTCGGCGCCAATAGGGTTTTACCATCCGGATTCAGCGGCATCAAGGGTTGCAGCGAAAGTATCAGAAAACCGAAAATGAACAGCACCATGTTAAAGATTAGCAAAGCGCTTGCGTACTGTATCCATGTTTGCGGACCGTAATCCAAGCGTTTTTCGATCCAGGCCAGGACAGGCCATGGCCTGTACTCGCCATCCATGATCCAGACAAGATAGCGGCTGAGCGGAAATGCGGCTAAACTCGCCGTAGCCAGCAAGGCAAAAGGCAGAAACCAGGTTTGGATGAACATAATTGACTCCCGTTCGATACCGCCTTCGATCTAGACCTGAATTAAAACCACTCGGGCCGGACCAAAGCAGCGATCAGATAGATGAATACCAGGAAAGCCACGATGATAGTCAGATAAATCATATCGATATCCTCGTTTTAAACGTGCTTACAGGCTATCAAGAACCCGTAACATAAGGCCATTAAGGCTAGACCCAGGAAGAACATGGCTGGAAGCCAAATCAAAAGATTCATGCCGTTAACCCCCGTCCGATAAAGAGATAGGCGCCGAGCCTCCGAAACCCGCATGATCATCGGGCCTGTGCGGATCATATACCCGTTTATATTTTAAACCGTATATTTAAACGGTTTCAGTATATAAGGAGATACGTAAAAAAGCCGTAAATTTTTAAAACCACACCATAAATAAAATATAAATTTAAATAAATATCTTAATTAGTGCGTGAAAATAAATTATATTATATTATATAATTCAATATGTTATAATTATTTCGATGGGTTAAAGATGTCTTCGGACAGAATTAGCCGATATTGCTAACTTGTTGATTTGTTGTTTA
>JBEKBU010000262.1:0-5851 GCA_050015235.1 Methylomonas sp. | reverse complement strand
ATCGGTACGGCCGCAGCCGCCGATCAGTAAGGCGTCGCCGGTAAACACCCGGTCAGCCATGACCAAACTAATGCACCCCTGGGTATGTCCGGGCGTATGGCGAACTTCCATATCCAAATCGCCTATTTGTAACAATACGCCATCGGTGACCGATAAATCGGCGCATAGCGCGCCGCCGTCCCGGTGCACCACGCTCTTGCTGCCCAGTTTTTCCCTTAACAGACCGGCGGCGGTAATGTGATCGGCGTGAACGTGGGTTTCCAGCGTATAAATTAATTTCAGGTTCAGGCTATTCAATAAATCGGTATAAACAGCCAGTTGCGACGCGACTGAATCGACCAAAGCCGCACGCCGGGTACGCTCGCAACCCAGCAGATAGGTATAAGTGGAGGTATCGATATCAAAAAGCTGTTTAAAAATCATGCCTTGCTCCTGTGTATTAGCTAATAAACTAATACCAAATTTCATGCCAATTCTAAAAAACTGCTTAAAGCCTTATTTTATATCATAGTCATAGATTATATTAAGTCAATTTTCGGCGTATAATTGAAACAGTGAAACACTTTTGATACATTTGCAACGCTTTTGAAACATTTTTTTATCGCTGATGACAACCAACTTAACTTCGTTTCGACTCTGGCTGAGTGAAACACCGGCCGAACAGTTAATTCACGGCTTAATTAATTTATTCGATAACGAAGCGTTACTTCTTATAGACGCCGACGGCAAGGTTTTGCTTTGGAGTAAGGGCGCCGAAAAAATCTTCGGCCTAAAAGCCGAACAAGCAATCGGTAAAGTTTGCACTGAAGCATTAGGTTGCGATAAACGCATCGACCCTTGTGGAATAGCCGGCCAAGGCGTTATAAAATCGCAGTCAGTAAAGCTGAGACATAAAAACGGCAATCACCTCACCTGCTACCGGACTGCCCAAGCCTTGTTTACGGCGGATGGCCGTTTCGCCGGGGCCATTGAATTATTTAAATTACAATCCGACGAATCTGCCACCCAAAACGGCATGGACGACGCCGCGGGCTTTCACGGCATTTTGTCGCGCGATCCCGTCATGCTGGAATCGATTAAAATCATCCGCAACGTCGCGGAAACGGAAGCCACGGTACTAATCCGCGGCGAATCGGGCACTGGTAAGGAACTGGTGGCCCATGCGCTGCACCTGGAAAGCAGCCGCCGCAACCGGCCTTTTCTAGCTGTCAATTGCGCGGCGCTTACGCCAAGTTTACTGGAAAGCGAATTATTCGGACATGTAAAAGGCGCGTTTACAGGCGCCGTGCGTAATCATGCCGGTTTGTTTCAACGCGCGAACGGCGGTACTTTGTTTCTGGATGAAGTGGCGGAGCTGCCGCTGGAGCTCCAGGCCAAGCTATTGCGTGTATTACAGGAGCAAAGTTTCCTGCCGGTGGGTGGGGACGAAATTATCCAAGTTGATGTACGGATTATCGCCGCCACTCACCGTTCGTTGCGAGAAGCAGTCCAGAGCGGGCGGTTTCGGGAAGATTTAATGTACCGGCTGCGCGTCGTGCCGATTTTTCTGCCGCCCTTACGGGAACGCCGCATAGATGTCAATCTGCTGCTTTGGCGCACGATTAACCAACATAATCTCCACGGCTTACGCCATATCAACGCTATAGCTCCGGATGCGATGAAATGTTTGCTGGATTACCGTTGGCCGGGCAATGTACGTGAATTGATCAATGTTGTCGAATACGCTTTTGCGGTGGGACGCGGCAATGAATTACGCATGGAGGATTTGCCCCCGGAGTTTCGGGAAGCATCCGCCTTTCAGGCCCCCGATCAGCAAGAGCGGCTTATTCTTACCCAATTCCAGAACGAAGAAGCCTTAATGCGCGCCGCACTAAAATCGGCGGGCGGCGATTTAACCGCCGCCGCCCGGTTAGTTGGAATGAGCCGCGCCACTTTTTGGCGTAAACGCAAGAAATATAATCTCAAAGCCTGAATGACATTTACAAAAACCCGCCGATAGCTGACAACCTTGGCTTTATGAGCCGCGCGTATTCACGGCGTCCTATGTATTCATTTCAGACGAGTCTCGATTTGTGACTCAACGACCATTTATTCCGCTTCGCAAAACAGATGTTTGTGACCGATATAACAGCTGTATTTGCCAAGCTGTTTTATATTTAAAACGCTATCCATTAACTTTCGCATCTTAATTTTGCGGCCGGGTACAAGAAAGCGCCATTGATCGCCTGCTTACGCCATTTACGACTAAGGAGTAAAATATATGACTAATACCGCGTTAATTGTTTCAAGCTTACGCACTATCGCCAACGTACACGGCTACATCGTTTGCCGGGTATCGGCGGAAATAATCGAACAATTGGAGTTTAAACTTACCGCAAAAGACCTGGAACTTGGAAAACTCAGGAAATTGTCCGCACATTGGAGCGACGATGCGAATGACTATCAAAGGTAAAAAACCGGGTTAAATTAGCTCCGGACGGCTTAATACGGATAAATGTCCGACTCCCGATGTTTGCAGTTTGTCCGCCAATTGCCTACGCCCAGCGTCGCCTTTACCGCGCAAATAATGCAACTCGCCTACCGTTAGCAGGGTTACCGCGACTAAACGCACTTCGCCTCCGGATAATTGCAAGGGCCGGCTGGAAACATTCAGCAACGCGCCGACCCGCCCACGGCCATCCTTTATATGCTCAATATTAAACTCCAATGAGCTCAATTCTCCGGCGCGGAGTTTTCGGCAAAGGCTGGGATTGCCGGCCAGCGTATGGCTAATCTCCGCCAGCATCGGAAACAGCCAGGTATCGGCCAAGCCTGCCAGCGCCTCCTCGCCCGTCACTATTACATCCGGAGACTCTATATATACTTCCAGCCCCAGCCCGGTTTCCGGTTTGTCGCGCTCCACCCAGGGGTCGGACAGTCCGTCGGAAATCACGCAAGCATGACGGCCATGCCGCGCCGCCAGCCAGGCGGGGCCGGCCGGCCATTCCGGACCATCGCTCATCGGCCCGAGCAAAGTGGTCAACGACAAAAGTTCCGCCTGCAAATCCTCTCGTAAAGCCTGATGGCGAGATTCGGTCGCCAAACGCAAACGGTCCGCATAGGTC
Source organism: Methylomonas sp. (assembly GCA_050015235.1). GTDB lineage: Bacteria > Pseudomonadota > Gammaproteobacteria > Methylococcales > Methylomonadaceae > Methylomonas. The sequence continues at coordinate 2,747 of JBEKBU010000262.1, read as the reverse complement.
AAGCCGACGATATGTTCAGAACTCATGACCGGATGCCTCAACCAGCGGCCTGGTTAAACGCTGATGAACCAACAGGCGCACGTCTTCTTCCGGATCCGCCGTCATGTTTTGCAATAACGCCGGCCCGGCCCGTAAGGCGACTTCATAGCGTACAGTCCAATCCGGATCGGCGCTAAGCTGTGCTAAATCGTCCTCATCCATGCGCCGGGCAATGATACGGCGGATATTGACATCCGCATCGTTAGCCATCAATCCCAGACTGACGGCGGGAATACGTTCGGCCACCGAACGGCGCACCTGATTGTCGGCGTCCGCCGCCAAACGGAATAACCGGCCTGCCGGCAGCCGTTTAGCCACATAAACGCGCACCAGATAATCCGCATCTTCCGCCAACATTTCCAGTTGATCTTCCGGCAAACGGTCAGCGATGGTGATTCTTACCTCCCGGTCGGGGTCGTAACGCATACCGGCTAAGAATTCTACCGGCAGGCGGTAAGCCAGAATACGTCTGACCGCCTCGTCCGGATCATTCAGCATGGCCGGCAACAGTTGCACGGGAACGTAGCGGGCGGCTATCGCGCGCCGCTCCCAGTAAGCATTATGGATAAACTGGGCGGCGTGTTGAGGATGGGCGCGAAAAAACCGGTCGATCTGCTGGCCGGCATGCGCTTGTACGCAGATAGTTCCGGGCCGGCAGCCACCCGCCTTCAGCAAGGACTCGCGGAACTCGCACTCGAGACACTCCGCGGCCAGCGTTTGCAGCGGCTCCGAATGATCGTCGTTGCGCATCAGGCGGCCCGCGCTCTAGCCGGCAGCAATTGCGGCGCGATATCCGCCAGCCAGGCGTCAATGCGCTGGTCGCTCAAGCCCGGCTGGCCGCGCTGATCGAGCACCAGACCGACAAATTGATTATCGATTACGGCGGCCGAATGTTTAAACTCATAGCCGTCGGTACTCCAGCGCCCGACGATATCGGCGCCGTTACCGTAGAACAAACGATATAAGTGAATCAGGGAGCTGGCGAACCGGTCGGCGTAGCGTTCCTGATGTCCCAGGCCAAACAAGGCGATCCGTTTCCCCGCTAAATCCACGCCATCCAGCTTCGGAACGAATTCCGCCCAATTGGCTTCCATGCAACCGGTCGCCAGACCAGGCAAATCGCCTATGCCGTAACTGGGCGTACCGGCGATCAAAACATCGTATTGCAGAAACTCCGCTAAGCTGGTGCGATTAATATTTTTGGGCTTATCGGCCCGCTCCCCGCCCAGTTTGTTGTACATCATTTTTGCGATTAGCCGGGTCGTACCGGTATCCGTACCGAAAAAAATGCCGATTTTGCTCATATTTAATGTCCGGGTCAGTGATTGCAAAACACAGCTCAATGCTGCTTAAAATTGGTTAAGCAAAAATCAATCCAGATCAAAATAATATTTTTTTATTTACAAATCAAAGCAATACAACTTAGTCGACAGATAACGCTCCAGACAAACATCGACAATTGTGACATAAACGGCTACAAGCATGTATTAATGCCAAACGAAAAAGGTTCATTTGTACTTTTGCCTTACACCCTGCAAATGAGGACATGATTGCAAAATAGCCCGAAATAACAAATACCTTCCAGGAGCTCACTCAACCCCTAATTTCGAACCAACCAACCTCCGCGCCTCCAATTCGATCCTTGACCGCTCCAATTCCTCCGCTAAAAGCTTTTCATTCGGCAGCACAGTTTGATATTCAGCGGCCAGCACTTTGTTCGGCAGGTTGTCCAAGGCGTAATGTGCCTCCGCTGCGCCTTTGGCCGCGCGGAGAATCAATCCAACAGGCGGGTTTTCGCCGGGCTTCATCCAATGTTCGCGAGCGTAATTAAGGTAAAGATGCATCTGGCCGGCATCGGCATAGCTGAATTTACCGACTTTTAGATCGATCACCACCAGACATTTCAAAGGGCGATGGAAAAACAGTAAATCGATTCGAAACCAGGTATCGTCGAGCCGCAAGCGGCGCTGACGACCGACAAAGGCAAAGTCGTCGCCTAATTCCAGTAGAAAGTCGGCCAAGTGCTGAATCAAGGCCTCTTCCAGATCGGATTCCGAGTACTGGTCTTTCAGGTTGAGGAATTCCAGTACGAATGGATCCTTGATGGCTTCCTCAGCTGTCATCAGGTCGCCGGGTTCGATCTGTTCCGCCTGATGCAACAGGGCGACTTTGTTTTTTGACAATAGCGCACGGGTATAAAAAGCACTATTGATCTGACGGTTCAACTGGCGAACGCTCCACCCGCAACGTAAGGCTTCGGCTTCGTAGAAGTCGCGTTCCTCGGCTGAACGGGCGCCGCGCAACAAATGCACATAGTGCGACCAGGACAACGGAAAGGCGGTGGCGAGTTGATCAAGGCTCAAAATCCGAGACACTGTCTCGGATTTTCTGTCTGTCTCTACCACCGGTAATTTCCGAGACAGCGTTTCGGAAATACGCTCGGGGGAATAGGTGTGGTAGAACAATCGCATCAGTTCAAGATTGTCGACACTGAAACCGCGGCCAAATTTATTGGTTAAGTCTTGAGATAGCCGTTTAAGCAATTGTTGTTTGTAACCGGCCCGTTCTTCACCGCCTTGTTCAAATTCGAGGATGCGACGGCCAATTTCCCAGTAACTGGCGGTCATCTAGGCGTTAACACTACGTGCGGCGGTGCGGCGGGCGTTTTCCAGCAGTGTAACGATATCGGTATGGATTTCGCCGTAAGC
>JBEKBU010000261.1:0-5865 GCA_050015235.1 Methylomonas sp. | reverse complement strand
ACGCCCTGTTAAGTTTTACCCAGGAAAGTAGAGCCGCCGGCGTCGTGGCGGCCTTGCGCCGAAGATTGCAGGTTAGCGCCAGAACCTTGCGAAATTCCAGCTGGAGTCTGATTCCGGTGCGCGAACTGGTTCCCGGCGATATTCTGCGGGTGCGGTCGGGCGATATTATTCCGGCCGATTTAAAACTCCTGGCCGGGGCGTTGACGCTTGATCAATCGGCGCTGACCGGAGAATCGAAAGCGGTGGACAAAGTTACGGGGGATTTACTTTCTTCCGGGGCAATCGTTAGCCGTGGCGAAGGCGATGCGGTGGTGATTCTGACCGGCGCAAGGACGCTTTTTGGCCGTACGGCCGAATTGGTGCGGCAAGCGAAACCGACACTCCACATCGAAGCCGTGGTCGCCAAACTGGTGCGCTGGCTGTTTGTCATTGTCGGCGCATTGGTGGTTGTGGTCATCAGCCTGACTTTGTACCGGGGTAACTCCTTTTTGCCGATAGCGCCGCTGATGCTGGTGTTGTTGATGAGCGCGGTTCCGGTCGCTCTGCCGGTGATGTTCACCGTCAGTATGGCCTTCGGCTCCAAGCAGTTGGCGAAGCGGGGCGTATTGATTACCCGTCTCAGCGCGGTTGAGGATGCGGCCACCATGGATGTGCTGTGTGTGGACAAAACCGGAACGATCACCATGAACCAATTGGCCGTCACCGGCGTGGACACGTTCCAGCAGGCGACGGCGGCCGACGTATTGGCCATTGGCGCGCTGGCGTCGCATGCGTCTAACCAGGATCCCATCGATCTCGCGTTTCTCGAAGCGGCGCATGAGCGCCAAATAGACGCGAAGCGAACTCAGGTAGAGATTATTTCTTTCACGCCCTTCGATGCAAAAAACCGGCGTACCGAAGCGCTAATCATCCGCGACGGGGAGCGGTTGCGCGTCATGAAAGGAGCGGTGCAAACCATAGCCGCGCAATGCGCGCTGCCGGCCGGGACTACCGATAGCCTGGACGAAAAAGTCCGCGCGGCCGCGGAAAAGGGTTATCGAATTCTGGCGGTAGCGAGCGGCCCGGAGACGGGTGCGCCGACCTTGCTCGGCTTGGTGACGCTTTTTGATCCGCTCCGTCCCGATGCCAAACAATTAATCGCCGAACTCCGGAGCTTGGGCGTTTCGGTTAAGATGCTGACAGGCGATTCGTTGGCCGTGGCGAAAGAAATCGCCGCCGGCGCGGGTTTAGCGGATATTCGCTCCGTTGCCGAGCTGACGGCGGCCTGCTCTCGGGAGGGCGGCGAGCCGGCCGATAGTCTCGCCGCTTCGGATGGTTACGCCGAGGTCTATCCCGAGGATAAATATATTGTGGTGCGGCGTTTGCAGGCCGCCGGGCATGTGACCGGCATGACCGGTGACGGCGTCAACGATGCGCCGGCCTTGCGCCAGGCAGAAGTGGGCATTGCCGTCAGCACGGCGACTGACGTCGCCAAGGGGGCGGCTAGCGTAGTGCTGACCGAGCCTGGTTTGACGAATATTCTGGCGCTGGTTCGGCAGGGACGGACAATTTACCAGCACATTCTGACTTGGATTATGAACAAGATCAGCCGCACAATTTTAAAGGCGGCCTTCGTGGTGATAGCGTTCCTGGCGACCGGCAAATTCGTCGTCTCCGCCTATGTGATGCTGTTGCTGGTGTTTATGACGGATTTAGAGAATATCTCGCTTGCCACGGACAACGCCCGGCCCTCTAAAAATCCGGAAACCTGGAATATCGGCGGCTTTGTCCTGGTGGCCGCTGCGCTTGGCGTGGCGACGGTAGCGGAAACCCTGTTGGCGCTCTGGTGCGGTTGGACGTATTTCGGTTTGGGAAGCAACGATCAGGCGCTGTATACTTTTAGCTTTCTTATCCTGCTCTATTTTTCGGTATTCTCTAATTTATCTACCCGCGAACGCAGCTGGTTTTGGCGCTCCATACCCAGCAAGACTTTTCTGGCCGCTATTTTCATTGACGCCTTCATGGGGACAATTCTCACTTTTGCGAATTTGCCGGGCTTGCTGGCGTTGCCTTGGCGGCAGACGCTCGCGATTTTCGTTTATGCGATGGTCTCATGCCTGGTCTTGAATGATAATGTCAAAGTAGCGATGCTTAAATGGCGCGTTCCCGCATTGTTTCCAACCGCTCGCTAGCAGCACCGCCATCCGGCGTCAAAAGCCGGGTGGCTGACGCTAGCTTAAAATTTGCTGACAAGCTACTACGGAGTTTACAAATCAACATCGGGTAATTACTACACCCTCCATTTGTGCGTTAGCGAACAGACCCCCTTGCCGGAAACAACAATAATGATTTCGCAGTTGAATACGCCCGATAACGGTTTCAAAAAGAGGGATGGAGTCTTCCCAGGGGTGCATCGCCTCGTTTTAAACCCTGTCGAGCGGGTATTGGATCGCCCTTGGGCCTAAAGGCCCAAGGGCGAGACCCTTTAATTAATTGCCGTATCCCGTCCGGCGACGGCGAAATGTTTAACAGACAACGCCTCGCTGTTCATCCAAAATTTATGGAGTCGCATAATGTCAGTAAAAGAAAGCTCGGCCGTTGGCGTGTTTACCAGTCATCAGGATGCGGAAAACGCAGTCAAGGAACTGCAAAAATCCGGCTACGATATGAAAAAACTATCTGTTGTAGGCAAGGATTATCATAGCGAAGAAAACGTCATCGGTTACTATAACACCGGCGACCGCATGGCGACATGGGGAAAATTCGGTTTGTTCTGGGGTTGGCTGTGGGGCTTGCTGTTCGGTTCGGCATTTTTCCTGCTTCCCGGCATAGGCCCGGTTATGGTGGGCGGGCCGTTGGTGAGCTGGATTATCGGCGCGCTGGAAATGTCGTTGGTCACCGGCGGTCTGACGGCTTTCGGCGGCGCCCTCGCCAGTATCGGCATACCCAAGGATAGCGTGATTCGCTACGAAACAGCGCTGAAAGCCGATAAATTCGTACTTATCGTCCATGGTACGCTACAGGAAGTCGAAAAAGCCAAAAGCATACTGGTGGATAACAAAGCCGAAGAGGCCGACGTGCACGACATTTCGGTTGCTCATTATCCGATGTAAGCCAAGCATAAAATATCCTACCGCCAAGAGCCATGTCAACCACGAACCGGCCAAAGAACATGCATAAACAAAACGGTGAATCGCACAACCAATCCGGCGAGCAAAGCTCGAAAACCAATACGCTAACGCCGGAGCAATTGCATAAAATCGACGCTTACTGGCGAGCCGCCAATTATTTGTCGGTCGGGCAGATTTATCTTTGCGACAATCCGCTGCTGAAAAGGCCGCTCCAAATCAGCGACGTTAAGCATATGCTGTTGGGTCACTGGGGCACCACGCCCGGCCAGAATTTCATTTATGCGCATTTGAACCGGGTCATCAATCGATACGACCTGAACATGATTTACGTGTCCGGGCCAGGCCACGGCGGACCGGCGGTAGTCGGCAATACCTATCTCGAGGGCAGCTACAGCGAGATCTATCCTAACATCGGTCAAAACGAAGCAGGGCTACAGAAGTTGTTTCTGCAATTTTCGTTTCCCGGCGGTATTCCCAGCCACGCCTCGCCGGAATGCCCAGGTTCGATACACGAGGGCGGCGAACTGGGCTATTCGCTTAGCCACGCCTTCGGCGCCGCGTTCGACAATCCGGATTTGATAGTGGCCTGCGTCGTCGGCGACGGCGAGGCGGAAACGGGGCCGCTGGCCACGGCCTGGCATTCGAACAAGTTTCTCAATCCGGTCAGCGACGGCGCGGTGCTGCCGATTTTGCACCTGAACGGTTTTAAAATTTCCAACCCCACCATACTGGCGCGGATCACGCGTGTGGAGCTGGAGCAATTGCTGCGCGGTTATGGCTGGACGCCTTACTTTGTTGAAGGGAGCGAGCCCGGCGCCATGCACGAAGCCATGGCCGCGACGCTCGATACGGCGCTGGCGCAGATCAAAACTATTCAGCTGCAAGCGCGAAATAACGGCGAACAGGCCAGGCCGCGCTGGCCGATGATTGTTTTAGCGTCGCCTAAGGGCTGGACCGGGCCGAAACAGGTCGATGGCCTGCAAATTGAAGGCACGTTTCGCGCCCATCAGGTGCCGCTCTCCGACCCAGCCTCTCATCCGGAACACCTTAAGTTGCTGGAGGACTGGCTGAGAAGTTACCGGCCCGAGGAATTGTTCGACGAGCAAGGCCGCCTGAAATCGGAATTGGCCGAACTGGCGCCCAAGGGCGCGCGCCGCATGGGCTCGAATCCTCACGCCAACGGCGGAATTTTGCTGCGCGATCTCATTATGCCGGATTTCCGCGCCTACGCGCAAAACGTTTCCGAGCCGGGCGAGCGCGGCATCGGCGATGTGCACGCGCTTGGGCCTTTTTTGCGGGATGTCGCCGCATTAAACAACGAGCAGCGTAATTTCCGGGTCTTCGGGCCGGACGAAACTTTGTCCAACGGTCTGGAGGCGTTGTTTCAGGTCACGCAACGCCAATGGAACGCCGCTATTTATCCCAATGACGAATTTCTGGCCCCGGCTGGGCGGGTATTGGACTCCATGCTTAGCGAACACCAATGCGAAGGCTGGCTTGAAGGCTATTTGCTCACCGGCCGGCATGGGATCTTTAATTGTTACGAAGCGTTCATTCATATTATCGACTCCATGTTCAACCAGCATGCCAAATGGCTGAAAATTACCGCGCATCTGCCCTGGCGGCGAAAGATCGCTTCCTTGAATTATTTGCTGGCCTCGCACGTCTGGCGTCAGGATCATAATGGGTTTACCCATCAGGATCCCGGTTTCATCGATCACGTCGTCAATAAGAAAGCCGAAATCGTGCGCGTGTACCTGCCGCCGGACGCCAACTGTTTGCTGTCGGTGATGGATCACTGCCTGCGTAGCCGCCATTACGTCAATCTGGTCATCGCCGGCAAGCATCCCTCCCCGCAATGGCTGACGATGGAAGCCGCCGTCCTGCATTGCGCGCAGGGCATAGGCATCTGGGAATGGGCCGGCAACGATCAGGAGGTCGAGGCCGATGTGGTGATGGCTTGCTGCGGAGACGTGCCGACGCTGGAGACGCTGGCCGCCGTATCCATCCTCCGCGAACACCTGCCTGAATTGAAAATCCGGGTGGTTAATGTGGTCGATCTGATGAAGTTGCAGCCGCAAACCGAGCATCCGCATGGGCTGCCCGATAAAGAGTTCGACGACCTCTTTACTACCGGCAAACCGGTGATCTTTGCTTTCCACGCCTACCCGTGGCTGATACACCGCTTGACCTACCGCCGCGCCAACCACGCCAATATCCATGTGCGCGGCTATAAGGAGGAGGGCACGATAACCACGCCGTTCGATATGACCGTGCTCAACGATCTGGACCGTTTCCATCTGGCCATGGACGCTATCGACCGCCTGCCGCAAACCGGCGGCAAAGGCGTCACCCTCAAGCAGCATTTGCAGAACAAACTGGTCGAACATAAACAATATATTAATAAACACGGCCAGGATATGCCGGAAGTTCGCGATTGGCGCTGGAGTCAGCCGCAATGACGGCGCCCGCGCAGGCATCGGCTAACGCCGCGCGGCTTTATTTGATCAGGCACGGCGAAACCGCATGGTCTTTGTCCGGCCAGCACACCGGCCATACCGATTTGCCCTTGACCGCTAACGGTGAGAAACTGGCGCGTCAGTTGGGCGCGCACCTTAAAGGGATAGCGTTTACGCATGTGTTCACCAGCCCGCTGCAACGCGCCAGGCAAACCTGCGCATTGGCCGGATTGAAGCGGGCCGCGGTTATCGATGCGGATTTAATCGAGTGGGATTACGGCGAGTATGAAGGCCGG
>JBEKBU010000260.1:0-5896 GCA_050015235.1 Methylomonas sp. | reverse complement strand
TGTGGCTTTTAACGGGCTTTGAGTCTTACGCGCAAGTAAAATATAACGATAATCGAACATGATTGAGATACTCCGGAATAAAGCCGGGCTAAAGGTAAGGGAAATTTATTTTGCGTCCGGTATGGTGGCAAGCAATACCTATCGGGATATCGACATGTACATTCAATGCGGCGTTCCGATTCTGAAAAGCAAGCCTTTTTGGACGCTCACTATCGATCTCCGCCAGGACGCGGACGCGATTTTTAAGGGATTCAAAAGTAGCTTGCGTAACGAAATCAACAAAACCATTAAAAAAGACGGACTGATTATTCACATCAATTCCACGCCCACAGTGGACGATATAGCCTCTTTCAGCTCGTTTTATGACGATTTTGCCGCCCAGCGGGGCATTAAAAAATGTAATATTCCAAAACTGGAAGCTTTCCGCGGAGCAGGGCAGCTGATTATCGGATCCGCGCGCGGCGGCCCCGAAAACCGGACTTTGGCGATGTTTAGCGAAATTAGCGATGGCCATCGTGTGCGCAGCTATTATGCCGGAACCGCGCCACGCGTCGGAAATGAACGCGCCGACATCCGGTTAATCGGCCGGGCCAGCAAATTGTTGCGCTGGCGAATGATACTTTTTTTAAAACATGAAGGGCGGAATACTTACGATTTCGGCGGCATATCTCGCCGTCAGGAGTTGGAGGGCGTAGACGAGTTCAAGCAAAGCTTCGGCGGCGTCGAGGTCGAAGAGCATAACGCCATTGTCGGCGTTTCCACGCTTGGGCGCACCGCTTTAAAGATATCCGGTCTGCTTAACCGTTTAACTTTCCACACTTTTTAAAGCGTCTTCAACACGCTCCAACCAATCGAAATTGAGCTGATTTCTTACCGCTTCGGGAATTTCTTCAAAGTCTCGCCGATTCCTGGCCGGAAGCATGACGGTTTTTATACCGGCGCGGGCCGCGGCAATTACTTTTTCCTTAATCCCGCCTACCGGCAGCACCAGTCCGCGTAAACTTATTTCGCCGGTCATCGCCACGTCGCTTTTTACCGTGCGCTCGGAAAAGGCCGAATACAAAGCAGTGAACATGGCGACTCCGGCGCTAGGGCCGTCTTTAGGGATGGCGCCCGCGGGTATATGGACATGGATGTCGTATTTTTCGAAGATTTCCGGATTTAACCCCAGCGCAACGGCATGAGATTTTACCAGGCTCAACGCTGCTTGGGCGCTCTCCTTCATAACATCCCCGAGCTGGCCGGTCAGTATCAGTTTACCGCTGCCGGCTACCTTGGCCGCTTCGATAAACAGAATATCGCCGCCGACTGGCGTCCAGGCCAAACCGGTCGCCACGCCCGGAACGCTGGTGCGCATCACGACTTCGCTTTCAAATTTTCTCGGGCCCAAAATTTCCGGAATATCCTCGACGTCAATTTTCCGGCCTTGTATCTTGCCTTCGGCTATTTGCATGGCTACCCGGCGAAACACCGCGCCGATTTCGCGCTCCAGATTTCTACAACCCGCCTCGCGCGTATAGTCCTGAATAATGGTTTTTATCGCCTGATCGGTGACGCCGCATTGCTCGGCCGTCAAACCATTGGTGTCCAGTTGCCGTCCGACCAGATAGCGTCTGGCGATCTCGGCTTTTTCGTCCAGCGTGTAACCGGTTAATTCGATCACCTCCATGCGGTCCCTGAGCGGCAAGGGAATGTTATCCAGAACATTAGCCGTGCCTATAAACATGACATGGCTCAAATCAAAAGGCACGGCTAGATAATTGTCGCGAAAAGTAAAATTTTGTTCCGGGTCCAGCACTTCCAGTAAAGCGGAGGAGGGGTCGCCCTGAAAGCTGACGCCAAGTTTATCCATTTCGTCTAGCATAAACACCGGATTATTGGCGCCCGCCCTACGTATTGATTGAATGATAATGCCCGGCAACGCGCCGATATAAGTGCGTCTATGCCCGCGAATCTCGGCTTCGTCATGTAAGCCGCCAAGACTGGCGCGGATAAATTCCCGACCGCTGGCGCGGGCGATGCTGCGCCCCAATGAGGTTTTGCCGACGCCGGGCGGGCCGACAAAACACAATATCGGGCTTTTACCGTTCGGATTTAATTTGCGCACCGCCAGAAACTCAAGAATACGCTGCTTAATTTTGTCCAGGCCATAATGATCCTCTTCAAGAATCTCACTTGCCTTGCCGATATCGATAACGCCCGGACTAGCTTTCGACCACGGCAGCTCCGTTAACCAATCGAGATAAGTACGTATCATCGAATATTCGCCGCTGGCGTCGGGCATGCGCTGCAAGCGGCTCAGCTCCTTACGCGCCTGTTTTTCCGCCTCTTCCGGCATATTGGCCGCCTGAATGGCGTTTTTGATATCTTCAATTTCAGCAATATTTTCTTCGCCTTCGCCCAATTCTTTCTGTATGGCTTTCAGTTGTTCGCGCAAGACATATTCCCGTTGCCGCTGTCCCATGCTTTCCTGCGTCTGTTCGTTTATCCGGTTCGAAAGCTTCAGCACTTCAATCCGATAGTTGAGCAGCTCCAAAACTCTGTCCAAACGTTTTTCAATATCGAATATCGTCAATATTTCCTGTTTTTCCTCGGGTTTGGTTATAAGATAACTCGCGATCAGATCGGCCAACAACGCGGGCGCCGTGACCGCTTGAATGGCGTTAATCACCTCAATCGGGGTTTGCCCGGTCAGGCGCAAGGCTTCCGTGGCCATTTCCTTGACCGTGATGAGCCGCGCGTCAATAGCTTTGGAGCCCGATTCAGGCTCCGCAAAAAATTCCACGCGAGCGACAAGATACGGATAATCGGGTAAAAAAGCTTTTACGCGAAAGCGTTTCACCCCCTGACACACGATATGATGCGATCCGTCGGGCGCGGTGATATAGCGCAATACCTCCGCCGCGGTGCCGATGTCGTAAAGTTCGTCCGGGCCTGGATCGGTAATATTGTTATCCCGTTGCATCAGCAAACCTATCGGTTTTTCCGAGCGTATGGCCTGTTGTACGGCCGCAACCGATTTTTTACGTCCTATCGCCAGCGGTTGCACGACTTGCGGAAACAGCACCGTTCCCAGCATCGGCACGATGATGAGCGCGTCCTCGGGCAGCGGCGGTTGAGGCGCGTCATTTTCCACAACTAAATCGGATACCGGTTTCCCTTCGTTCTCCGCCCCTTGAAAAAGTTTTTTTAAGCCTTTAATGTCCATGGAAGTCATTATGTTTGCGCAACGTTATTAACAAACAACCGTTGACAAGCTCACGGCCGCCGATTTCATATTCGCCCGCCGGCAGTTCAACGCGGCGTTCAAAACATCCGTAAGGGATCTCCAGCCGTCTGATTTCGGCTTCCGCCGTCACCGGCAAACGGCGTTTCCCGCTGACAAGCAGATGGGCGCCGTCCAAAAGGACTTGTAAATGTTCGGGATTAACGCCGGGCAGGGCGATCATAATCTTAAATTCATGGCGGGTTTCGTAAACATCGACCGGCGGCTCCCAAATCGGCGGTCTGGACTGCAAATCGGCCGGTCTAATGAATTGCCTGTGCAATCGGTCCGCCCGATCCAGCATTGCGCAAGCTTCCGCCCACATCCAGGCTTCAAGATTATGTAATGGCATAAATTTGCTCCGAATAAAATAAGGGACGGACCGGAATGGCGCTTACTTAAGCTGGTTCTATATATTAAACAATAGCTTACATTTATAGGATGTGCCGACGAAGGAGGCGCATCGTTCGCGATTGATGCGCTTCACTGCGTTCAGCACATCCTATTTTAGGTCTCAACTTTTATTAAGTCATTGTTTTATATTGAGTATACCGTTAAGTTAGCGCCATTCGGGACAGACCGCGATTTTTTTTGCGTTAATATTAAAGTGTATAAAATATTCGTGGAAGGAATTTTAACAGAGTCGGAGAATTCTTTATATTTGTTTGCCGCGCGTCTTTTAGGGTCTTAAAATACACATAAAAATATTCTCGCTTGCAGTTGTGGATTCACATATAGTTTAAGTCCGGTTTGTTTGGGTAAGGCTGTGATAGCAGCCGCATGGTTTTTCATTTCAAATTAGAATGAGGACATTTCCATGAGAGTAAAAAATTGCATTCTTGGCCTGTTGTTTAGCGTTTCATTCGGCGCCGGTCCGGCCGGGGCGTCGGCTTTTTCCAGTTTCTATGTCTTTGGCGACAGCCTTTCCGATATTGGTTCATCGCCTTCAGCCGTGATGAGCGTTTATAATTTGCTGCTCGATAATTGCGATCCGAGTTATCCGTGTCCGCCCTACTATGAGGGCCGCTTTTCAAATGGCCCGGTCACCGCCGAATATTTGGCGAATGCTGTTCTGCCCGGCGGGGCCAATAGTGCTAATTTCCATGATTATGCGGTAGGCGGATCGACCACCGGCATCGGCAATGTCGGCGACGGCGGCTCCGCAACCAACATTGGATTGGGTTTTCCGGGCATGGAGGCGCAATTTGCGGCTTATTTTACAAGTTCAATCGGTACCACCCCAAACCCCAATGCGTTGTTCATGGTCTGGGGCGGCGGCAATGATTTGACGTATGGCGGCTCGGTAACCACCGCCGCCGATAATATCGCCGGCTATGTCGATGAGCTGGCCGCCAGCGGCGCGAAGAATATTCTGGTGCCGAATCTGCCGGACTTAGGCTTAACGCCGGATGCGCTGGCGCAGGGGACGGCGGCGGCCCAGGCGCTGAATTTGGCTTCGCAACAATTCAATCAATTGTTGGCTACTCAATTGAGCAATTTAAGTGAAAAATTTCCCGGGGTCAGAATTGTCGATTTCGATACTTACGACTTTTTTGATAACCTGCTGAAAAACGCCGTCAATTACGGTTTTACCGATATCACGGACGCCTGCGTTTCGGCTAGCTTTCAGGCTTGTAGTAATCCGGCCTCTTATATTTTTTGGGATGGCGAACATCCGACCACGCATGTCGATTCCATACTAGGCCCGGCGCTGGCGGACGCGATGACGGCGCCGCTGCCGCCGGCCGCCTGGCTGTTCGCCGCCGGCTTATACGGCTTATATTTAAACGGAAACATCCGAAGGAATAATCATAAGCGAGCTTAAAATAATATAGGCTGGGTTAGGCGCGATAGCCGTAACCCAGCATGTCCGCATTCACGCTAAATTCAATTTTTTACGCGAAGCAAGTAAACCTAAAATACCGGTGGCTAGCAGCGCGATGGACGAAGGTTCCGGAACGGCCGAGGTGCTGGTTTCCGTTATTGTAAGCGTGCCGCCGGTTAAAGTGTCCTGGCACGAATCTTGACAGTCGAAATTTATACTCGAGCCGGGGATTAAATCTACCTGCACGCCATTGGTAGGCGCCGGATTGGTGATTAGTAGGAGCGAGTCGAGTGCGTCCGTGATATCTAAGAATACTAGGGTGGTTCCGCTGCTGAAAGGGTCTACTGGAAGGATAACGTCGCCTATGTTAAAAAATGGCGTTGAGCCGACGGTTAACGTATCGCCAACGACAGTGCTTGTAGATGCGTCTATTTGTAATTCTCCCGATAAAGCGCCAAAAAAATTGGTGCCGCTGTTGAAGGTATAAGTATCGATGGTGTCCGCTAGCGCCGGCGAGCCAGCCAAACATAGCATAATCAAGCTGATTGCTATCGATTGTTGTTTTTTCATTCTGTAATCCTCTTCCAGTTGGTTTTAGAGATTGTTTGTCTTATAAATAATTGACGCCCTTTGAGTTTATACGCCATGGTTAATGCAAACAATTGTCCAAAGGTCTTAGTTAGCCGCCGGAAATGGCGCCAAAAGCCGGGTAGCTGGCGCCAGCTTAAAATTCGCTGAATAGCGGATCATAAAAAATTGATGCTTGTATTACGGCTTAATTACATAACTGTTATCCTTACCATTCT
>JBEKBU010000259.1:0-5951 GCA_050015235.1 Methylomonas sp. | reverse complement strand
TAGTATTTGTATGGGTTCTTTCCTATACTGACGGAACCTGTGCATACGTCTGTATGGCCTGGATAAACTAATAAGTGGTCACAAAAAATCATTAATAACGATAACTTAGCCCCCTCTCCCTCCAGGAGAGGGCTGGGGTGAGGGGATGAAAACAAAGCATTTGCAATTTAAATCCCCTCGCCAGCACCCTCTCCCGGAGGGAGAGGGTGCTGGCGCCTTGATTTCAATACAGTTTTGTGGCTTATTTTATATCTATTTAGGGGTCATAAAAATTGTGCGCATAAATTAGTATACTGACAGCATGTTCAATTTCAACACCCTTATTTAAGCATGATAAAAAAAATGACCAGCGCCGAACTACGCAGCGCCTTTTTAGAGTTTTTCCGCCAACGCGGCCACAGCGTGCAACCATCGAGTTCGCTGGTCCCAAGCAACGATCCGACCCTGCTTTTTACCAATGCCGGCATGGTGCAGTTCAAGGACGTGTTTCTGGGCCGGGAAAAGCTGGACTTTACCCGCGCCGCCACCAGCCAACGTTGCGTGCGCGCCGGCGGCAAGCATAACGATTTGGAGAATGTCGGCTATACCGCCCGCCATCATACTTTCTTCGAAATGCTGGGTAATTTCAGTTTTGGCGATTATTTCAAAACAGACGCCATTCATTACGCCTGGGAGTTTTTAACCAAGGAATTGGGCATTCCGCCGGAAAAGCTGTGGGTAACGGTATTCAACGAAGACTCCGAAGCCGAAGCCATCTGGCTGGAGGAAGTGAAAATCGATCCGCTGCGTTTTTCCCGCATCGGCGCAAAAGATAATTTCTGGTCGATGGGCGATGTCGGCCCTTGCGGCCCTTGCACCGAGATTTTTTACGATCACGGCCCCCATGTGCCCGGCGGGCCGCCCGGCGGGCCGGACGATGACGGCGACCGCTACATCGAAATCTGGAATCTGGTATTCATGCAATACGACCGCGACAAGGACGGCCGTCTGACGCCGCTGCCGGCGCCTTCCGTCGATACCGGTATGGGATTGGAGCGCATTTCGGCCGTGTCGCAGGGCGTGCACAGCAATTATGAAATCGATCTGTTTCAAAACTTGTTAAAAGCCGCCGCGCAATTGGCCGGTACGCAGGATATGCAAAACAGCTCGTTACGGGTGGTGGCCGACCATATCCGCTCCTCAGCGTTTTTGATCGCGGACGGCGTACTGCCGTCCAACGAAGGGCGCGGCTACGTGCTGCGGCGCATTATCCGCCGCGCCATCCGGCATGGCTACCGGCTGGGCGTCCATGACACGTTTTTTTACAAACTGGTCGCGCCGCTGGCGGCGGAAATGGGCGCCGCCTATCCGGAATTGGCTAAAGCGCAAGAGCAAGTGGAGCGGGTGCTGAAAAAAGAAGAAGAACGCTTCGCCGAAACCCTGGAACAGGGCATGAAAATTCTGGAGGCTTGCGTCGCCAAACTGGACGGGCACGTGATTCCCGGCGACGTAGCGTTCCTGCTTTACGATACTTACGGCTTTCCGGTGGATTTAACCGCCGATTTTGCCCGCGAGCACAATTTAAGCGTCGATCATGCCGGCTTTGAAGTGGAAATGACCGCGCAGCGCGAACGCGCCCGAGCCGGCGGCAGTTTTGCCGCCGATTACGATCAAGACATCAAGCACGACAGCCAGACCGATTTTACCGGCTATTTCCATCTGGAAGGTTCGGTGCGCATCATCGGCTTATTCCGGCAAGGCCAAGCAGTTCGGCAACTGGCGGCGGGCGAGGAAGGCGTGGTGATACTCGATCAGACGCCGTTTTACGCGGAATCCGGCGGCCAAGTCGGCGACACCGGCCGTATCGTCTGCGGCGATGCGGTATTTAGCGTGGAAGATACGCAAAAACAGGGAGGAACTTTATTCCTGCATAAGGGTAAAGTGCTGGAAGGCGAACTGAAAGAAGGTTCGGCTTGCGAAGTCAGCGTCAACGCCGACGCCCGCAAGGCTACCGAGCGCAACCACTCCGCCACGCATTTAATGCATGCGGCGTTACGCCAAATCCTCGGCGAACATGTCGCCCAAAAAGGTTCGCTGGTCAACAGCGAACGGCTGCGTTTCGATTTTTCGCACTTCGAACCGCTGTCCGCCGCCGAACTGGCCGCCATCGAGCAGTCGGTCAACGCCCAAATCCGGCTGAATAATCCGGTCGCCGCCGAAATCATGGACAAGGAGCAAGCGGTAAAAGCCGGGGCCATGGCGTTGTTCGGCGAAAAATACGGCGATGAAGTGCGCGTGTTGCGGATCGGCGATTTTTCCACCGAGCTGTGCGGCGGCACCCATGTCAACCGCGCCGGCGATATCGGCGTATTCAAAATTATCGGCGAAACCGGCGTCGCCGCCGGCGTGCGCCGCATTGAGGCCGTCACCGGCCAGGGCGCGTTGGACTGGCTGGCGGAACGGGAAAACGTATTGCAACAGATCGGCGCCTTATTAAAAAGCGCCCCGGATAAAGCCGCCGACAAAGTCCAGCAATTACTGGAGAAACAGCGCAGCCTGGAAAAAGAACTGGAAAAACTTAAATCCAAACTGGCCAGCTCCGCCGGCGACGAACTGACCCAGCAGGCGGTTGACGTGGAAGGCGTACAGGTATTGGCCGTCAAGCTCGAGGACATCGACCCGAAAGCCCTGCGCGACTTGGCGGATCAGCTTAAAAACAAACTGGGTAACGCCGCCTTGGTGTTAGCGGCGGTCAGCGGCGACAAAGTAAGCTTGATCGCCGGCGTTTCCAAACAAAGCATGGATAAAGTCAAAGCCGGCGATCTGGTCAACTTTGTCGCCACGCAAGTAGGCGGTAAAGGCGGCGGCCGTCCGGACATGGCGCAAGCCGGCGGCAACGATCCGTCCGGGCTGGACCAGGCTTTGCGGGAAGTGCCGGAATGGGTTAGGGCGCGGTTGCGGGACTGATAAGATTTCTATCGGATAAATAACTATTCAGCGAATGAAGTTATCGTCGGCAAATCGGCATTGCCGCCAAGCGCTCGGGCGCCCAACGCCAAAATGGTCTGCTATCGGCGGGCTTTTAGCTTTGTAACCACTCTATAGCCTGCTGTTTATCGCCATAGGCGAAATGGCGCACTTCGGCGTGCACAAAATGGCCGGCTATGCTCGGCATTATCGTCAGAAACGCGCTATCCGTCACAGCGGCCAGTCTGGCGATATGCTGGTGGTGATTTTTAACGAATTTCAGGTGCGACAACAATGCGGCAAAGTCCGACCAGCCTGGGAAGGATTCCGCGTAGATCAATACGCCCCGCAGGTCGCCATGCGACTCGATGTACGGGTCGACCAGTTGCGCCAGATTCTCAAAATCCGATTTTTGTAGCGGCCCCTCGGGCGTAATAACGAGTATGCCCTGATCAGGCAATAGTTCCGGGTGTATCATGCCGGCTCTCCTTTAATGAATAATTAATGCGTCAAGGAACCATCATATTGGTCTTCGTTTTTTTGCGGATAGTAATTAAGCGCTCTTTTGGTCGAATCTATGGCTGTTTTTAAGTCTGCTATCGCTTTTGCTTTATTTCCTCCGAATTCATTTGGCGCCGCTTGCAACTCTTTAAGCGCCGCGTTCATACTATTGACGGCATTGACTAGAGCAGGATTAGCGGCTTCTTCATTCCGTGTTGAATTTTGCGGATCGGCGTAGACGGCGGAAGATATTACGGACGCAGCCAATATTAAACTTGAAGCGGCGATTCTAAAGTTAATTTTCATGAGATCCTCCTGAGACTTGAAATAAACGGGATAAAAACAAAGCGCCCATGTTAACTCAAAAGCCGACCCTATCGATAGCGGCGTCTTAACCAAAAACGCATATCCGATATTAATTAATGCTTCCCTTAAGTTACAATTTTGGCGCGGGAAAGGGTTTCAGAGGTTTAGCTCCATGGCGGTTCATCGCCATCATAAGCGACAAAGTCTTTAATAGCCGCATAGGTAGTTACACCACCAGCAGTATGATTTGCCGCCGAGCTATTTAAGGCGGAAGAATTTTGTGCTCTTGGTTTATGCGCCGTTGTTGAGGATAAGCTGGAGTTCGCCGCTTCGGACCGCCATTTTGCAAAAGCCGCAATGTCTATATTGCCCGGAACATACCATTTTTTATTGGCCGCATCCCATCTGGCGCCTAGCGCTTTTGCTTCATCCTTTTCCACATAGGGAACATTAAGGTAGATTTTTGAGTCGGTCATTTTTCTCATTAATGCATTAGATTTTTGCAATAATTTATATATAGAGCTCTTGGTCCACCTTTTTAGCGTTTATTGTCCCAAGAGGCGCTTGAACTCGGAAGTCTACCGAAATCATCAATCATTCGGATAGAATTCACTTTATTTAACTTTCGGTTCCATAATACCAAATTTTGGTTGCAATCCTTACAGCCTGAAGCAAAGCTACGAACCAAAACTCCAGCCGTTCCTTGACTTTGCAGTTTATCGGATAGCAACCAAGTCGGCGGCTCGATTTTTTGTTGGGCCAAATATTCCCAAGGACATGACAAATCCTGGACGGAATAACCTGGCGCTTTCAGTATATTTTCATCATTTAGATCGGTAATATCCGTGCACTCAACTTCATACGCCACTAAGGTCATAGGTTGAGGTTTAAAAGGAAAGCCTTGTTGGGCTTCCATCCAAGCCGTGGTTGGGTCAAGCGAGGCATAGAGCGCCGGGCAACCGGGTCTATTAAAGCGTCCGCCAAATTTTTTAGCGCCGTCGCCCGATAACGGCTCACAAGCCCATTTTGGATGATGAGCGCGATACGCTATTCCTATAAACGGGTGTGTGAGCATGCTCAGGCATATCCGCCATCGGCAATTCGTGCAAGATAAGCTTTAACAGCCTCTGCCCGGCCTTCCTTGACCAAATCCTCGGCGGTTTTATCGCCAAAAGAAGGCAAAGGTTGCGAACGAAACCAGGCAAAAGCGCGCCCAACGCCGCCCGACCATTCCGACACGCGGTTAATGATTTCTACCGTATCGCGTAAGCGAGCCTGTGTGGTTCTGCTTTTGCTTCTGGCTATTTTAGAAACGGAATCGCGAGATAAACCGGTAACATCGGCCAAATCACCCTGGGTAATATGCAACACTTTAGCTAATGCATTCGCGATAACGAAACCATCTTCACTAATCACTTGATGTAAAAAAAACTGTGTCCATCATAACGGCGCCTTTAAATGACCCTAATGATGTCATCATTATAGGGCATTTAATTACATTTTGACGCACGGTAAACTCGAAAAACAACACTTCGACGGACTCTCAAGAAACAGCTCATTTTTTATGGCGTCATTCAATGGCTAAAGTTTTACGCGAGTTATCGGTATGTGTTAATCGTCAATTGGGCCGTCATAGCGGCGCCAAACTTGCGTTCTGCCGAATAACGACAGACCGATATAGCCGCGCACATTAAGTTGCGATCCGTCTGGGGAAAGTTCGATTTTGACGCTATAAATTTTTTTTTCATCTGGGTCTAATATTTTACCACTATCCCACTCTGATCCCGCCCCTTTCAACCCCCACATGATTCGTAATTTGTATAAAGGTTTATCCTTAAATTCGCCTGGACAATCGACACAACGTTCATCGGCATCTTGTTCCTGGCCGGGAAGCTGGTAACCTTTGAGGATCAAGGCGCTGGCTTCGCCGTTTATAATTTCGACCCGTAGCAGAGAACGGGGTTTACCGGTTTTATCGTCAATTTGCCGCCACAATCCTTCGACAGATTTTGTTTCGCCCGCACTGGCTAGAAATGAAGTAACAAATAGAACGGCTAGCATGCTAGAAGTTATTTTCATCATTAACATAATGAGGTTAGTTTAAAAAAATGATTCATCCAGAAGTTTTATGAAGTTGCGCTTCGCCTTGAATCGGATTCTCAAGCTGGCGACAAATTTGGCATGTTCCGCTGTTCTAT
>JBEKBU010000258.1:0-5997 GCA_050015235.1 Methylomonas sp. | reverse complement strand
AGCTTAATTTCCATCTCGGTTTAAAAAAAAATCAGCTATTCAAAATCTTTAACGGCAAAAACACCAGCCCGGACAAATTTGTCGCCATGTCGGACATCGAATTGTTATTATTGCCGCATCACGCCGTCAAGCAACGTCTGATGCAGACCGGCGACGCCGCGAAATTCAAGCAGGCGAGCACCTCGGAATGGCTGGAGCATTATTTGCGCAATAAGTATAAACTTGAAAACATGCAAGAAAACAAACCTGCCGAAGAATAGCGCCGCCCATGACTGTCACCCCCGCCATTTTCCCGGCGCTGATCGAGCGTGTTTGCGCAACCATAGCCAGCCATGCCGATACGATCATCGAACTGGATCAGGCGATAGGCGACGGCGACCATTTGTTTAACTTGCAACGCGGCTTACGGCAATTACAGGCGCATGGCGCCGAGATCGCACTGTTGGACTGGCCGGAAGCGTGGCGGAAAATCGGCATGTCCATCATGACGGAAGTCGGCGGTGCGTCGGGTTCTTTATACGCGACGCTGTTTTTAGCGCTGCATAAACACAGCGGCGGACTAGCGCCGGACCTGAAAAATTTCGCCGTTATTTTCGCCCAGGCCGTGGCGGCCGTTAAACAGCGCGGCAAAGCCGACGTCGGCGAAAAAACCTTGCTGGACGTATTGGCGCCGGTAGCGGACGCCTTGCGGCGGGAGACGGAGGCCGGCGTGGAATTGCCGCTGATTCTGGAGCATATCCGCCGGGTAGCCGCCGACGGCGCGGAAGCCACCCGCGCCATGCTGGCGACCAAGGGCCGCGCCTCGTTTCTGGGCGAGCGCAGCCGCGGCCATATCGACGCGGGCGCTAAAACCGCCGAGCTGATGATAAGCGCGGTCGCCGAGGTTTTGCAAGCCAGTTTGCCGGCTACTGGATATACTGAAACAAAGACAAACCCTGCACCTTGGTAAACGACTGTTCGGCGGCCTGCAAGGCGGTTTGCTGCAAGTCCAGCTGGCTGATGGCGCTGGCGTAATCCAGGTCGCCGATGCTGGAGGAAGTGGTCTGATCCTCCAGTATGGTTTGCGCATTGATATTTTGCTGGCTGGTCAGGGCCTGCATGCGGGCTCCGACCGAAGCTTGCACGGTTTCCATGCGCGTCAGCGCGGCGCTGATGTCGGTCAGCGAATTAGTATTCGGCGTGTTGGCGTTTAAATCGTTCGCCAATTGCGAAACGGCCTGAAACACGTTGCCGATCGAGCCTTGCGTCAATGGGCCGGCGGAGAGGGCGCCGAACACCGAGTCTCCCGGATCGCCGTTGGTTACCTGCCGGCTTTCCGGGCCGATGACGATGGATTGCTGGCCGCCGTTGCCGTTGTAGGTAAAGCCGAGCGGGTCGGTGCTCATCGGATCGGCGGCCGGCGCGTTGGGATTGGGCGTGGACGTATAAGGAACCGTGCTGGTGTTGGCGCCGGCAAAAATATAATTGCCGTCGGCGGACTGGGTATTGGCGATATTCAACAGCTGATGATTCAACTGGTCGACCTGGGTGGCGATTTCCTGCCTATTCTGAGCGTTATTAATGCCGTTCAGGCTTTGCGTAGCCAGCGATTGTATGCTTTGCAGCACATTGATGGCGCTGGACAGGCTGGAGTCTTCGAGTTGCAGTTTATTCTGGGCGGCGGTGATATTGGTTTGATATTGCTGGGTATCGCCGATGTTCTGCGTAAAATTAAGCAAGGTGGCGACCGCTACCGGATTGGCGGAAGGCGTCAGATATTTTTGGCCGGAAGACAGTTGCGATTCCGATTGGCTAATGCCGCCTTGCAGATTTTGCATGGTGTTGACGGAAGCCTGATAACTCCAGGATGTTGAAATGCGCATGATTTTCTCCTAGTTCACCATATTGAGTATCGACGTAAACAGGGTTTGCACCACCGATACCGATTTGGCCGCCGCCTGATAGGCATTCTGATACTGAATCAAATTGGCGGCTTCTTCATTTAAATTCACGCCGGACAGACTTTGCTGAGCCTGGGTGGCGTTTTGCAGCACGGTATTCTGCGCGGTGCTGTTGGTTTGGGCGCTACTGGTATTTTCGCCGACGGTAGTCACCAGTTGGCCGTAAACCTGAGAAAAAGTACTGGCGCCGTTTTCCATCAACGGCTGGTTTTCCAGATTCGCCAAGGCCAAGGCGTTGCTGTTGTCGCCGGGCAAGCCGGCGGCGCTGCTGGCGGCGGCAATCTGGCCGGGCGAGGTTATCGCCGAATTGACCTGGATGGTGGCGGCGGTATTGTAATTCGGGCTGATCTGAAAGCTATCGCCGCTGGTCAGGGAGCCGCCGCTGAAATTGATGCTGAAGCCGTCGGCGGCGGCGGTCGTCGCCAGACTGGCGCTGCTTAGGCCGGTCACTGAAGTATTATTTGCCAGATTAGTCAAGGTAAACGTGTCGCTGGGCGCTGTGCCGGTCACCGTTAACTGGTAGGAAGCCGCCAGTCCCGCTACGGAAGTGGGCGCCACAAAATTGGCGCTGACTTGCAAATTTGGATCGTTGTATGTTCCCTGCACCTGCGCGGTGGGCGCTCCCAAGGTAAACAATGGTAAGCCCTGATTACCGTTCAAATCCACGCCCGCCTGCTGCACATTATTGACGGCGGTGGCCAGACCGGTGGCGACTAACCCCAGTTGCTGCTGGGCCGGCTGCAATACTTGCGAACGGAACTGGATGTTGCCGGCGATCTGCCCGCCTGTGATCTGGTTGGAGATATCCTGGCCGTTCACCATCACCTCCATTTGATTGCTATCGGTGGGCGAAGCCTGTACGCTCAAGGTGGATGCGCTGTTGGCCAAAACCAGAGGCTGCCCTTGGCCGATAAACACGTTGATGGCGCCGTTCGGCTGGTTTACCACGGAAACATTGGCGAGCTGCGAAATCTGGTTTAACAGCTGATCGCGCTGATCCAGCAAGCCGTTGGGCGATTGGCCCGTGCCGGTATTGCTGTTGGTGACGATTTGCCCATTCAACTGGGCGAGGCTTTGCGCATAACTGTTCAATTGCTGGACGGAATTGGACAAATTGCCGTTAACCTGGGTTGTTAAACCGGCGAACGTCGAGGAAATATCGTTAAATTGCGTCGCCAGCGCGGCGGAGTCGGTCAACAATACTTGCCGGGAGGGCAGATCGGACGGATTATTGGCGACGTTATTGGCGTCGTTGAAAAAAGTGCTCATGGCGGTCGACAGGCCGGTGCTTTGATTGGCTATCATATTATCGATTTGCGACGCCAGCGTATAATAAGTGTTGGAGTTGTTATAAGCCGACGTGCTGGACAACACCTGATTGTTCAGAAACTGGTTATAGCTGCGCGTAACGTTGGCTACCGTGACGCCGGCGCCTATAAAACCGGCCGCGGTTTGCTGTTCCGGCAACGTCGAGAATTGCGCCTGCTCGACGTCGTAACCGGGCGTGCTGGCGTTGCTGATGTTGTTGCTGGTGGTGTCCAGGGCTTGCTGATATGCGTTAAGCCCCGATAAAGCCGTACTTAATATGCCTGCTGTCATGATGAGCCTCTGATCTTATCCGGCGCTTTTCTCGGTGCGCGCCGCGTCGGCGTTCCGGGAGTTGTAAATGTTCAGAATTTTTTCGGCGTACTTCGGATCGGTGGCGTAGCCGGCCTGCTGTAATTCATAGATGTATTGCTTGGGATTGGCGGCTTTTTTCAACGCTTCGCCATAGCGCGGATTGGTTTTAATAAAGTTGACATAATCCGCGAAGCATTCCCGGTAGGAATTATAGGATCTGAAGCCGGCCATTTCCTTGCGGGCGACGCCGCCGTCGAATTCCACCGTCAAGGCTTTGGCCTGTTTGCCTTGCCAGGATTTATCCGCCTTGATATTGAATAGATTGTAACTGCTTTCGCCCATGCCGTTTTTAACGACGGCTTGCCCCCAGCCGGTTTCCAGCGCGGCTTGGGCAAGCAGCAAATTGGCGTCCACGCCCAGGGCGATGGCGGCTTGGCGGGCATGCGGCAATAATTGATCGATAAAGTTCTGTCTGGAATTGTTTGCTTCCGAATTAACCAGTTGGTAGGACTGCCATTCATCGTCCTGCGCTTGCCATTTCATGCCGTTGGCGGGGCGGGAAGCCTGCACGCCGGCCAAGCCGCGCTCCAAGGCGTTCAGACCGCTGGCGTCCATGGCGTTGGCGGCGCTTGCCGGCGCTTGCGTTTCGGGAAAAACGGGCAAGGCGCTTGCCGACACCGCGCCGGCGTGACTTAAATAATACTCGGCGTCCAGTTTTTTATCGTTACGGGCATTTTTCGGGCCGATTTGCTTCAGGATAAATTCAGCCAGGCCGAAACCCGGATTACCGGCCAATTGCACGGCCAGCTGCTGGTCGTACATATCCCGGTAGAAATCGCTTTGCTGGCTGTCCATGATGCCGTCCGCCAGCTTGGCTTGGCGCATGCTTTTCAGCATCATGCTCAAAAACAGCGCTTCGAATTGATTCGCAACCTGTTTGATCACTTCCGGCGTGGGCTCGCGCGCATTGAGCTTGAGCTTCGCCAAGCTGTCGAAATCGGTGTATACGGATGAGGGCGCGTCTAGATTTAACATATATATTTTAAATAACTATCAATTCAGCCTGCATGGCGCCGGCGCTTTTCAGCGCTTCCAGTATGGCGACAATATCGCTGGGGCCGGCGCCCACCGCGTTAATGGCGTCGACAATTTCATTTAGAGAAACGCCGGCGTTAAATAAAAACATGCGGTTTTTGTCTTCCTTGACGGAAATATCCGATTGCGGCGTGACGGCCGTCGTCCCGTTCGAAAATGCATTGGGTTGCGACACTTGCGGGTTTTCGCTGATGGTGACCGTCAAGCTGCCGTGCGAAACCGCCGCCTGCTGGATGCGGACTTTATTGTTGATAATCACCGTGCCGGTGCGCGAGTTGACGATTACCTTAGCCGGGGCGGCGTCGGGCGTAACCTCGATGTTTTCGATCACGGATACGAAGCTGACGCGTTGCGAGACTTCATTAGGCGATGTTACGACCACCGAGCCGCCGTCCAGCGCCTTGGCCGCGCCGGCGCCCAGGGTTTTATTAATGGCGCCGGCGATATTATTCGCGGTGC
Source organism: Methylomonas sp. (assembly GCA_050015235.1). Classification (GTDB taxonomy): domain Bacteria; phylum Pseudomonadota; class Gammaproteobacteria; order Methylococcales; family Methylomonadaceae; genus Methylomonas. The sequence continues at coordinate 883 of JBEKBU010000258.1, read as the reverse complement.
TGAAATCGTTGGTGTTCAGATTGAATACCAGGTCGCCGGGCTGATCGAAAGAAGTCGGCACGGATTGTTCGACGGTGGCGCCGCCCGGTATGCGGCCAACCAGCGGACTGTTGACGGTCACTTTCGAGCCGTCTTGGGCGGTGGCGCTTAAACCGTTGACCACTAAATTGCCTTGCGCCACGGCATAGACCTTGCCATCCGCGCCACGCAACGGACTCATCAGCAAAGAGCCGCCCCGCAAGCTTTTTGCGTCGCCGATCGACGATACCGTCACATCGATTTTCTGACCGGGCTTGGCGAAAGGCGGCAAGTCGGCATGGACGCTGACAAACGCCGAATTTTTGGTTTTCGGGTCGGTGCCGGTGGGCAAGGTCAAACCGAGATGCCCCATCATGCTGACTAAACCTTGCGGTATGAATTTTGAAGTGTTGTCGCCGGTTTTAGTCAAACCGGTGACTATGCCGTAGCCGACCAATTGATTGGAGCGTACTCCGGCCACCGAGGCCAGATCTTTGATGCGTTCCGCCGCCGCCGGCTGGTAAACCAGCAGAAGAAGCAGACTTATCATTAATTTTTTCATGTTCTTTGCTTCCGGTTAAATGTTCGTAACATCGAACAACTTGCCTGTTGATGGATGCCTGCTTTAATTAAATTTCTCGGCTACTCACCGATTCCAAAATCTGGGGCGCCGGCTTTAATGTCAGAAATAAAACCGCCCTTTGTTGCTGGGTGGGCTCGATCAGTTCAAAATCAAGCCGTAAAAAAACCGCCGATAGCCGACCACATTGGCGGTTGAGGCCGGAGCCCCTAGTAGAGGTTTGTCCGGCGGGATGCCGGACCAAAGCCTACAGGGAGGTATTCACGGCGTCCTCTGCTAGGGGCT
>JBEKBU010000257.1:0-11492 GCA_050015235.1 Methylomonas sp. | reverse complement strand
AGCTCTATTCGGTAGGATTGGTAGTTAAACGCCGCTCCTACCGGATTTTGCATCCAGCCGCAAGCAATCAAGACTAGTATCGCTGAAATATGCAAGGCCAACGTCATCAGCCAGGTAACGAGGAGATGCCGAGTTTTGCTTAAGCGATCCCAGCCATATCGATAAGGTCCAAACAGAACCACGGCTGTAAAAAAACCGGTTAAAATTTCAAGCGCTAAAGGCAATGCAAAAACATCGCCAACGTAATGGGAAAAATATGAACCGTAAGCCCCAAACTGAATTATCACGCCTATGCGGGTAGCGATGCCTAAAGCAAAATTTATTGCAAATATTTGCCCCCAAAACCGGCATGCAACCAAGTAAGTTTTATTTGCTGTCAAAACATAACTCGATTCGAGTATGACGAGCAGAGCCGACAAACCTAGGTTTAGCGGCATAAATAAAAAATGGAATAGCGCTGTTATTGCAAATTGCCAGCGGGAAAGCTCCACCACTGTTTCGGAAATCATTACAACCTCAATGCTATTCTAATTCTATAATCCGGCAATTATAAAGCGGTGATTCGGATTTGTCCTATTAACTTGCGGCGCCGACTTTATATTGACGAGTCTTACATCTATTCCGAGTATGTCTATTGACATCGCCGATTAGCCGGAAATACACAGCGGAAACGGCTGCCTTTGCCGAGCTGGCTTTCGATTTCCAGTTTGGCGTCATGCCTGACCAACACATGCTTAACAATAGACAAGCCCAAGCCGGTACCGATAATTTTACGATTACGTTTCACTTCCGCCCGGTAAAAGCGCTCGGTGATGCGGGGAATATCCGAACTTGATATGCCTTCGCCAAAATCCTCCACTTCCAGATACATGCCGCCTTCCGGGTTTAAATGCCAGTTTACTAAAACCGGTTTATCCGCCGGTGAATATTTAAGAGCGTTTACCAGCAAATTGGTAAATGCGCTACGTAATTCTTCTTCATCGCCTTGAATTTTGCTGTCGGCATGAATAGTCAATTCAACCCTGCGTTCGTCTTTTTCCAGCAAATCGCTTTCCCGGCAAATCTGTTTGAGTAATTCGGTTATATTGACGCAATCCGATTTTTTCGGTTTAGTCTCCAGGCGCGCCAACAGCAATAAATCATCAATCAATAATTGCATGCGCTGGGTTTGTGTCGCCATATTCTGAAATGAGCGGAAATAAACGCCGGGCACGTTATCCATTCCCTGCAAGGTTTCAAGATAGCCTTTTAAAACAGTTAACGGCGTACGCAGTTCGTGGGAGACATTGACTACAAAGTCGGTGCGCATGCGTTCTATGTTTTTTAAATGCGTAATATCCTGAGCCAGCAGCAGACGTAAACTATTGCTGTAGGGTACGATGCTGATTTGTAAAATCATATTTTCGTTTACGGGCGAAGGGATGCTGATTTTTTGCTTGTAGTCATAAGACTTTAAATACTGGATAAACAGTGGATTACGCACCAGATTGTCGATGCGGTAACCTTTATCGGATTTTTTCAGCCCCAATACTTCCCGGGCGGCTTTGTTAGTCCAGTCAATTTCTCCAAGACTGCCAAGCACTACGGCTGCGTCGGGCAAAGCATCCGTCGAGGTGCGGAACCTGTCTATCATACGCGTTAATTTCTTTTTCCGCTTTTTGTCAATTTTGCGGATTTTCGTTATATGTAAATAAATATTCCGCCAAATGCCTTTATGCTGGCGTTTGTCGCCAAAAGCGCCTCGGCTCAGCCAATTTTCCAGTTCATTGATATAAATGGTTTGCCGGATTAACAAATATGAAGTGACGAGGAGCAAAAAAAAAGGCAAGTGTCCAAGCATTGCGCCAAGCAGAATAGCTGGCGCCGATAACCCTAGTAACAGGCTGATTTCTCTGCGCCAACGATCCATTTAGATCAGCTGGCGAGGGAAAAACGATAACCAAATCCCCGCACGGTTTGAATAAGTTCCTCACGGCCGTGTTCGGCCAGAATTTTACGTAGACGGCGGATATGAACATCTACCGTACGTTCTTCGATATATACGCTACGCCCCCAGACCTGATCAAGCAAATGCGTCCTGCTATAGACTTTATCCGGATTGGTCATAAAAAACTGCATGAGTCTAAATTCGGTAGGACTGACATCCAGGGTCTGACCGGAAATGGTTAAACGGTGCTGCTCGGCATCCAGCGTCAGATCGCCGACATTTAAATGCCCGGATTCGGACAATTTGCCGCTACGGCGCATCACCGCCTTAATACGCGCTACCATTTCCTTAGGGGAAAAAGGCTTGGTGATATAGTCGTCAGCGCCAATCTCCAGGCCGCGGATTTTATCTTCTTCTTCACCCCGAGCGGTTAACAGAATGATAGGCAGGTCTTTATAACCGGTATCGTTTTTTAAACGCCTTGCTAATTCAATACCACTAATACCGGGCAACATCCAGTCCAGCAAGATTAAATCTATCATATTTTCCGCTAAAGCCTGTTGCGCCTGTTCCGCGCTGGCGACCGCGGTAACCATTAACCCTGCCTGTTCCAAAGCCAGAACCAGCATTTCCCGAATGGCTTCTTCATCTTCAACGACAAGAATATTTAAATTCGACATAATCATTTTATGCTAGCCCAATCACGACGCCAGTATATCGACAATTTATTACCCGTTTGTGACAACACTTTCCTTCCGGGATTTGCGCCGCCACGCGAATGACTTTCAGTGGAAATAAACTTGGCGCTAATTAGAATCGGTTTCCAACAGATAACTCAACCACAGGGAAGACAATTTTTCTTGTACCGTATTTTGCCGCAAACGGGCGTGCAGGTTATCAAAATCAACATAATCCAAAGCCTGATCCTGATTGTAACAGGAATACATAAAACTCGCTTCGCCGCTTTCCGGATCGACATGCTTACATAGGCACTGGGCGCAAACGCCTTTCATCATACATTGCATCGGCGAATTGATGGAGCCTATCGCTTCGTGTCCGGCTCGTAGGTACGGCTTAAGAACGCCGTGACGCGCTGCTTTGACCGCCGCCATCATTTTATCGGAGCCAATGACGATCAAATGCCCGACATCCTGTAAATTTAAGGCCGTTTCACCCAATTCTCCGCTTGCAAAAGCCCGCATCGCTTCGACGATATTTCCGACAAAGGTCTTATCTTGCGGCCGGGTAGTAGGAATAGCCGTATTGCCGGGACGATCGTCAACCGCCCAGACGATCAAATCGGATGCTTCCTCAATGTCAGCTACTTTGAACAGATCTTGTCTGTTACGGTAACCAGCAAAATATATCACTTTATTTCCGGCGGAGCGTAATGCCTTACCAATGGAAAACAATACGGCGTTACCCAGACCACCGCCAAGTAATAAAACGGTCTCGTTCCGGGGAATCTCGGTTGGAGCGCCGGTAACACCCATTAATACAAGCGGGTCGCCGGTTTTCCAGGTTGCGCATAAGCGGGTGGAGCTGCCCATTTCCAGCGCAATTAAAGATACCAGACCCTGTTGCTTGTCTACCCAGGCTCCGGTTAAGGCTATGCCTTCGGCGGCCAGTACCGTACCCTGTTTAACAGGCGCTAACGATTCATAGTTTTGCACCCGGTAAAATTGCCCGGGATTAAAGTTTTTAGCAGCTGCCGGCGCTTTAACCACGACTTCAATAATGGTCGGCGTCAAGCGGTTCACTGCAACTATATGAGCTATAAATTGCTCATCCAATTGTTGCTGGAAACCGAGTAGCGCGGCATCGCGTTGAGCCTGTTGAGAAGAATCCAATTTCGCTAGATGTTCGGCAAACAGTTTTACTATATACGGATATCCATCTTTGGCGCTGGCCATGGCTTTAACCACATTACCCGCGTAAACGGGATGATTGTCGCCGTAAAAACTGATATAACGGCCATTGTCGTGATAAGAAGTAAAAGGGGCCGGTTTCCCGACTTTGGCCTGGGCGTCATCGGCAACCGCCTGTAATTGCATGCGGCCTTGTTCTAAAACCGGTTCATGGCGTTGATAAAATTTGCAATCCATTGTGAATGTGCCGGGATGTTCGGATTGGTAGATGGTATTCGGCGCCGTGCCCGCGGCAATGAAAAGCCCGCGCAGTTTAACTTCCACTTCCGAAGTTTTACGCCATTTGCCTTCCTGTTCGGTCAATTTTTCAAACCGCACGGCCTGCAAATGGCCATAGGCGTCTTCAATTGCCTCCAAGGGGCTCATGCCTTCCGCCAACCAGATGCCTTCCGACAACGCCTCATGAATTTCTTCATGATTTTGCCGGTAAGCCGGCGAATCCTTAATGCCTTTCCGGTAAAATAGCGTCACGCCGCCCCATTCGGCTAAAAACGGCAAAAAATTAGGGGTTTCATTGACCGCCGTAGCGCGCTGCCGTTCCTGTTCGATGATACGTCCGTGCGCCAAAAATTCTTCAAGTATCTGTAACTCTTCAGCATCGTATTGACCGCGAACAGCCTCGGCGCCATACCGGCTAGCCAGTTTATCGTAGCGTCTGACAATTTTACTGACCTGAAACGGATAATACGCCAGCAATTCGGTTGCGGTATCGATAGCGGTTAAACCGCCGCCTATTACGCCGGCGGGCAGTCTTACTTGCAGATTGGCCAATGAAGACTCTTTGGCTGCTCCAGTCAATTGCAAGCCCATCAAAAAATCAGATGCCTTGCGGATACCGCGGATCAGGTTGTTTTTTAAATCGATGACGGTAGGTTTACCGGCGCCGCTGGCGATGGCGATATGATCAAAGCCCAACTCCCATGCTTCATCAACGGATATGGCGCCGCCGAATCGAACCCCGCCATAACATTTAAAGGCGTTGCGGCGCGCTAAGGTTAAATAAATAACTTTCAGAAAGTTTTTATCCCAGCGCACGGTAATGCCATATTCAGCCACGCCGCCGAAACCCAGCATAATACGCTTATCCAAGTCTTCATACAGGCTACGGAAATCGGAAATCGGTTCTGGCGGAAGTTCGCGGCTGCCTGTTAAATGTGAGGGCAGCGGCTCGATTTTCAGCGCATCAACGCCAACGACGGCAAAGCCTTCATTCAATAGATAATGCGCCAAGGTATAACCGGCAGGCCCCATGCCGACAATCAGAATATTTTTACCGTTATACGGCAGCGCGGCGGGCCGTTTGATATTGAGCGGATTCCAACGCGTGAGCAGGCTATATATCTCAAATCCCCAAGGCATAAACAGAACATCGGTTAAAACATTCGTCTCAATTTGCGGAATATTGACCGCTTCGGTTTTTTGATAGATACAGCCGCGCATGCAGTCGTTACAGATCCGATGCCCGGTGCCGGGGCACATTGGATTATCGATAATAATCAACGCCAATGCGCCTATGTTATCGCCTTGGCGTTTGACTACGTGCATCTCGGAGATTTTTTCTTCAAGAGGACAGCCGATCATCAGCGATCCCAAATGGTTAGCCTTAAATGCGCCGTCTTTTTTGTTTTTAATGCCTCCACTTCATATAAAGCCTGACGCTCGGAGTAACGTTTATCCGTTAGCGCGAAGCCGTCGCGCCGACGGTGGTGGCGCGTAGAGCCCGCCCAGACTTGATAATCGTCCCGGCTCAGATTCTCATGATCGACCAAATTATCAAGATTGGTTTTTTCCGCGATCTTGAAACTCAGCCATTTCTTAACCGTGGCTTGTAATTCCGGCCTAGTTTGGGCGGCAAAACTCCAGCGGTAAATAATTTGCAGCAACGCTTCGACAAAACCGGCGGCATTTTCATAGGTTATATTCAGTATGCCGGTGGCGTCGGTATGTTGTTTTAAAAGCTGAATCTCGTCTATATCCGGCTCCGCCAGTTGCGATAATCGCCATAAACGCGCCGCCAAACGGCTTACCGCCAATTCCGGATCGGCGGCATACAAGTCTTGTTCGCCAACAGCGACTAACAAGGCTTGTAATTGATCATTCAGCGCTGCTATATCCCAGCCTTCCGCGGTTTGACCCTTAAAGCGCGCCGAAAGCTTACCGACAATTTCGGTACGGTATACGAATATTGAATCAAATTCGCCACGGATGAAATTAACTTGCCGATCGCGGTTGTCGCCGACATTAAACAATCGCGCCACAAAGGCGCCAACCAAAGGCGCGGTTTTGACCAGCAGATCGGAAATGTGCTCGGGAGCCATGCCTTCCCCTCGACAGTTTCGGTAAGCGGTCAACTCGGAAAATAAACCGGGATCATGACCCTGTACGGACAGATCGAAAACTTTAAGCAGTTCGGATAATCGCGCCGGATCATAGAGATCGGCGTATTCAAAACCGGGAATACCCAAAACCAATTGGCTTGGATAGTGAGCATTTAATCGTTGTGTCATCAAGTTAATCCGTCAAAATACCCCGCGGGCGGTAAAATGAAACATTGTTTTCCTTGCCTTAAATTTCCGCTCCAGGCTGTAATCTTAGAAGCCGGACATATACTCCGCACAGAGTGCGCGCCGGCTGAATGTGGAATTTGTCTGTAAAGAAACCGTTACCGATATATCAAGGGTTAAGGCAATTCATTTAAAGTCTGGTCTTTCTTTGCTCGCGCCAGGTCTTCGCGCCGCAAACCGAAAGACAAGGCTAAAGCGCTGCCGATATAAATTGAGGAATAAGTACCTTTTACAACACCGATCAGCATGGCGATTGCGAAACCGTGAATAATTTTACCGCCCAGAAATACTAACGCAAGCAAAGTCAAGAGCACCGTAAAGGATACCAGGATGGTGCGGGTTAGAGTTTCATTAACGGCAATGTTGATAATTTCCTCCATGGATTGGATTCTGCTACCGCGGGTAATTTCACGAATACGGTCATAAATTACAATTTTATCATTTGTCGAGTAACCAACCAGCGCTAAAATTGCCGATAATACCGTTAGATCGAATTCCCAGCCGAATACGGAGAAAAAACCCATGGTAATTACGGCGTCGTGAAATAAAGCGATGATGGCGGCAACCGATAATTTCCACTCAAAACGGATACTGACGTAAATCATGACGCCGATAAAAGCGAACAACATGGCCAGTCCGCCGTCATTGATTAAATCTTCCCCAACTTGCGGGCCGACAAATTCCACACGGCGAATTTCGCCAGGTTGAAGCTGACTGCTGTTGGCAACATTGAGTACTTTTTCAGTAAGGTCTTTTTGGCTGATATCCGCAACAGGTTTCAGACGCAACAACACTTCTTCGGAACTACCGAAATTTTGCAGATTGGCGTCGCTAAAACCTTGTTGTTCCAGAGAACTTCGCATTTTATCCAAGTCCACGGATTGGTTGTAGTGTATTTCATAAACGCTGCCGCCGGTAAAATCAATACCCAATTCCATGCCTTTAACAAAAAAAGAAACTATGGAAATTACAAACAGGCTACCGGAAAAGATAAACGCCCATTTTTTTTTGCTAAGAAAATCAATTTGTCGAACGGTTGTCATACCAATGTTCCTGAATAAAGTGTAGGTTTAACCGGCCAGGGTAATATTAGTTATGTAGGAATATTGGCCGGTAAATTTTATAATTGTACTATTTTCTTTAAAGTTTGTGACAACCTTTACGCATCGAAGTCAATATGCCCGCAAGCACACTTAATTACCGGCATTTAGCCAAGCAGATTAAAGACTGGGGGTCGGCGCTAGGTTTTCAGGGGGTTGGCATAAGCGATACGGATTTGAGCGCCGCCGAACAACATTTGCAACGTTGGCTGACAAACGGTTACCAAGGTGAAATGGATTACATGGGTAGCCATGGTTTAAAACGTAGCCGCCCTATTTTATTGCAACCCGATACGCGCAGCATCATCAGCGTACGCATGGATTACTTAACCACCGGCGACGCCGCCATTAATGACGATCCGGCCAAAGCGTTTATTTCCCGTTACGCGCTAGGACGCGATTACCATAAGTTGCTGCGCAACCGCCTGCAAAAACTGGCGGATAATATTACCGCGGTGGCCGGACCCTTTGGCTACCGGGCTTTTGTAGATAGCGCTCCGGTACTGGAAAAGGCCATAGCCGAAAAAGCCGGCTTAGGTTGGATAGGTAAACACAGTAATTTGCTTAACCGGCGGGCCGGTTCCTGGTTTTTTTTGGGCGAACTCTATACCAGCCTACCTTTGCCCGCCGACGAACCGTCCGTCAATCATTGCGGGACATGCGCCGCTTGTCTGGCAATATGCCCGACCAAGGCCATAGTGGCGCCCTATCAGGTCGACGCTCGATTGTGTATTTCTTATTTAACAATAGAACTAGCCGGTAGCATACCGGAACATTTACGCCCGCTGCTGGGAAACCGAATTTACGGTTGCGACGATTGCCAACTAATCTGCCCGTGGAATCGTTTCGCCAAACTCAGCGCCGAAGCCGACTTTAAACCGCGCCACAATTTAGATAGCAGCTGCTTATTAGCTCTGTTTAACTGGACGGAAGCCGAGTTCTTACATAATACCCTGGGTTCCGCCATTCGCCGTATCGGCCATCAGCGCTGGCTACGCAATATCGCCGTGGCGTTGGGAAACGGCAAAGCCAACCCTGAAGTCATCCGCGCCTTGCGGGAAAAATCCCTTCATGCTTCGGAGCTCGTGCGCGAACATGTTGATTGGGCTTTGAGGCGGTTGTCGAAGTATGATTAGCGGGTTTTAATCATACCGACTAAGCGCTTGCCAAAACACCCAGGACATCCAGCACCCGGCAGCAATAGCCGTATTCGTTATCGTGCATTAAAGTAACGCCTAGCTGCCGCGGCTGGCTGAGCGTCAAATGTTGCATGAGGATTATGGATGAATAGTCCGCGCCCATAAAATCGATACTGGCTTTTTGGTGTCCCCAGGCGCCGTAATCGCAATGGATTATGCCCGATAACCGATGTTGCGCGTAATCATTAAACAGTGTTGCGATTTCATCGTAAGACGCGTCACGCGATAATGTACAGCTTAGGTCAATGATGGACACGATTGCCGTCGGCACCCGATAAGAAAGCGAATCCAGCTTGTTAGTAAGCGCAGGCAGCAATAATTCCGTTGATTTACCCACATTTGTGTGAGTAGGAATAATCGAAGTGGCGCTGGTGCGGCCTAATTGCGATGATACATGGTAACCGTCAAGAACGCGTTGATCGGCAAGCAGCGGATGGATGGTAATAATCCGGGCATGATCAATTCCGATGTGCTTGTCGAGCATATAACATACCGGAACTAGCGCGTTTCCGGTGCAAGTGCTGGCTGAAATAATCCGGTGTTTGGCGGGATCATAGTCCTGATGATTGATGCCGTAAACCATACTTAGTTCGCAACCGTGCACATTCGAAGTACAAACGATGGATTTGGTTATATTTTGGTCAAGTAGAGTCCGAAAGTCCTCAATACTGGCTGTTCCGGTTGCATCGACCAATACATCCAAGCCATAGGGCCTCAAGCAGCGGAAACTTTCCTGGTCGTGGCGGTTACGGCGCCGGTCTACCCGTTGATAGGCAATACGGACTCCATCCAAGATCAGATCATCGCCATCGTAATCAACTCTAAAAGGCGGCCGGCCATAAGTGCTGTCATAGGCAATCAAATAGGCCACATGATCAATCGGCATAATGTCGCATATCACACTTATTGCATATCGCTGGTGTTGCGGCCGCATAAAATTTGCCCGTAACACGCCGCGGCCAACACGGCCTAAGCCGACAATTCCTACTTGTAAACTCATGAATGCCTAGACTTTTTAGTAAATTTGGTTGTGACCAACGCCAATGTCCGCAAAAAACCCAGGATAGACAGGCGTCTGGAAAGTTGACGGTTACATAATTAAGAATTTCTATAGGATATTCGTCCTTAGAAAACTAGTTCAAGTCGGCTTGCAAGTCAAGATATTACTCTGAGGCGGAATGCTTTTTAATTAAAATTCTTTTAAGTTGGTTGATTAAAAAATAATTTATTGAAATTTGGAAAGGATGAACAGAAATTTTTATTAAAAATGCATATATATAAAATCTCCTAGGTCATCATCTTCCGTGCTCTCATTAAGATCATTACTAATCTACTTTTAATCGCTTACGCGGCTCGCTTTTTGTTTATCGTGGGCTTCTACTACCTGGACAAATCAAGGGCTTAAGTTTTATCAAAAAAAACCTCTTAACGAACTTAACAAGCGAAAAAATGATCGCAACGGCAGTTAATACAAAATTAATTTTTCCTAATTGATATAAGGTTATAAAATTATTTAACTCACCCATTTCCATTTTGCCCAATTCCGCGCTTAATCCCTCGGCGCCGTATAGCGGTTTGTGAGTGTAAGCCAAAAGACTTTCCATACGCACAATTTGTAATCCCGAGAAAGCGATGGTTTGCCATAACAATAAATCCTCCGCATGACGTTTACCTTCTTGGAAACGGAACGGTATGTCGCGTTTCAACATAACGGTAGGCGTGGAAAATGCATTTTTGAAAAGTAAGCTAACCGCGCTTATCTCTATTGTATCCAAGTTAGTTAATGATATTGGCGGAAAAATATTGTCGCGCAACCAATCGCATTGATGTCCGCACAAGACTACATTCCGATGGTTGCGCATAAACTCAAACTGAATACGAAGTTTATCAGGATGCCAGGAATCATCCGCGTCAAGAAAAGCAATGTAAGGCTGGGCCGCCAAATTCCAGCCGGTGTTGCGTGCGCATGCCGCTCCTTTATTTACGGTTAAGGCAACAATTTTGATTAAAGCGGGATATTGTTGTTCGAGTTGCCGAAGTAAGCCAAGAGTATCGTCACCGCTGGCGTCATCCACTAAAATGATTTCTTCGGGCTTTTGAGTTTGGGCGATAACGGATAGTACGGCCCGCCTTATAGTAGCCGCGCAACGGAAGCAGGGTATGATGACGGAAACGGGGACAGTTGCATATGTGAGCATTATGTCTTCGTCCAATGCAAGGGTAAACCTAACATACGCCTACCTGAATCCAGCAACTTTCTGGTTATGTTTTCACCCGCTAACCGCCATAACAGTAAACGGATATAAACTCTAGACATGGCCATTATCCAGAATATGCCCGGCAGTTTAAGCCCTTGCTTAATTTGCGCCCTTCGAACTTCCCGCAATTGCAGCAACGCGGTTTTTGGCGTACTGCTTATGCCGCCTTGTTGCATGGCGGCCATGATTAAATCGGGTATAAATAAAGCATCCGCGCTTTTCAACTCGCGTAATAATAATTCATAATCGCCCGCAATCCGAAAAGACTCGTCAAATGGGCCATGCTGTGCAAATAAGCTGGCTCGATGCAGAGCGCCAGGATGCGGAATACTCATCAATTGTTTAAAGCGATGCTTAACATTTTGCCAAGGTTGACCGATTAAATATAATTCCGCCCCGGCTGCATCAAGCAACATGAGCTGCGCATAGACTACGCGAATATCGGCCGGAGCATTTAGCAAATGCCCGCTAATCCGCTCTAATACCTGAGAGTCCCAATAATAATCGTCCGCGCCA
>JBEKBU010000256.1:0-6034 GCA_050015235.1 Methylomonas sp. | reverse complement strand
GGCATTCTCAATTATGAGCGCTCAGCAAGCAAAATACACGCTCTGGGTACGAAAAATCGCAGCGTTCGTAAACGGCCCAGACTCCGGCGTTATGAAAAATGCGAGTTTTCTTTCAGACACTAGTTAATAATAAAATACATTCTTGCGGAAACTGAACATACGGTACAGCTGACCCAATTGTCAAGATAAATTTTCTAATTAATTTATGGTTATTTTGACTGCACTCAAAAATCATCGGCATATTAATTTATCCATACGGCAAGCGGCGGTATCAGCCATTATTAGCCGTCGGATTCGGAATGCCGGGAGCGTTACAAACGGGCTGCTGGGCAACCGGATCGATAATCCGGGTTTTTCCCGTATTGGTCAGAACCCCGTTGACGCAAAGCTTTAGGCTCTGCTTGGTCCATGTGGTCGTCACCGTGCCTCCATAGGCGCATTGTTGTGGCTTCGCGGCTGCTAAGGACGAACCGGGGATATCGCCGTCCCATGCCGTGCCGCCATTCGCTATTGAACCGCACAACGGGTTGAGGGTAATTTCGACTAATATGGGATGGTCCGGAATTTCAAGAATTGTTCCCTGAGTATAGCGCCGGGTTTCGAATGGGCTCGGACTCTTAAGCGGATCGTAAATTTTGATCGCGCTTGCCTGCTGCTCCAGTTGCAGCAGAACATCGGCCGGGCTCGAATGGATGGGAGCGCTTTGGGTCTGTGTCCAAGTCCAGAACGGCGTATTATTCCATAACGCTAAAACAAAGGCGCCGTCGGTTTTTTGCAGTAATAGCGTACCGGCCGACGCCGGCAGATTATGCAGGGTATAGTCGAGGCCGCCATTCGCGAAAACATTCGCATTCGCGGCGCCGTTGGTTGTCAGTATGGTGTTGAGGTTATGGAGAGCGGTGGCGGAAACTTTGGGGGTGTGGTCAAATTTGAACAGGCCGTAATGGAATTCCGCCAAAGTTGACGTGGGATCTTCTTTTTCGTCCAATAGCTCATATACATAGGTGAGCATTACGCCCACGGCGGCGGCGTCGAAATAAGCGTTGACTATCATTTTTGCTTGCGTTGCTTCATCGACGCCAAGTTCGGTGTAGCCTTCCCACCAAGGCTTTCCCGCCGGCCAGGTAGGCGGAAGGCTGAAATTGCCTAGCTCGGTAATAACGCCGGGATAGCTCTCCGCCGCCGCGTAATTGCGCGCGAAGGCGCCGGAAATATAGCCAAAAGGCTGTTGCCCGTTATGCGGATAAGAATGCATATTCTCGACGTCGGCGCGGCCGGCGAGCGAATCTACCATCGGCGAGCCGGTCATATCGTAGACGACGTGCGGCAAATTGGCGTCGCTATGCACAGCCTTGTACAGATCGTCCTGAAAGGCGACGGCCGCGCCGGTTCCCGTGTAACCGTCATAGGGCGGAACCGGCCAATTGTTGATTTCGTTGGGGCCTTCAATGGCGATAATACTATTAGGCGTAACCGCCGCAATGGCGTCCATCATTAAAATATTTTGCTCGACGATGGATTTTGTCCGATCTATACGTATGCCCAAATCGACGATAAGATCGAAGAGTATGCCGCCGTTGGCCATGGCGGCATAATCGCCGAGACTGGCCGAGCCGGGCCACCAGGCCATTGGAACGCCATCCCGCACATGTTTAATGCCGATATAATTTAAATCATCGATGACATTCGAAACCCTGGCGTAAGCGCCGTCCTTATAGATGATATGGGTATTGACGCCCAACGAATCGCGAAAATCGTCGACGCTCATAGCCGGGGTGGATTGCGCGCCCGCGCCCGTGATTACAAGCGGCGGCAGCGTCGCGCAAAGAGTAAACAGGATAATCCGCTTCATCATGATCCCCTTCAACCCCTAATGATAGGGAAAAGTGTTGAAAACATACCGACGATTAAAAACCGTAATCTTCAGAGTATTTATACGGGGTTTCCAAGGATTTAACTTTGATGATGGTCTAAAAAAAGACCGGATTTTTTAAATCGGCCGACTGTCGGCAAACTTTGCTCCGGCGCCGAATTACACGCCGGGAAGGATCAAATTTTTGTGACCTAATATGTTAATTTCAGCTTTCGTCCCGGTTCTCTTTGGTATGCCAAGCGCGAACGATGACAACGGCGCGGCCATCTATAATATAGCGCAAGATATACCCGCCAGCGCCGAAAGGGAGAAACAATTCGCGGCGGTATGTGCCGTCATCCATTGGTTGGCCGATTTCGGGAAAACTGGCGAGGCGTTTTGCCCCTGCTAGCGGAACATGGCCGGCGCGGGCCGCCGCTGTCGGACTTTGGTCTTCCAAAAACCGGCGTAGCCGACGGATGTCATCCAACGCTTCGGGTAACCAAATTACTTTGGACACGGTAATTCGCTTTCACTTCCCCAGGATGTAAGCCATGCTTCAACTGTTTCGTTAGGTATGGCTTGACCGGTGAGCTTATAACGTTGCCAGCGTTCCATATCTTCCCGCTTTTCCCGTTCGTACAGTTCTTCCCGTTCAACATATTGTTCGATTGCGGCCTTCATGAGCCAATGGGGCGATCTTTCCTTGGTTGTGCTAAGGGCTTTAAGGCGGGCGTGTAGCGTTTCATCGAGCTTGATGCCGGTGTTTATGGTTTTTGACATAAATTCTTGCCTTTCCAGTTATACTTATTACAACCTAAATATACCTTTTATAACCTGTAGTCAATGTTTTTCGTTATTTTGAATAGCCTATTTTAAATTTCTAAGCCATGCGGTCGAGACTTTTACCGAATGTTTTTGACGGTAGATAACTTTCTTTGCATAAGCGGTTATGCATGTTAGAATCTGAATAGTTTGAAGGTTCCCGCTACATAAGCGGGTGAAACTGGAAGCCGGTTAAATTCCGGCGCTGCCCCCGCAACGGTACGTGGCCTAAGCCGCAAGCCCGGAGACAGGCCTTTTAACTATGTACTGCAGAATTGCGGCGGGCGATCTGTCAAACCTTTCTTTAGGCTTGTCCGTTCCGCGCTGTTATTTTAACCTGACTCGGGATCGGCAACCATGAAAACAACCATCGCGGCAAGCGTTGCAACTTTTTCTCCAAAACTACTGCCTGGATTAGGCGCTATTTTCCTAGGCTTGGCCGTTATTTTAGGCGTTGGCTTTCTTCAGGACGCCAACAGCTATCTGCATAACGCCGCCCATGACAGCAGACATAGCGCGGCCTTCCCTTGCCATTGATATGGCCGATTTTCGAAGATTGGTCGCCGTAGCCTTGCTATCGGGACTGGTCGCGGGTATTTTGCTAAGCCTTTGGCAACATTATCAACTCCAGCCCTTGATTTTGGCGGCGGAGCGTTTTGAAGCTTCCGGCGGCGAAGCAGGTCACGACTGGCGGCCTGCAAACGGTTTTGAGCGCAACGCCTTTACCCTGCTGTTTAACGGCTTAAGCGGTTTCGGATTTTCCTTGTTGATATGCGCGGCCATGTACTGGCAAGAAAACAGCGGTTACCTGCGTGGTTTATTATGGGGTATCGCCGGTTATGCGGTATTTTTCGCCGCGCCGTCGTTAGGCTTGCCGCCGGAGCTGCCCGGAACCGACAGCGCCGCGTTACGGGACCGGCAAATCTGGTGGCTGTTTACCGCTTCGGCGACCGCGTTGGGCTTGGCGCTGCTGTTTCTCGGTAAAAACCGTTATCTGCAATTGGCCGGCGCGCTGTTGCTGCCGGCGCCGCATTTGCTGGGCGCGCCGCATCCGGAAATATACCGCTCGGCCGCCCCAATGGAGTTGCAGCGGCATTTTGTCTGGCTGTCGGCCGTCAGTAATGCGCTATTCTGGCTAACACTGGGGCTATTATCGGGCTGGCTGGCGCCTAAAGTAAAACTTTAGTTCATGAACAATCCCGGAACTACCTGCAATTGTCCGGCCATGCTGGTCAGCGCCCCCGCTTCAGGCCAGGGCAAAACCACCGTAACGGCCGCGATGGCTTATTATCACCGGAGCCTGCAGCGTAAGGTGCGCGTCTTTAAAACCGGTCCGGATTTTCTTGATCCGCAAATTCTCGCCCATGCCTCCGGCGCCCCGGTTTATCAGCTCGACTTATGGATGATGGGCGAGCGGCATTGCCGCGAATTGTTGTACCGCGCCGCGCTGGAAAGCGATGTCGTGTTGATCGAAGGCGTCATGGGCTTGTTCGACGGCGAAGCCAGCAGCGCGGATTTAGCTCAGATCACGGGCGTACCCGTGGCCGCCGTGATTGATGCGCAGGGTATGGCGCAAACTTTTGCCGCCGTGGCGTATGGCTTGGCCGGCTACCGGCCGCAACTGCCGTTTGCCGGCGTTATCGCCAATAAAGTCGGCAGCTTGAGCCATGCGCGGCTATTACAGGAAGCGCTGCCGGAAAATATGCGTTTGCTGGCGGCTATGCCGAAAGACGCCGCTATTGCATTGCCTTCCCGGCATTTGGGCTTACAGCAGGCGGCGGAAATCGCGGATATCGATCTGCGCTTGTCCAAGGCGGCGGAATTATTAACCGGCTTTGCGCCATGCCTGCCGCCGCCGGCGGTTGCGTTCGCCGCTCCGGAAACCGCGCCCACGCCAGGCTTGCTGGCCGGTAAACGCATAGCCGTGGCGCGCGACGCCGCGTTTTCGTTTATTTATCAGGCGAATCTGGATTGTCTTAGGGCCATGGGCGCGGAGCTGCGATTTTTTTCGCCTTTAACCGACCAAAGCTTGCCGGAGGCCGATAGCATTTATTTGCCGGGTGGCTATCCGGAATTGCATTTATCCGCGCTGGCCTCTAATCAGGCTATGCGGGCGTCGTTGCGCGCGCATCATCAAGCCGGCAAGCCGATGTACGCCGAATGCGGCGGTTTGCTGTATTTGCTGGACGATCTGACCGACCTGCGGGGGCACAGCGCCGCCATGGCTGGCGTCATGCCCGGCAAGGCGCATATGCAAGACAAGTTAGTCAATCTCGGTATGCACAGTCTTAAGCTGGATGGCGGCGAAATTCGCGGCCACAGTTTTCATCATTCCCAGCTGGAAACGGCCGTTCCGCCGCTAACCGGCTCCATACCGCAGCGGAGCCGGAATCGAAGCGAAGCGTTTTTCCGCCACGGCAGCTTGCAAGCGTCTTATTTACACAATTATTTTCCCTATAATCCGCGCTTGGCGGCGGGGTTTTTCCTGTAAATTACCTGATTATTACTGCTGCCTGTACTAACTTAAATTGGCGGTACTCATGGCGGTAAGCTTTTCAGCAACAGCCCTAGCCACAAATTGGTTTAGGCTTACACCTTCTTCTTTGGCGATTTTTTCAACAGCTGCTTTAAGTGATTGCGGAAATCGAAGTGGGTAGGTATCGGAACTTGGCGACTCCGCTCTTTCAAAATCAGCCTCCAATTTTGTAAAATCAAAAAAGTATGAGTCAATAAGTCATGGATAAATCTTTTTAGTGGGATTGAATAGTTGAACATCTTTATCGACGAGTCCGGATCGTTTGTGAATGCTGCGAATCCGGAATCATGGAATTCTATTGCCGCCTATATGAGCCCAGAGAGTGATAGGAAGCGCCTGAGGAACGTTTTAACAAGTTTGAAGCGATCTGTCGGAGAGTCGGCTAATGACGAGATCAAGCTTAAGAATCTCAGTGATTCTCAATACTTTGCTTTTCTCGCTCAACTTGGACATCTTCAAGGCAAATTATTCGCAGTTGCAACAGATGCTGGATTGAATCAAGAGGGGGATGTTGCAGAACATCAAAGGGTTCAGGCCGAAAAGATCATTGAACATAAGGACAAGATGCAATACGAGACGGCAAGGGATGGGCTACAGGCTCTATCAGAGCAATTAATCAATTTAGCTCCTCAACTCTATATCCAGCTCCAATGCCAAGTAAATTTAATAGGAACCGTCATCAGTAATGGAGTTCTCTGCTTTGTCCAAAGACAACATAAACACCTTGGTCGGTTTCGTTGGAGAATCGATCAGAAAAACTCAATCCGGACAGAATACGAAAACGCATTTGTCTCGCTTACACCCCCGTTTCTGCAAACTAT
>JBEKBU010000255.1:0-6044 GCA_050015235.1 Methylomonas sp. | reverse complement strand
GAATAAGCTATTTCCGCTGCTGGGGTGACCAGATAGTTACGCCCCAGGGGATAGTAACCGCGAAAAGCTTTCAGAGCCGAGCTGTCGAAAGCGTCAGGGCGCCACTTGCATTCGATTGTATCCACGCTGTCCCGATGCCGAGCCAGGACGAAATCGATTTCGCGGCCGGCTTTGTCGCGCCAATATTGTATAGGCGTATCGGGGAAATGCGCTTGCAAATGCTCCAGTACCAAGTGTTCCCATAAAATTCCATAATCATCGTTCCGGAGCGGATCCCAGCCGCGCGCAAAACTTACAAAGCCGGTATCGAAGGCGTACAGCTTGGGTTGTTTAACCAATTCATGCTGTCCACCGCCGTGGAACGGGCGCACCAGGGTGATAGCGTGGGTGATCTCCAGTGCGCGCAAATGGCTCTCGACGGTTGGGCGCGTGATACCCAGCGCCGTAGCGGTTTTTGTTAGCTCCAATTGTCCGCCGCTCTGGCGGAGTACATATTCGAACAAGGCGTTGAAGCGGTTCATGTCCCGGAAACCGAATAAACGCTGGATGTCACGGGCAAAAAAAGAGTCCAGCCACTCCCGGAAAAACGCCGGCTTCTTCGCCGCCGCCAACAGAGCAGGCGGCAATCCGCCGTGAAATAAACGTTGCGGCAGCGTCACGCCAAACGCCGGCAACTCGTCCCACAGCACCGGCGGCAGATGAACAAGCCGTTTCCGCCCGGTCAAGGTATCGCGAAACTTCTTGCTGGCCGCCAGGGTCGAGGAACCGGTGGCGAGGATTTTCAAGTGGGGAAAACCATCCGCCCCGATCTTCAGGACACGCGCGGGATCGCGTAGTTGGTGGATCTCATCGAATACTACAACCGGCTTCGTGCAGCCGCGAAAAAAAATTTGCGGATCGCGCACCATGTCTTCGACGCTGGGTAAGTCGCAATTCAGGTAGAGTATGTGTTCCGCGCCAATGCTCTCGGCCAGTGTTGTTTTTCCGCAACGACGAACCCCGCATAACCATGCGATTGGCGCTTCATGCCAAGCTTGTTCTATCCGTTGCCGCCAGAAAGGTCTGTTAATCATGCTATCATACTTTACAAATTGTCTTACTAAATGTAAAGTATGGTATCATATTACAGAAGCAATCAATAAACCCGCATTTTGGTTAAATAGCCCCATCCTTAGACTGTCCTTTAGTTTTTTTAGCTGTGTCCGGCTTTGTTTTCCGACGCCCCGCGGGACGGGGGGCTTTGGCAGGCTTGCCGTGCTTTTTCTCGACATGCTCGAAAGCGGCGCCCCCGGCTAAATCACCGAGTTTATCGCCGATCGCCTCGACAATTTCACCGCCGGCGTCGTCAAATAAGGCCTCGCCTATCATGTCGCCCATAATTTGTCCAAGGCGGCTACCGGCTCTTGCGCTACTTTCTTTTTTCAAATCTTCTGTTAACGGAGCCTCAGCCTCGGGTTGATGGACCAGCGCATTGGCAATTTTGCCGCCTTGGCGGGCGCCGAACACTTCACCGACCAAGCCCCCCACTTCCGCGCCGATTACCGTACCTTCCGGCCCGAGCAGAGTCCCGATGCCGGCGCCCACCAGCTCCCCCAGGCTTTCTCCAGCCATGCCTTCCGCCAGACTAGCCCCAAGCGCGGCGTAGTGGCTTGGATGCTTGGCAACATCCAAGGCGCTGGCGGCGACCGTCGTCGCTTCTTTTTGCAGTGTCGCCGCGACGTTGGCGAGCTCTTTCTCAAGGCCGCTTACCTTTTTTGTTAACTTAAACTTTGGCGCGTTAATGGTCGCGGGCTGAATTTCGCCGGCTGGATCGGCGCGTTCCGGTGAACCTTTTGCTTTAGGTTTTTTGGGATTGTTTTTATTGTTTTGAGTCATTGCGTCACCTGCCTTGAAGTGATTTTAATCAAATCATAGAAAAAGTTCCATTTTGTCATAATTGTTTGGCATAGGCTATTTCAGAGGCAGGGGTGACCATACAGTTACGCCCATGAGGAAAGAAAAAAATTGAGATGGGACATGAAAACATATACCCGATATTCTGATGACTTTAAAGAGCAAGAGCCATTAAAAGTTTATGCTAGCATGAATGTGACCAATCCATATGCCGTTTTCGCTCATCATCCCGGCTAGATATGCCTAAACGCCTCGCCTGCTTGACTTTCCATCCATAGATTGAATTGCTCGAAAGATAAAGGCTTATTCAGAAAATAGCCTTGGGCGATATCGCAGCCGAATCCTTTTAATATATTGAATGTCTCCGCGCTTTCGACGCCTTCGGCGGTAACCTGTAATCCGAGCGTATGCGCCAGATTAACGATTGCCTTAACGATGACCGAATCATTCTCGTTATTCAGAATATCCACCACAAACGATTTATCGATTTTCAGTTCGGTCAACGGCATTTTTTTCAAATACGCCAATGACGAATAGCCGGTGCCGAAATCGTCTATCGAAAACTCGTAGCCCATGTGATGGAGGCGTTCGATGATGGCCAGGGCGCTTTCAGGGTCGTGCATGACGGTTCCTTCCGTGATTTCCAGCATGATCCAACTGGGCTTGATTTCTCTAGAGGCGGCAATGCCGGCGATTAGATCGGGCAATTCCGGATCCTGCAAATCCTTGGCCGACAAATTGACCGAAATTTTTAGCTCCAGGCCTTGTTTTCGCCAGTTAGCGCAGTCCTGAAAAGCCTGTTTTAATACCCAAACCGATAAATCCTTAATCATGCGAGTGCGTTCCGCCATCGGAACAAATTCCTCGGGGGAAATATACCCGTATTTTGGGTGATTCCAACGCAATAAAGCTTCGGCGCCATACAGTTTTCCGCTGGTTATCGAAACTTTCGCCTGATAGTGCAACTCAAGTCCGCCGCGTTCGATAGCCTGTCTTAAATCGGAGGTTAGCGTTAAGCGTTGCGGGCTGTTGCTATCGAAAGCGGAATCATACACCGCATAGCCTTTAGTCGAGCCTTGCGCTCTATGAATGGCGACTCCGGCTTTTTGCACCAGGGTATCGACATCTTCGCCATGGTTGGGGAAATGCACAATTCCCACGTTGGTATGCACTGCAAGCCGGAGACGATCCGCGATAAAAGCCGGCTCCATGGCTTTTTGAATGGCGCGCGCCAGTTGCTCGGCTTGCGTGAAGCCCGCATTGTCGGCCAAAAGTATCCCGAACACATTGCCGTCAATTTTGGCTAAACTATCTCTATCGCGGCTTACGCCCTGCAAGCGGGTTGCTATTTGTTTGAGCACCAGATCGCTGCTGTTTCGACCCAAGGTATCGTAAATATCTTTGAAGTTTTCAATTTCTATTAACAAAATAGTCAGCATTTTATTCTGGTTATTCGCCAACAGAATCTCCCGTTCCACGCGATCGTAAAATAAAGACCTGTTCGGTAGATCGGTTAAAGGATCATGGGTATTCACATAATGGGTGGTTTTCTCCAAACTTTCCGCTTTTAACCGCAGTTCCTGGGTTTGATCGAAGATCATGGCCCCAGCCTGATAAGCAATAATCGAACTGGAATATTGTCCCCAAAGACCAAAAATAAAAGGTATGCCGTCCAGCAGCCAAAGTGCGGCATTACTGCGTTGCGCCAACATAAAGCCTTCAAGCGATAACTGCCCGGAAACGTAATAGCTAACGAGTCCGGTGGCGACTAGAATGCTGCCGATTGCAATAAGCACCCCTTGATAAGCGGCTTTTGATACTTCGCTTTTAAGAATTTTGACGTTATCGCTCAGTAAATTTGTTGCAATTGCTAAAGCCATCATGCCCTCTATCGGGATTGCAAAGCTAAAAGAATGAAATCCGCACTACGTAGGCCATGGCGCAGGCGCAGTACTTGGGTTTTTATTAAACACGCTAATCGCATTGACTTGTTACTCATTAAATTAATTGGGTAATTTTTGTTGTAAATCAAGTTCAAACATGGGTTTATCGGTGCAAATCGATTTAAGTCTAGTACAAAACGATAGAAATGATACTGAATTGTCTAATGCAAATTCGATTTTCTAGACTGGCTTGAGATCGCTTGATTTCCTATCGTTGCGCCCGACAGTGACCGGACGAATCAGTCCGAAGCTAGCAGCTCAATCCAATGTTTGACGGGCACGGCCGCTTTTTCCCGCAGGTACAGCAGGCAGCCGATATTGGCGGTGGCGATTAATTGTGGATGACCGGTTTGCAAAGCCTGAACCCGCTCGGTCTGCAAGCGGCCGGCCAATTCGGGTTGCAGGATGGAATAAGCGCCGGCCGACCCGCAACATAAATGGGAGTCGGGAACGGCTGTCAGGCTAAAACCCAGTTGCGTCAGAATGTTCTCCACCACGCCGCTCAGTTGCTGGCCGTGCTGCAAGGTGCATGGGGCGTGGAAGGCGACGCGGCTTGGCTGGATATGTAGAGCCGCTAAATCTTCGTCGCGCAGAATCTCGCCGATATCCTTGGTCAGCGCGGAAATTCGCGCGGCTTTTTCCGCGTAATGCCGGTCGTTCGCCAATAAGCGGCCATAATCCTTGCCATGCGCGCCGCAACCGCTGGCGGTGGAGACGATGGCTTCAACGCCTGTTTCCAGCAGCGGCCAGCAGGCGTCGATATTGCGGCGCATCATGTCCAGGGCGGCGCCGTGATCGCCGAGATGATAAGGCATGGCGCCGCAGCAAGAGGCGGCTACCGGGATAAGGCTGACGCCGAGCCTGTCCAGCACCCGCGCGGCGGCGGCATCGACGCCAGGCGCCAACGCCGGTTGCACGCAACCTTGCATAATCAACATCCGCCGGGTTTGGCGAGGGGGCGGCCAAGCGCCGGGATGCTTTTCAAGCGGTAATTTGGCTTGCAGCCGTTCGGGCAGTAACGGCCGCAAGCCACGGGCAATTCGCAGCAGGATTTTAAAACGGCGCGGATAGGGCAGGGCGATGAGCAGCATGCGCCGCAACAGGGCTTGCCGCCATGGACGCACGGCTTGCCGTTCGACGATTTCACGGCCGATGTCCAGCAAGCGCCCGTAGTTTACTCCCGATGGGCAGGCTGTTTCGCAACCCAGGCAATTCAGGCAGCTATCCAGATGCTGTTGGGTGGCGGCGGAGGCAATTTCGCCTTCCAGCACCTGTTTGATCAGATAAATGCGGCCGCGCGGACCTTCCAGTTCGTCGCCTTGCAATTGGTAAGTCGGGCAGTTGGCGTTACAAAAGCCGCAGTGCACGCAACGGCGT
This sequence comes from Methylomonas sp., assembly GCA_050015235.1. Taxonomy (GTDB): domain Bacteria; phylum Pseudomonadota; class Gammaproteobacteria; order Methylococcales; family Methylomonadaceae; genus Methylomonas. Next base: position 831 of record JBEKBU010000255.1, on the reverse strand, counting down.
AAAATAGCTTCAGCCTCCCGGCCTTTTGCGGTTTGTTTAATAAAAGCGGTGAGCTGTGTTTGCATGGCGGTATTATGGGTTTGAGCGGTGTAAGCGTCCGGGATTGAACAAACCCAGCGGGTCGAACGCCGTGCGTATCCTGTGCTGCAGGGCCAGTAAGCCCGCGTCCAGTCTGATCCAGTCGGTTTTGTTATCGGCGCGGAAACAGACGGCGTAACCGCCAGCCTGGGCGGCGGCGGCGTGGATGGCGTCTGCCGATTCGCCGGTTTGCAGCCAGCGCAGGGCGCCGCTCCAATCCAGCAGCCATGCTCCGGATAAAGGCAGGGGCGGGGTGGCCGGGGCGACGCTGATCCGCCATAAATCGCCGGCTTGCTGGAAAAACGGCAGTTGTTGTTCGCGCAAAGCCGGCCAAAAATCCTGGCCCGCGCCGTCGATATCTCCGCCGATTTGCCGGGCGGCCGAGCGAATGGCGGCTTCGGCGCCGGAGAGTCTGATCCGTAACGACTCGCCGTCGTAAGCTTGCGCCGATAATGGCCAAGGCCGGGCGGCGAGGGCGTTCATCCTGTTTATGGCGGCGCAGTTATTCATGGCGTACGTCAGGGTCAGCTCCGCTTCGGGTAACGGCTGAACGCGTAGCGACAATTCCAGCAGCGCGCCTAAAGTTCCCAGCGCGCCCACCATGAGCCTGGAGACATCGAAACCGGCGACGTTTTTCATGACTTGACCGCCAAAAGTTAAAATCTCGGCATAACCGTTGATGATTTTGCAACCCAGCATAAAGTCGCGCGCGGCGCCGGCGAAGGGCCTTCTCGGCCCGGAAAACCCGCAAGC
>JBEKBU010000254.1:0-6054 GCA_050015235.1 Methylomonas sp. | reverse complement strand
TTGGAAATGCCGGGCGGCCAATCCGGGCATCCGCTGTCCGGGCATTACCGGGATCAGCAGAAGTTCTGGCAAGCGGGGGAAGCGAGCGCTTTTTTGCCTGGGGAGACGGTGAATGTTTTGCGGTTTGAGCCTTGATGGTTTTTTTATAGGGCTGTGAATACCTCCATGTAGCTTTCGCCCGGCCTCCATGCCGGTCAAACCTCCGCCAGGCGCTCCGGCGCCAAAAGCCAAAGTGATCAGCTATCGGTAGTTTTTTAAAGAGCGATCATGTAGGGCGGGTTAGATGCTTGCATCGTAACCCGCCATGGCCTAAAAAGCATATAAAGATTTTTGGATTGAGCCTAAATTTATCCGCTTTTGGTTATTCAAAAATGGGCGCCGGATGAGTAAAAGGCTTGGCGAGTTACGATGCAAGCATCTAACCCGCCCTACGTCTCTGTATGTTGAGTAGATATTTTTGTTGAAACATCAAGCACGACTACTTCAATTAATTTTTGAAATTGAGGGGCTATTTTTTCTTTAAGCATATTCTCTAACTCCTCGGCCGTCTCTGGCCGCTTTAAATCTTGGGGGGGCCTGGGCAATCTTTTACTTTTATCAGCAAACCATAGCACCAAATAAAGCCCCCGGCCTTGGGTTTCCGTGGAAATGGTATAGCGGGGTATGAGTTGCTCATCAATGGCCCGCCATAATTCTTCGTTGTAATCGCCTTTAATTTCTATAGGCAGATAGTATGCTTGCCCGTTACGCATGAAGCTCAATTTCAGATCGGCGCGTTTTTCATTAGCTTGATGCGATTCAGGTTCTATGCTGACATCGTATTGCGCAAGCCGAGGCTTTAAAAATTCGGCCAGATAATCTCGGCAGAGTTCTTCGTGTCTTGGGGTAACCGGTTTTTTTTTGCTATTACAGTTCCAAAATTGCTTATAACTATCGGTATTGCCGGTATGCGTTTGTCTTGCCAATTCCCGCAGCATAGCAACAGTTAGCGCCGCCAAGTCTTCGACATTTGCCGGTTTGCGGTTGTTCAAGGTTTCGATAACCTGAAAGGCGTCCGGATGCCGGAACATGGCTTCCCGATGGGTGATTTTCTGTGTCTGCAAAGCATTTTGAATTTGTGGACGCCAAACATGCAGTTCCGGTTTAGCCATTAAACCCGTTAGGATTGCCGCGCTTTCATCGCCGGGATTGTTAGCCAGACAGTCAAGTAAATATCCGACATAACTCGCTTCCTCAATTGAATTAGCCGCAAATGATCCGGCTTCACTTCCCCAAATTAGGCTGCTGCGCGGCGCAAAAATCTCTATTAACCAGCCCATGGTTTGTTCGGGTAATGGGTATTGAGTATATTCTTTGCTGAAATAAGGCAGCCAAAAAGCAGAAAAATGATTGATCCTTTCGGTGTGGCCGGTCAATGCGGTTTTTATACGTTCATGGAAAATTACCGGGTTAAGGATCAAGCCGGCGGCTAGCCAATATACCCTCTGAGCAGTATCCATGCTTTTGTAAGCCAGTTTTTTTTCTATCAATGCCAAGAGCATATGCCGGTCGATATGAGTTATGGCTGCTTTAAGGAGTAGCTCTAGATTTCGGGTATGATCCTTGTAAGCCCTGACAGGATATTGGTTTAAAATGGTCATGACGGTCAACTTGGCTATACCCTGATAATTAGGGTTGCTAGCTAGCTCATATAAGCCTTGTATACGTGGAGTCTTAGCTACTAATTGAATAATGATATAGTCTGTAAATAGGCCGGCAACCAACGGCATGCGTGTCTTGCAAAGCGGCACAAACCAATCGTCATCGAATGAACGTTCGGTAAATGCGAAAGCCAAGGCTTTTCCCGCTAAATCATCGCTAAGGCTGTCCAGCATATTTGGATTTTCCCGATATAGCAGATCAATATTGACCAGAAAAGGCAGACGGATCAAGTGCCAGCGACCGGCGGCGTCAATAGAAAAGATTTCCTCGATTGTAGGCAGATCGGTCCGCCGCAGGATGTTGTGTAAACCCTTGATAGCGGCGGCTGTCAGATTTTTATCGCCACATAGAAATTCAGACAAACGATGTTCGCCGGATTTGCCGTGTGATTGTCCTCTGTCAACAAAAATATGCGCTAGATCATGAAAAATCCCCGGCTCCGCAATGCCGTCGGCAATTTGATCTATTCGTTCATTAAAATAGCTTAGTCTATTAGTTATCGAGGCTTCCCTTTGCAACGCCCATTTTTTTTTCGATTGCGCATGTTGAATTCGCGATTCATCAATAGGCGTAAAATTCAGCGCTTGATAAGTTTCCTGAAACCGTGGATGAGCCTCTACCCAATCCACAAATTGATCCAGAGACAATCCTCTGCCCCCCTGTTTGCGGAACAAACACCAAAATGCCTGTTCAACATAACTTTTACTTAACTCAAAATTAACCGCTTTTAACGCCTGCTCCAGCCACCATAAGCCAAGAGTATCGGGCAAAGCCGCGCCATGCAGACGCAAAAAAATTAAGATAATCTCGTGCCTAAAATTGGTGGAATTAGGCATTTGCTTGATACCCTCCCCAATTAACGCCAGGCAGAGTTCAGGCTGAGCGGTCAGCCAAACCGCAATTTGCCGACACTGCTCTTCCGAAAATCGATATTGATAATCATCAATATCTATCGACAACCATTGATAGAGCCGCTCGGCGCCGATCTTTAAACCGTGAACGGCCAAGCCACGGATCAATAATTGCCCAGCCATATCGAACAAATTCTGATGAGACGCTATTTCAAGAAAAGCCGGCCCCCGGCGGGCAAGTTCGTCCAGCACATCAGGTAGTTCCTCATCAGTGACGCGCGCGGGAAAATGTTTACGCCAAAATTCAAGATTATTAATGACATGCGATTTTTCACGATGTATCAGATATTGCAATATGTCTGCCGCTTTAATCCTGACGGGAAACAACTTTTCGAGTAAGGTTTCAAGCATGTTATAGCTGGTATCGGCAATTTTTTCATTTCGAAAGTCCTCGGCCAGCGTGTATAAACTTTCCATATCTTCGTCATCTGGATATTGATGAATAAAGGCGCGCAGAGCGTTGTCTCGTATATGATCCATATAGGTTTGATCCCGGATAATATCTTGTAAAGCCGGTTTGATTTCGGCTATCGGCTCTGAATGACACAAACCGGTCAACAAACAGTAAATTAAATACTGAAAGCCATCGCTCCGGTCGGTACTTTTGAATACCTCCACCAGTTCATTGGCCATTTCCATTGTGGTGATAGATTTAAAGGCAGTACTGCGACTATCGTTTTTAGGGTAACTGATGATTTCACTCGGCTTCCGTATCAAGGCTTGTAACAACCTGGATTTGGTTACTGGGGAAAATAATTGCGCATCGCCATAAATCACCGCCCCCAACGGATCGGCCTCAAGCAAAATATTGCGGGCTTCGGGCGATAGCGCACATAGCCAGCCCATCAACCCGCGCATCGCCGCGACAAAGCCGCCGTCGGCTCCTCTCGTCAAGGCCAGGACACGGCCTACCGGCAAACCGGCCTTGATACGCGCGGCGATATAGAGAGCAGCCAGATATTCCGCCACGCTTCTATGTACATAGCTATAATCGGAACCATGTTTTCTGAATAAACGAGTTTTCAGCGCCTGTTTCGCAATGACGGGATCAGGCAGGTCTAATTTATTTAAGGCTACCCGGCCAGGCTCGGGGCAGCCATGGCTGAATTGACTGTAACCGGATAAATTGGCGATTAATTGTATGGCGCATAATAATCCGGCTGTCTCGATCAGTTTTTGAGGGCTAAGGGAGTTTTTTTCGGCAATCTGGTGTTTTTCATTGGTTTCCGTCGCCAGTTGCTCCGTTGCTAAACGATAGACGTCTTGCTTGGTTGCGGGCCATGCCTGCCCGTTTTTAACAGCCGAAATCAGCATCTCCAGGGTTTGCGGATTACTCAATAGCCCGGCTAAACCAAAAGACTCGGCTTTAGCGATAAAGGCGTCAGCGTCTACCGCTTTATGCCGAAGAATATGCCTGATACTGTCTCCAGTAAGCGGGTCTAAATATAATGTTGACGTCTCCTCCGGCCGACTTACTTTCAGCAAATCTTGCTGATCGGATCTTCCCAGCCAATCGGCTTCGCGGCAGGAAATACGGAAACGCCGACAGCCTAATCGAGTCAGTTTTTGGCGAATTTCATCCAAGGGAGTGCGGGGATCGTCTTTCCCGGCCCGTGCTTCGTCCAAGCCATCTATAAATAAAGTTTTATCTTGCCATTGCCGGTTTTCGAGAACAATAAAGTCACGGGCGGATAGAAATTCCCCGCCACTTTCCTTGGCTTCTTGCTCAAAAAGAGTGGATTTTCCGGCGCCCGGTTCGGCTAGCAACACATAAGCCGGACGATCTCTAAAATAGGCTATGTTTTCCTGCTTAGAACTATTCCCGATTTTTTCCGTACAGGTGCGCGGAGCAAAATAAAGCGTCATTATTCCAACCAATATGCGGCGGGTTGCGACAAAAATTCAGCCAGCGGAATGCCGCCCGCGCCTACCAGTAAGGCGTTGCAATGCGGATATTTTTGTCTGAATATTTCCAGGCCGTTGGATATAACCGGCTTGGCTGAGCTTTTGACTTCCATGGCGGTGAGTTTTTTACCTTTCGCCAGCACAAAATCTACTTCTTTACCGGCTTCCCGCCAATAACACAGCCGGGCGCCATCCTCGCTGCTATTGAGCAAATGCGCACCCACGCAACTTTCGACCAGTCTGCCCCAATAGCTTCTGTCGGCTTGCGCTTCCGCAAAGCTATAATTTTGGCTCGCCGTCATCAAGGCGGTATTAAACACATTCAGTTTAGGCGTGGAGTTACGTTTACGGGCTTCATCCACCGCATACTTTTGCAGGCCGGTCACTAGCTTGGCTTCGGATAATAAATGTAAATAGTCCGCCAATGTTTCCGTATGTTTGGCTTCATTTAGGGCGGCAATCATTTTCGTCAGCGAAAACTCCATACCGGAATAATGACAACCCAATTCAAATAACTGCTTGAGCAGCATCGGATTTTTGATGCGCACCATTTGCAGTATGTCTTTTTCAATATTGGGTTGAATCAGGCTGTCCCTGACATAACGGCGCCAGCGCGTCTCATCGCCGATTAGCCGTGCGCTGCCCGGATAACCGCCGAAATAGATGTATTGCTCCAAGGTGACATCGAAAGCTTCCCGCATTTCCGCGAAACCCCAATGGCTGATAGGCAGCACCTCATAACGGCCCGCCAGACTTTCCGACAGGCCTTTTTGCATCAATAACGGCGCCGAACCCAGTAACACCACATGCATAGGCACACCGTTGGCTCGATCCGCGTCCCATAAGCCTTTGACAACGTTCGACCATTGCTCGATTTTTTGGATTTCGTCCATGGCGAAGATGAAGGGTTTTTGATTCGGCGGCTGGTTGAGAGGGGATTTAAGCCATTGTATCGCCCGATTTCTGGCTTCATGCCAGTGGAAAATGAGCCAGGCGCCGTCTTTAACTCGCGGAGGAGAAATTTCGTTCGCCATGCCGGCCGAGCCATAGCCTCGATCGGAAAGATTCGGTTCTTCATCGACGGAAATATAGTATCCATGTTTAGAGTTTGCTGGAACAATGTCTCTAATAATGGTGGTTTTACCGACCTGTCTTGGTCCAGCCAGCAAATTAAGATAGCAAACTTCTTCGTCTAAACGGGCTTTAAGTAAGGATTCTTGGGGGCGGGCGTATTTCATGTTACTTTATTGAGTAAATTTACTCAGTAAAGTAACAAATTACTAAGACTATGTCTATAAAGTGATTTATGGCGTATTAGCCGAATAAAAAACATATGCCTTAGAGTAAGCTTCTTGCAAGGCATTTAAGCCTTTCAGATCAGATCATGTAGGGCGGGTTAGATGCTTGCATCGTAACCCGCCATGGCTTAAAAAGCATGTAAAGATTTTTGGATTGAGCCTAAATTTATCCGCTTTTGGTTATTCAAGAACAGGTGTCGGATGAATCAAGGCTTGGCGGGTTACGATGCAAGCATCTA
>JBEKBU010000253.1:0-6074 GCA_050015235.1 Methylomonas sp. | reverse complement strand
ATGATATCGACTTGCGGAGCTCCTATTTACTGGGCTTCTTTATGCTTGGCGCGTATCAGGAAATTTTGGGGGATATGCACAATTTGTTTGGCGACACGCATTCAATTAATATAGAACTGGACGGGCATGCCTACCGTTTCGGTGATTTTATGGAAGGCGAAGATGTCAGTGAATTATTGGAGTATGTCCATATCGATATCGAGGCGCTAAAAGCCGCCTATAAGAAAAAACTCGACAATAGCCAATTGGATATCGAGCAACAACAATTATTTTTTGAAGAATTGACGGCTGGATTAAAAGCTTATACCTATCTGGAAAAATAACCGCGCCCTTTATTATCTTTTTAAAGTTCCTCAACGCCACAGATTACTCAAAGCAAAACAAATAACATTTCAAGATTTCAGAAGTGAGGGGATGGCCTGTTTGTTGGGGCGGAGATTCATTTTTCGAATTCGATCGAGCCGAGAAAAAATTCAACACAGCTTATTTTAAAATTACAACATTATAATATTGAAAAAGAGGAATTTAACATGAGAGTAACAGTATTTGGCAGTGGTTATGTGGGGTTAGTAACCGGAGCGTGTTTGGCCGATGCTGGCATGGGTGTGATGTGCATGGATATCGACCGGGATAAAATCGAGAAACTTAAGCAAGGCATTATTCCGATTTATGAACCGGGTTTGGAAGAAATGATCGTGGATAATCAGGCTTCCGGGCGCTTGCAATTCACTACCGACGTAAGAGAGGCGGTGAATTTCGGGATGTTTCAATTTGTCGCGGTTGGTACGCCGCCCGATGAGGATGGGTCGGCCGATTTAAAATATGTGTTGGCTGTCGCGAGAAGCATTGCCGAACATATGACGGATTATAAAATTATAGTCGACAAATCGACCGTGCCGGTAGGCACCGCCGATAAGGTTAAACAAGTTGTCGCCGAAGTATTGGCCCAACGCGGAGAGGCTATGGAATTTGACGTTGTTTCGAATCCGGAATTTCTAAAGGAAGGCTCGGCGGTCGATGATTTTATGAAGCCGGACAGAATTATCATAGGAACGGATAACGACAAAGCCACCGATTTTTTAAAAAAGCTCTACGCGCCTTTTAACCGTAGCCGGGATCGAATGATTTCAATGGATATCCGTTCCGCGGAACTGAGCAAATACGCGGCAAACGCCATGTTGGCGACAAAAATCAGTTTTATGAATGAATTGGCTAATCTGGCGGAAAGACTCGGCGCGGATATTGAGGAAGTCCGTAAAGGCATAGGCTCCGATACGCGTATAGGCTATAGTTTTATCTACCCCGGATGCGGTTACGGCGGTTCTTGCTTTCCCAAGGATGTAAAAGCTTTGGAGCGTACCGCGCACGAGCATGGCTATCATGCGGAATTACTCACCGCGGTCGAGAATGTTAATAACCGGCAAAAACATCGGCTGTTCGAAAAAATTTCCGTTTTTTACCAAAATAATTTAAAAGGTAAGGTTTTTGCGCTATGGGGTTTGTCGTTCAAGCCTAATACCGATGATATGCGGGAGGCCCCCAGTCGGGTTGTATTGGAGGCTTTGCTTGCCGCCGGCGCAATTGTCAATGCTTATGATCCGGAAGCTTTACATGAAGCAAGACGGATATACGGTAATACCCAGGGGTTGGTATATTGTGAAAAAAGAGATATGACCCTCAAGAACGCGGACGCATTAGTGATAGTGACGGAATGGAAACAATTTCGCAGCCAGGAATTTAATGAATTGAGTGAGCAATTGAAAGATAAAGTTATTTTCGACGGGCGTAATATTTATGAGCCGGATTTGGTTAAGCAGAGCGGTTTAAAGTATTTCAGTATCGGACGATAGTCGCAGGCTCCGCTATAATTTAATAAAAATTCAAGTAACTATTCATTGCGTGACTAAACTTACAAAAGCTTGCCGATAGCTGACCACCTTGGCTTTTGGCGTCAAAAGCCGGGTAGCGGACGCCAGCATAAAATTCGCTGAATAGTTACAAAAAATTAATTTAAAATCAAAAATGTATATTGGGTTAGGCGATGGCCGAAACCCAACATGTCGGTCCGCCTAAAGGCAATGGCTTTGATTGTTGGGCGGCGTTCTTTCGAACGCGAACCGCCCTCCATTGGACGGTATTTTAGTAAGCAATTGTTTTACAATGTTTAATTTCTAATGTAAGCGCCATTCAGGTAGCCGCTGTGTTTCATTTTGCCTAATAAAACATGGCATGTAGGTTTTGAATATTTGCGATATAATTATCTATTTTGTTAAGGAATAAGGACGTAGCGTTGGCGCCATTTATGCGCTACGATTTTATGATCTGGAGTTAATGATATGCGCATTATTTTGTTAGGCAGTCCGGGTTCGGGTAAAGGTACTCAAGCTAAGTTTATTTGCGAAAAATACGGGATTGTGCAAATTTCCACCGGCGACATGTTACGCGCCGCTGTGCGTCAAGGCACGCCGCTCGGCGTTGCGGCAAAACAGGTTATGGACGCGGGCGGCTTGGTTTCCGATGAAATTATACTTGGCCTGATTAAAGACCGCATCGCCGAAGAAGATTGTGGAAATGGTTTTTTGCTGGATGGTTTCCCCCGTACGATCGCTCAAGCTGAAGGGCTGGCGAAGATGGGCGTGGTATTGGACTATGTGATCGAGATAGTCGTCGATGATGAGGAAATAATTAAGCGTATGAGCGGCAGACGCGTACATTTAAGTTCGGGCCGCAGTTATCATATTCTTTATAATCCGCCTATACTGGCCGATGTCGATGATGAGACCGGCGAAGCTTTGATCCAGCGGGATGACGATAAGGAAGAGACTGTGCGTAAACGCCTAAGCGTCTATCACGAACAAACTAAACCGTTGGTTGGTTTTTACTCTTCGCCCGGACAACCGGCGAAGTTTGCCTCTATCGCCGGAGTGGGGGCTGTCGGTGAGATCACCGGGAGACTGCAAACCGTTTTGGCTGAATAAGTAAATTTTTTATTCTTATGGAATCGGTTAATGGCTGGTAAAACTTTATATGACAAACTTTGGGACGATCACCTTGTTTATACCGAGGAAGACGGGTCGTCGCTGATTTATATCGACCGGCATTTATTGCATGAAGTGACTTCCCCGCAAGCATTTGACGGATTGCGGTTAGCTCAGCGTCCCCTGTGGCGCGCATCCGGAAACTTGGCGGTCACGGATCATAACGTGCCGACTACGGATCGCGGACTAGGTATTGTCGACCCCGTGTCGCGTTTGCAAGTCGAGACACTGGACAAAAATTGCGCCGAATTCGGAATTACGGAATTCGGAATGAACGACTTTCGTCAAGGTATCGTGCATGTGATAGGTCCGGAACAAGGCGCAACTTTGCCTGGCATGACGGTTGTTTGCGGCGATTCGCACACCTCCACGCACGGCGCTTCCGCCGCTTTGGCGTTTGGAATCGGCACGTCGGAAGTGGAGCATGTGTTGGCGACCCAATGTTTAGTGCAAAAAAAAGCCAAGAATTTTTTAATTAATGTCGAGGGAGCGCTTCCATTGGGCGTGACTTCAAAAGATGTCGTGTTGTCGATTATCGGCAAAATCGGCGCCGCCGGCGGCGCGGGCTACGCCATAGAGTTTGCCGGGGCAGTGATCCGCGCTCTGTCCATGGAAGCGCGGATGACGATTTGCAACATGGCTATAGAAGCAGGCGCTCGCTCCGGATTGATTGCCGTCGATGATAAGACCTTGGATTACTATAAGGGGCGGCCGTATGCGCCGCAAGGTGCGGATTGGGAGCGGGCAACGGCCTGCTGGCGGGAGCTGCATTCGGACGGTGACGCCGTTTTCGACAGAGTGTTGGAAATCGATGTCAATCGCTTAAAACCGCAAGTCACTTGGGGTACTTCGCCGGAAATGGTGGCCGATGTAGACGCATGCGTGCCGGATCCCGCCCAAGAGCCCGATGCCGTCAAACGTGAAAGTATGGGCCGGGCGTTAAATTATATGGGATTGCAGGCCGGGCAAAAAATTACCGATATACGCATAGACCGCGTGTTTATAGGCTCGTGCACTAATTCGAGAATTGAAGATTTACGCAACGCCGCCGCTATTATTCGGGGTGGCAGGAAAGCGGCGTCGGTTAAACAGGTGCTTGTGGTGCCGGGTTCCGGTCCCGTAAAAAAACAAGCCGAAGATGAAGGTCTGGATAAAGTTTTTCTTGCAGCCGGTTTCGAGTGGCGCGATCCGGGGTGCTCCATGTGTCTGGCGATGAATGCCGATAGGCTGGAAGCTGGCGAACATTGCGCTTCAACTTCGAACCGTAATTTTGAAGGCCGGCAAGGTTATGGCGGACGCACCCATTTAGTCAGTCCGGCGATGGCGGCGGCGGCGGCGTTGGCCGGCCATTTCGTTAATATTTCAGAAATTGATGCAAGTATCTACAAATGAAAGCTTTTACAGAATTGACAGCTTTGGTGGCTCCTCTGGATAGAGCGAATATTGATACGGACGCCATTATTCCCAAACAGTTTTTAAAATCAATCCGGCGCGCCGGATTTGGGCCGTATTTATTTGACGAGTGGCGCTATCTGGATAGGGGTGAGCCGGAAATGGATTGTAGTAATCGGCCTTTAAATCCCGATTTTGTTTTGAATAAGGCGCAATATCAAGGCGCGCAAATTCTGTTGACTCGAGAAAATTTCGGTTGCGGCTCGTCCCGGGAACATGCGCCATGGGCGCTGGAAGACTATGGCTTTCGCGCCATTATTGCCCCTAGCTATGCCGATATCTTTTATAACAATTGTTTCAAAAACGGGCTATTGCCGATAATTTTGCCAGTGGATCGGGTGAATCGGTTGTTTAATGAAATCAGGGATGGCTATCGTTTGACTATCTCGTTAGCCGCAAAAATTATCACGACGCCAAGCGGGGAAAAAATTGCTTTTGAAATTGACGAAAATCGCCGTTACCGATTATTAAACGGTTTGGATGATATTGCCTTGACGTTATTACATGCGGATAAAATTTCCGCCTATGAAGCGGAAAGAGCAAAACGAGCGCCTTGGGTATTTAAAAAAGCATAGAGCTTTAAAAGGAAAAATGAAGACAAAAAAAATCGCGGTTTTGGCTGGAGATGGCATAGGCCCTGAAATTGTGGCGGAAGCAATGAAAATTTTGAGTTTTTTGAATACAGACATGAACTTAGGTCTGGCATTCGATCATGCTCTGCTTGGCGGGGCCGCTTATGACGCTTTTGGCACGCCTTTACCCCAGCAAACGTTGAATTTGTGTAAAAACGCCGATGCAATATTATTGGGTGCGGTAGGCGGCCCGAAATGGGAGGGGCTGCCGCATGCGGTGCGGCCTGAACGCGGATTGCTGGGTATCCGTTCGGAACTCGGTTTATTCGCTAATTTACGTCCGGCAATTTTGTATCCGCAATTGGTCGAGGCCTCTACCTTGAAGCCGGAAGTCGTATCCGGTCTTGATTTAATGATCGTGCGGGAATTAACCGGCGGTATTTATTTTGGCGAGCCGCGCGGAATCGCTACGTTGGAAAACAATGAAAAACGCGGGATCAACACCAAGATTTACACGGAATCGGAAATCCGCCGTGTTGCCCATTCCGCGTTCAGAATTGCGCAAATGCGCAGCAATAAGCTTTGTTCGGTCGATAAAGCCAACGTATTGGAGAGCACGGAGCTTTGGCGTAACGTCGTCTCCGAAGTGGGTAAGGAATATCCTGAAGTGCAGCTTAGCCATATGTATGTCGATAATGCCGCCATGCAGCTTATTCGGCAACCAAAACAGTTTGATGTAATGCTCGCCACTAATATGTTCGGCGATATTCTCTCGGATATTGCCGCCATGTTGACCGGATCGATAGGTATGCTGCCCTCCGCTTCCCTGGACGCCAATGCAAAAGGCCTGTATGAACCTATCCACGGCTCCGCTCCCGATATAGCCGGTCAGGGGATTGCGAATCCGCTGGCCACTATTTTATCGGTTGCGATGATGCTGCGCTACACATTCAATGCCGCCGCCGCCGCCGACCGTATCCAGCAAGCGGTTAACGCGGCGCTGGACGCCAAG
>JBEKBU010000252.1:0-6080 GCA_050015235.1 Methylomonas sp. | reverse complement strand
ATCGCGCCGCCCAGGTCGCGGCCTTCCAGTCGGGCGGTAACGGCCACATTCTGGCGTAGATCTTCCCGGCGCAATTCCATCTGGCTGCCGTCTTCCGTCAGCGCCGCGACCTGCGACAATTTAACCGCCGCGCCGTCCGGGGCGCGCAGCACCAGGTCTTTCAGTTGTTTAATATCGCCGATGGACGCAGGCTCCAATTGCACCCGCACGTTCACAATCCGGTCGGCCTCCAGTACGTACGAAGCTTTCCGGCCCTGCATCGCGGTGCTCAAAGCCGCGCCGATGTCGGCGGCGGTGAATCCAAAACGGCTGGCTTCCGCCGGCCTGATCCGAAATTTTAGCGATGGGCCGGTCATGGCTAGGCCGTCGAAGGTATCTACCACGCCGTCTACCTGTTTGATTCTGGCTTCAATCTCCGGGGCTTTGCGTTTTAGAAATTCGGTGTCGGTGGAGAATAGTTTAATTTCAACCGGCTTGGGCGACCAGGCCAGATCGCCTATCAAGTCGGCCAGAATTCCCGCGAATTCCCATTCCAGGCCGGGGACTGCGCTATTCAATCGGCTTCTTAGCTCGGTGATGACTTCTTCGGCGCCGCGTTCCCGGTCGGTCTTCAGTTTCACCAGCAGGTCGCCGATATGCGGTTCCGTGATGGTTAGTCCCAGCTGCGCGCCGGTACGCCGGGAATAGCTTTCCACTTCCGGCGTGTTGCGCAATAGGGTTTCCGCCTGTAGTAATTGGCGATTGGTTTCGTTCAGACTGGCGCCGGGGGGCGCGCGGTAATCCAGCACAAAGCCGCCTTCGTCCATCGGCGGCAGGAAATCGCTTTCCAGATGTTGATAGAGACCGATACCGATCGCCATAATCAATAAACAGCCGCACGCCAGCATGGCCGGACGCCGCATGGCGTGGCGTATGGTCAGTTCGTATAGCCGGATTAAGGCGTTGAGGATCGGGCCGCCGTTGCCGGTTTGCCGGCCGGCGGCCTGGTCGCGCATGAGCCAGGCGGCCATGGAAGGCGTCAATGTCAGCGCCAGCAGCAACGAGGTAAGCAACGATACGGTCATGGTCAAGGCCAGCGCCCGAAAAAATACGCCGGGTATACCGTCCAGCAGGGTCAACGGCGCGAAGACAACCACCGGGGTCAGAGTCGATCCCAACAACGGCCGGAAAATTTCAGCGACGGCTTGCGGAACTGCTTGCAGGCGGTTGGCGCCAGCCGCCAGTTTGGCGTGGATGGATTCCACCACCACGATGGCGTCGTCTATGATCAGGCCAATGGCGGCGGTAATACCGCCAAGCGTCATCAGGTTGAAACTCAATCCGGCCAATTGCATCGCGCCCAGGGTGGCCAGTACGGTGACGGGAATCACCGTCGCCGCCGTCAGCGTGGTGCGCCAGGACTTGAGGAAGCCGAAGATGATGGCCATCGACAATAACAGACCGAAACCGATGCTCTCCCAAACGCTTTTTACCGAGCCGCGCACAAGCAGAGACTGATCGTAAAACAGCGCCAGTTTCATGTTTTTCGGCAATTCCGCGGACAGTTTTTGCAATTCGTCCTGTAATTGCCGGGCAATGTCCAGCGTGTCGCCGTCCGGTTGGCTGTAGATGTTCAACAGCACGGCATCCGCGCCTTCGGCGGTGACGCGGTTGAACACCGGTTCAGGCGCGCGAACCACTCTGGCGAATTCCTTTAATGGAATCAGGCGGCCAGGCCCGGTTACCATCAGGTTTTCGAGATCGGCCGCGCCGGTAGCCCGGTTATCCACCACCGCCAGAAACAGCAAATGGTTTTCTTCGTGCATGCCGGTAGGGGTGATCAAATTGTTGCGGTTTAGGGCGTCGGTCACCTGGGCTAAAGTGAGGCCCGATGCATACAGCCTTAGCGGATCAACGATCACGTGGTATTCCGGCGCGCCTCCGCCGACCAGATCGACTCTGGCGACGCCGGGAATCCGCAGGAAACGCGGTTTGATGTCATAGCGGGCGGTTTCCCACAATTGGGTAATGTCCGCCGTTTCGGCGGTGAGGCTGACGCCGAGAATGGGAAACGAAGCAAAAGTCAGCCGGTTCGCGGTGGCGTTGGCGGTCGGCGGCAGCAGGTTCTTGATCTGGGCCAAACGGCCGAGAACGTATTGTTCGGCCTGAATCATGTCCGCGCGCCAGTCGAAAAACACGTTGACTTCGGCGCTGCCGCGTCCGGTGGCGGAACGGACGGTGCGTGCGCCGGGAATATCTTTCATGGATTCTTCGATTGGCCGGGTAATCGCCGCCATCATTTCGTCGGCGGGCATAACGCCGTTGTCCACTAGAACCACCACCCGGGGAAAATCCGTACTCGGAAACACCGACGAGGGCATGCTCCAGGCGGCATAAATACCAGCCAGGCACAAAGAGGCGCAGACGAAAGCAATTGCCTGGGCATGGCGCACGGCGAAACCGCCCAGGCGTGAATCGGATTTATCCATGATTGATGTTCCGGGCCGTTAAGGATTGAGACGGTGGATACGGCTTGCCGCGGGTAAGCCGTATGCGCCGGCGGTGACGACGGCCATGCCCGCCCGCAGGCCTTCAGCCGCCACTTCCATCCAGCCCGCATCCTCCAGACCGGTTTGTACCGGTACGCGGCGGGCCAAATCCTGCTCCACCAAATAAATGGCCGGTTGGCCGTCGACGGTAACCACGCTTTTCGCCGGGACAGCCAGCCGGCCGGCATGTTCGGCTACGGCGATACGTGCTTTGACGAATTGTCCCGGTCTGAGGCCGGATCCCGCCGGCAGGGCAATACGCACCGGCAGCGCGGCGTTTTTCACATCGACCTGTAAGCCGATGAAGGAAACGCTGCCGTTGGCCGGCGGTTCTTCGCTCATGCCGGGCGGCAGGGAATTAGCGGCGGTTGACAACACGGCGGATTGGCCTAAGCGCAGCAACGGAAGATCGGTTCCCGGTATCGCCACGTTAACCGCCAGCCGGTCCAGGTTAACCACGTCGGCCAATACGCTGTTGGCGCTGACGGCCTCGCCGGGGCGGATGTTGATGCGCACCACGGTCCCGGCCAATGGCGCCGCGACCCGCAACATACTGCTTTGTATCCGGGCTATGGCCAGATCCTGTTGCGCCGCATCGAATAGTTGTTGCGCTTCGTCCAGCAACTTTTGCGAAACATTGTCGCCGGCGATTAAAGCGCGTTTGCGTTGCAGGTTTTTTTCCGCCAGTCGCAAGCCGGATTTGGCTTTTTCGATTTGCGCGTCCGCCAGCCGATGGTCGAGATTAAACAACAGTTGGCCGCGCTTGACCTTTTGGCCTTCTTCGCAGCGCGCTTCAATCAGCACCCCCGCCGTTTGCGCGGTGACGGCGGCGCTGGCCGGCGGTTTGCCGCCGCCGGCGGGTTCGGGCTCCACCGCGCCGTAAGCCGTCAGATAATCGGTAAGCGTCTTCCGGACTATGGTTCCGGTTTCCACGGCGACATCGGTGGCGGCCTGGGGTTTATCTTGCCCTGCCGCGGCGGCCGGCGCGGATAACGGCAGGAAAAGTAGCGCGATGAGCAACAGTTTGGCGGCGCCGGCCCAGGCGGAAAAAAAAGCGAATGGCGTCATGGCGCGTTTTTGAAGGTATTTAATGGTTCATCCAGTGGTTTTTGCATGGCGTCTTCCAGCAATCCGGCGGCTTGTTGCGCCTTGACCAGCGCGTCCAGCCGGGCGAGTTCCGCCGTGGCGTAATCCGCGCGGCTGGTTAGCCAGGCCAGCCGGTCGGTTTCTCCCGCCTTGAATAAGGCCTCGGCGGTTTGGCTTTGTCGCATCTGGGTGGCCAGCAAATCGTCCGCGCTCGCCAGCTTTTGTCTGGCGGCGGCCAGGGCGGCGGTAGAGATTTCCAGCTCCGCCGCCATTTTAGCTTGCAGACTTTCGACACGCGCCGCGCTTTCCTTACGCCGCGCCTCGGCTTCGGCAATCGGCCCCTGGTTCTGATTCAAGATGGGCAGGGTTAGCGTGACGCCGAATACCCATTTGTATTCGCCCTGGTTAAAAATAATGCCGGGGCCCAGCCGCACGTCCGGGTACTGTTTCGCCACTTCCAACTGTAAAGCCGACTGGCTGGCTTCGTAATCGCTCAAGGCGGTTAACAGGTCGGCCCGGTTAAACAGCGCCTGACGGCGAATTGCGTCAATGCTTTCCGGCTCCACTTCAGCCAGACGCTCGAAATCGGCTAGCGCCAGCTCCACACTTTGCAAGGCGTTGGCTGGAACGCCCAGCGCATCGGCCAACCGCGCGGTGGATTCGGCGGACTGGCGTTGCGCTTCGAGAAGGTTCAGGCGGGACTGCTGCCGCGCCAGTTTTCCGGCGTTCGATTCGGACATGCCGATTTCACCGGCCTGTTGTCTTGCTTCCAGCAACCGCGCCCCAATCGATTGATCGGCGTATTGCCTGTCGCGGATGGTAACGGTGCGGCGCGCGGCGTACAGGTTTAGCAAACTGCCGCGCAAGCGGCTGCGTACGCTCCATGCCGCCGCCGCGATTTTGTATCTGGCCGATTCGGTCAGATTTTGCGCCAGTTGCAGGCGTTTGTCGCGTTTGCCGGCGGTTTCGATCGGAATATCCGGAATCAGGCCCAGGACATAGGGGTTAAACGGTGGGCTGGTAATGTTGGAAACATAGGTTGGAGAAAAGCTCATCGCCGGATTGGGCCGTTGCGCGGCGGTGATCTCGGCGGCTTCAGCGAGTTGGTATTGAGCCTTTGCCAATACCATATCCGGATGATAGAACAGCGCCGCCATGGTTAACAGGCGTAAATCCCACGCCTCGGGCGGCCAAGGCGTAAGAGGGCGGTTTAGCTTGGTTTCCAGGCTTTGACGTAATTCCTCTCCGTCCAGGCCGCGGCTGTCAAAGCGGGCCGCGTTGTCAGCCGGTGAAACAGGTTGCGGATGGAATTCCGCGCATCCGGCCAGCCAAATGGCGATTATCAATAAAAAAATGAAGGGTTTGCGATAAACCATTATTTGTAGTGGAGCGTTAAGCAAGCGGCTTGATTAGCTGCCGGAGAAAGCCAATAGTAAGCATTATAGCCCGCATTATATAAATCCGATACAAAGCCGGCAAATACGGAGCCATGTATTGCCTTTTTGCTTTTAACGCGTCAAGACAAATAGAACCAACTCGTAAATTGCCCCTTTAGGATGACGCCAATGCATTCCGCGCGTCGATTGCGACTGATGCGCCGCATTTTGTTTGGCTCATCCAAGCTGAATTAGAATTTATGAACCTTGTAATCCGCTATTCAGCCGGGAATGCCGCGACTAAAGGCAAATACCAGGCGTATAAAGAAAATGATACAAATTAGGATGAGTGAAACCCTGGGAAAGCTTGTGCTCGTAATTTTTAGGAGTTTGAAATTGATTGGCGAGCGAATCGGATTTTGCTAGCCCGAAGCTGGCGGCGTCGAACCATTTGGTATTACTCAGCCATAGGCCTTGATAGTCAACGCCGAACTGCCGATTGATAATAACGGTTTTCCTCTGTTCAGCATCCATAATTTCACAACTTAACAAACTACATAATTAGATTTATAAATCAAAAAATATCATTATTAAGTAGGCGAATATATATTGTTTATCAAATAACTATAAAATCAATTAGTTATATTTTCGCTTTATAATACTGCAAGAAGCCGGCGACAATATAGGCTGGTTATTGGATTGACAATCTTTATCCAAAACAAGTAATCTAATTTTAAATTCATATTGACCGGATAACCGTAAGGTCATTATTCAGCTCATCTCTTGACAAGCAGGAATTGTGACGGGATTTATGAATTAAACTTTCCCTAACCCCACTTTATTTAAAAGAAGGGCGCTTACTTAACCTAAGGAATAAAACATGTCGCATTGGTACTCCGATAACTCACAATCGATAGGCAACACACCGCTGGTGCGCCTCAACCGCATTACTGAAGGCGCGCCCGTCACGCTACTGGCTAAGATCGAGGGCCGTAATCCCGCCTATTCGGTGAAATGCCGGATTGGCGCGGCGATGATCAACGATGCCCAACAGCGCGGTTTGCTCGGTCCAGGTAAGGAAATTATCGAG
>JBEKBU010000251.1:0-6093 GCA_050015235.1 Methylomonas sp. | reverse complement strand
CTAGGGGCTCCGGCCTCAACCGCCGGGTAGCTGACCATAATTACAATTATCCAGCGCCGCGTTCAACTTAAATTCTGCCGCTTATCAGCAATTTATGATGCTTAAAACGGAAACCAGGGGCTGTTTACGATACGCGTGAACCAGCCTGCCTTGTTGGAGTCCGCCATATTGCCGTCGCCGGTATACATAATGGTGGCGTCGGCTATCAAGGTCGACGGTATCGTGTTGGAAACGCTGACGTCTATCGGCCGGACGATGCCGGAAACCCGAATGTATTCGCTGCCGTCGTTCAAGGTAACCCGTTTTTCGCCGCGAACCCGCAAATTCCCATTCGGAAGCACTTCGACAACCGTTACGCTGATGCCGCCCGTCAAACTGTTGCTTTGGTCGGCTTTGCCGGCGCCAACATTGGCGCGATCCAGAGTGTAACTGCCGGTGACCGCCGAATTAGCGCCTAACAAGGCTTGGCCGGCAAAGCCCAGTAATGAAGGCACGGAGCCGGTGGTCGAAAAATCCATGTTTTTGGAGGAGTTCATATCGGCCTGTTTTTTCGCCGCCGTCGCTTCCGACAGCGTGACCGTCAGCACATCCCCCACCCGCCTGGATTTGATGTCTTCAAATAGACGCATATCGTATCCGGCCTGGTAAATCGCGCCGTTGTTCTGTTGCGGCGGCCTTAAGTCCGCCGGCTGTACCGGCGCGAAATCGGGATCGCGTCTCGGCAACGTATCGCAGCCGGACAGCATCTGCATCGCCACGGCCGCGGACAGCAATTTACCGATTAAGCGTTTGTTGCGTCTAAGGGGTGAGTTCATAATCCTATACCGGTACTTACAGGTTTTGGGTGGCGAACGACAGCATTTGATCGGTGGTGGAAATCGCTTTGGAGTTCACCTCGTATGCGCGCTGGGTTTCTATCATGTTGACCATTTCCTCCACTATATTGACGTTCGACGTTTCCAAAGACCCCTGCGTCAAGGCCCCGAACTGATTTTCGCTCGGCGTGCCGATAGTGGGCGTGCCGCTGGCGACGGTTTCGCTGAACAGATTGTCGCCTATGGGCTCCAGACCGGCCGGATTAATAAAATCGGCGGTCTGGATTTGCCCGATCTGATTCGCCGCCGACGAGCCAGGCTGGGTAACGCTCACCGTGCCGTCGTTACCTATCGTGACGCTTAACGCATCCTGCGGGACCGTGATGCTCGGCGTTAACGGTATGCCCCCGGAGGTGACGAGTTGCCCGGTGGAATCCAGTTGAAAAGTCCCGTCGCGGGTATAATTGGTGTCGCCGTTCGGCATTAAAATTTGAAAAAAACCGCGCCCGTTTATGGCTACGTCCAGCGAATTGCCGGTTTGCAAAATGTTGCCCTGCGTGTGGATTTTTTCCGTCGCCACCGCTCTTACCCCGGTTCCCAGTTGCAAACCGGTCGGCAGCTGGGTATTTTGCGAAGTCTGGCCGCCGGATTGGCGTATGTTCTGATACATCAGATCCTGAAACATCGGCCGATCCGACTTAAAGCCGGTGGTATTAACGTTGGCTATATTGTTGGCTATAACCGCCATCCGGGTTTGCTGGGCGTCCAGGCCGGTTTTGGCGACCCATAATGCGCGTTCTGTCATGCTATTCTCCTAAGGTTGACAAAATTTTGTCATATCTAGCCATTTCTAAGCCTTAATTAAAAAGTTAGCATGTTCTATGCCAGTTTTGTGAGGCCGGATGCGGCCGAAGCATTATCGTCAGCGCTTTTCATGGCTTTAATTTGCAGATCGTAGTGCTTGGAGAGCTCTATCATTTCCACCATTGCCGTCATCACGCTGACGTTGCTGCTTTCCAACGAGCCTTGCACCAATTTCACATTCGGATCCGGCGCCGCCGGCGGCGTGGCGTTTTTAGCGTACATCAAACCGTCGCCCCGTTTTTCAAGGGTTTTCGGATCGGGATTGACCAGTTTGATACGGTCAAGTATCGCCGCGGTATTGGCTGGCCCGCCCTGGGGAATGATGCTGATGGTGCCGTCGCCGCCAAACGCCAATTTCCTGGTCGGCGGAATGACGATCGGATTGCCGCTATCGCTTAACACGGGTAAGCCGGTACTGGTTTGCAGCAGGCCTTCCGGCGTCAATTTTAAATCGCCGGCCCGCGTGTAGGCTTCCGCGCCTTCTTTGTTTTTAACGGCTATCCAGCCTTTTCCGTCAATGGCGATATCCAGATCGCGGCCGGTGGTTTGCAAGGATCCGGTGGATAAATCGGTTCCCGGCCGCTCCGTCATGGTCAACACCCGCGTCGGATAGCCCGGTCCAAACGCCGGCATGGCGCGGAACTGCTCAAAATCGGCTTTGAAGCCGGTGGTTTGCGCGTTGGCCAAATTATTGGCGTTGGCGGTTTGCGCCAGCATGGTCTGCTTGGCGCCGCTCATTGCCACATATAAACTGCGATCCATAAATATTATCCTAACGGTCGGATATGGCTGTTACTGAATTTGCAGAATACTGGTCATGATGTTGTTTTCCGTGGTTATGGTTTTAGCGTTGGCCTGATAAGCTTGCTGGGCGACAATCAGGTTGACCAGCTCATTCGATAAATTGACGTTTGAAGTTTCAACCGAGCCTGACTGTATGGTGCCCAGACTGCCGGAACCGGCCGTACCCAGCGTCGCCGGCCCGGAGCTGGAGCTTTGTTTCCAGCTGGTGCTGCCGATTTTCGACAAGCCGTTGACGTTGGCGAAATTCGATAGCGCGACCTGGCCTAACGGCAATGTGCCGCCATTGCTGAAATTGGCTGAAATTACGCCGGTATCGTCAATACTTACGCCGGTTAATTGCCCGGCCGGCAAGCCGTTTTGGGTTTGGCCGTTCACGCTGAACGCTTGCTGAACCTGGGTCGAACCGCTGTAATTCATGTCGCTGATGGTAATGGGCGCGGCTCCGGTCGGCGGATTAACCGTATAGGTTTCCAATGAAAAGTCGCCGCCCGTCGGCGATATCAGATTTCCGGACGAATCGAACGTCAAGTCGCCCGGCACCGGCGTTGTCGCGGTCGCCGTCGGAATAGTGGCGGTACTGACGGAAGATCCTATAGAAGTGGCGTCAAGAGGCGTCTGCGCGGTAGGCGTCGCCGGATCGCTGATATAATGGTAAGCCTGCCAGTCGGTTACCGTGGCGCCGGTCGTATCGGTGCTGGAGCCGGCATTGACGAAATACGTGGTGATGATATGCGGCGTTCCCAGCGAATCGTATATGGTGGCCGATGTCTGGGAATTATAACTCGATGGATTGGTTGGCGAAAATGGGGTAACCGAAGGGACACTATTGCTGGCGTTCAGATTCACATTTAGATTAATAGTGCTGGTAGGCGTAGGCGGGCCGGTCAGCGTATCGATTTTTATCGGTTGCAGCACCCCGGTGCTGAACCCCGCCGCAACCGTGGCGCCGTTGGGCGCGTAGGCCATTACCGCATTGCCTTGATTGTTGACCAGATAGCCGTTCTGATCTAGTTCAAATTCGCCGTCGCGGCTATAGGACAAATCGTTGGTATTGGTTGGGCTTTGCGCCAGCGTAAAAAAGCCCCCGCCGCTGATCGCCATATCCAGATTATTGTTAGTGCCCTGCAATATCCCTTGCGAAAATTGCTGCGCATCGTTAGCGACGCTGACGCCGGAGCCGGGCGTAATACTGCTTACGCCGGCAATACTGGATGCGTAGACATCCGAGAATTCGGAGACGGATTGTTTAAAACCGTCGGTGTTGACATTGGCGATATTATTGCCGGTTACCGATAAATCGTTGGATGCGGCGTTTAGGCCGCTTAAGGCTGTTGCAAAAGTCATGGGATGTACTCCTGATGTTATTGAATGGTCGACACGCTGCTGAATGGCACGCTAGCGCCCGTGCCGGCTAAATTGAGCTGCAGGCCGCTTGCGCCGCTGCCTACTGTTACGCTACTCACTTGCGATAAAATATTAGTATTGATTGCTGTATTCTTTCCGCCCACCAACGCCGTGACTTTGACGTCATATACGCCCGGACTTGCAGCCGCGCCGCTGCTATTCTGGCCGTTCCAGGTAAAAGGCACTTGGCCGGCGGACTGAGAACCAAGATTGAACTGATCGACGGTCGCGCCGGATGTGGGATCTGTAATGGTAACCGTGGCGTTAGTGGCCGAGCTCGACAAAGTGAAATTTCCGGATACCGTACCGCCTGAAGTTAGCAGCGCTTGATTACCGGGGGCATAAACAGATTGCCCAACCAGGCTGGAGGCCTGTAAGGCCTGATCGGAGGTAATGGAGCTGGCCAAGCCTTGAAACGACGTTAACAGACTATTGATGCCGGTAACCGTGCTGAATTCAGCCATCTGCTGCACCATGGTATTGCTGTCGGTCGGATTGGTCGGATCCTGATTGGTTAACTGCGTGGTCAGCAGCGTTAAAAAATCGGATTGAGTCAGGGTGCTCGAATTGCTGGTCGTATCGGTCGTGGCCCCGCTGGCGCTGCCGGTTGTGCTGGCCGATGAACTTGCGCTACTATTGGACGAAGTCGTCGCCAACCCCAGACTGTTAAAAGTATTGATTAAACTGGTCGTCATAATAAATTTCTCATTGGCCTAATTTCAGGGTGTCCAAAAGCATGGTTTTGGCTGTATTCAAAACATCGATATTGTTCTGGTAGGAACGGGAGGCGGACATCATGTTCGCCATTTCCTCTATCGTGTTTACGTTCGGTTTGTATATATAACCGTTGGCGTCCGCCAATGGATGATTCGGCGCATATTCCATGACCGGCGGCGCCTGGCTTTCCACGACCCCCAATACATTGACGCCGCCGGCTTGATTTTTATTGAGTACGTTTTGCATTTCGGCGGCAAATACCGGTTGCCGGGTTTTATAGACCTGATCGGTGCTGCTGCTGATGCTGTTGGCGTTGGAGATATTACTGGCTACCAGATTGAGTCTTAAATTCTGGGCGTTCATGCCGCTGCCGGCGATATCGAAAATTTTTAAGGCTGTCATGGTTATTGTCCTTTAATGGCCGTTAACAAATCGGTGAACTGGCTTTTTAAAAAATTTAAACTGGCTTCATATTGAACGGCGTTCTCTGCGTATTTGGCTTGTTCTATATGAGCTTCCACGGTATTGCCGTCCAACGAGGCCTGTTGAGGATTGCGATAGAGCAAATCGGCCCCCAGCATGGTATTCGCTCCGGCCATATGCGCGGAGTTCGTTAGTTGTAAAGTTGTTTTTTCCGAGTTAGCGCCGGTTTGCAAGGCGTTATTAAAAACGGCTTTAAAGTCCAGATCGCGGGCTTTATAATCCGGCGTATCGGCATTGGCTAAATTTGCCGCCAAAACTTCACTGCGTTTTTCTCTTAGCAATAAAGCCTGTGGGTGTAAGCCCAACGCATTATTTAGATTAATCGACATGTGCTGCCTCCCCTTTGCTAATGAATAAGCAGCGCGTATGCCAAATTTAGAATTTATTTTTAATTCATTTAGATAGCTTAATAAAACAGCTGAGTCAGCGTCAAAAAACCATCTAAAATGCCGGGCGGCAAGAAATTTCCGCCTTGAACCGCCGTCAAAAAAATGTCAGGCGGGACAGAGCGTGAAGATACGGTCAGGTACTCCGGCGCTAAAAAACAATAGGGCCAGTTTTTTGAATGCCGCCAGCGTCTAGTTATCGACTAAGGTTACAATACAATGAATACTTTAACCGTTGAAAAAATATGTTTCCATCCACACACGCTTATCTGGTTATCCTACTGATTTGTTTATTTCCAGCGCCGGGACAAACGGCGTGTCCGCCCGAGACGCCCGAACTGACTCCGGAAATACTGCAATCCGGCATGGGTAATAGCCATGATCACGGTTTTTTATGGCGCATCAGTAAAAACGGCAATGTTTCCTATCTCTATGGAACGCTGCATGTGGCGAAATTAGACTGGATGTTTCCGGGACCGCGGGTTCAACAGGCCATGGAGGGAGCGGATACGGTTGCGCTGGAATTGGATGTCATGGATGCCGGGATACAATCGCGTTTGGCGCGGGGCATGGAGAACCAAAAAAGTAGCGCCTTGCCGGCGGCTTTGCAGGCGCGTTTG